>CAJOLE010000036.1 GCA_905235325.1 uncultured Prevotella sp. | reverse complement strand
CTCCCGGAAATCTCCTGTTAAATGGATTTATTCTCTGTGTCCTCCGTGTCCTCTGTGTTTCAGATATCATACCAAATTATTTTTTTACGATTACTAAAAGAACGATCTACTTCGTAAGTCAAAAAATTTGGCAAAGATAGAAAATAATTATGAATTATGACTTATGAATTCAGCATTATTTCGTATCTTTGCACCTCAAAAATATAAAAAGCATGAAGAGATTGTTATTTCTGTTGGTTGTTCTACTGATTGGCGTCGTGATTGGTGAACAGACGGTGGCCAAGCCCAAGAAGCGTAAGGCGAAGACGACGGCTGTGGCTCAAAAGAAGAAGTCTGCCCGCAAAACCTCGAAGAAAACCGCAGCCAAGCGCGTGGTCAAGGCTGTACCGAAACCAGCCCCGGAACCTCAATACGACGCAGACGGCGACGAGATAAACCCTTACCTGATGTGTGAGGACACGTGCGGCCACGTTCACGGCATCGACCTGAGCCACTACCAGGGTGAGGTGTTCTGGGAGACGGTGGGCGAGAACACGAAGATGGCCTACGTCTATCTGAAGGCTTCGGAGGGCGGCGACCGCATAGACTCCTACTTTGAGCGTAACATCGACCTGGCTCATCGCTACGGTCTTAAGGTTGGCAGCTACCACTTCTATCGCCCGAAGACGCCTCAGGAGGTTCAGCTGCGTAATTTCATGGCTCAGTGCCTGCCGGGCGAGCAGGACCTTATTCCGATGGTGGATGTCGAGACGACGGCGAACCTGCCCGTAGAGGCGTTCTGCGACTCGCTTCAGAAGTTCCTGCTTCTGATGGAGGGTGCGTACCGCCAGAAACCGCTGGTCTATACTTACCGAAACTTTTACAACAAGCACCTTGTCGGTAAACTCGACGACTACCAGCTGATGATAGCGATGTACACGACGGAGGAACCGGAGTTGGCCGACGGTCGCGACTATACGTTGTGGCAGTATACGGCCAAGGGTCGCATAGTCGGTATTAACGGCTATGTTGACAAGTCTCGGTTTACGGGGCGTCACGGTCTGCGCGAGATCCGTTACAGGCACTGAAAAGAATAGCCCCTCCCCGGACTGTCGGGTAGGGGAGAAAGATGGAAAATTAAATAAATAGAGAGAAAATATGTTGATAAAATGTCCAGAATGCGGTCATCAAGTAAGCGACCAAGCAAAGACATGTCCGTCGTGTGGTATTGACATCGCGGGGAAAATCACCCGATGTCCGGACTGTGGCGAAGTTATTTTCAAGGAGCAGTCTTACTGCCCTAACTGCCGCTGTAGCATCAATGGTGCTTCGGATACGGGAACGGGAACTTTGAAGGGAACGTTAACGGGAACTTTGACTGGAACGTTAACGGGAACGGGAGCTTTGACGAGGTCGAAGACGGGAAAGGGAGATGTGGAGCTTGTCGTGCGTGAAGATGCGGGTAATCCCTTGCCTCATGCACCGCGTTCGCGCAAGAGGAAGGTCGGAATAGCGGCGGCCGTCATCGGACTCGTCATTGCGCTTATCGTCGTCTTTCTTGGAATCTACTTCATGAAGAATCAGGAGCGGCAGGTTGAAGAACGGGCCTACGCGAATGCGATAAAAAGCACCGAGCCGCTGGTGTTGCAGAATTTCCTCGATATGTATGGCGATGCTCCCAAGGCTCACCGCGACTCCGTCCGGCTTCTTCTGAATGGTCTCAATAAGGTTGAGAACGACTGGCACGACGCGATGGTGAACAACAGCAAGACGGCCTTTGAGCGTTTCGTCAAGCAGCATCCCCAGAGCGGACATATCATCGAAGCCGGCATTAAGATTGACTCGCTCGACTGGATTGCCGCCAAGAATGAGAATACGCCAGAAGCCTTCAAGAAGTATATGGAGAGCCATGACGACGGTGCCTACTATGACGAGGCCCACGCCAACTACGAGCAGCTTGAGGCAGAGAAGGTGAAGCCCGAGGACCGTCTCATCGTGAGCCAGCTGTTCACCACCTTCTTCAATGCGCTTGCCCAGATGGATGAGTCGGCCCTGACGTCAACCCTTGCACCTGTGCTTACCTCATTCCTGCACCGGCCGAATGCGACCAAGGTAGACGTCTGCCAATATATGGAGAAACTGCATGAGGCTGACGTGACCAAGATCGAGTTTGCCCCCAACGGTGACTGGGCCATCGAGAAGGTAAGGCTCGGAGAGGGACAGTTTGCTTATAACGTTAACTTCACCGTCGCTCAGCATACGGAGCGCGGTCTTGGTGCCGAACAGTCCAGTTCGGTTTACAAGGTGACGGCTCAGGTGTCGCCTGAAGGCCGCATCACCGAACTGAACATGAAGCGCAGCATCCAGTAAGAAGCCCCGACTATGAGAAAAGAAGACTTGAGAATCGTCTTTATGGGTACGCCGGAGTTTGCCGTGGCAACCCTGAGGGCGCTCGTGGAGAACCAGTACAACGTGGTGGCGGTGGTGACGCAGCCCGACAAGCCTGTGGGCAGACACGGGTCTGTCCTACAGCCATCGGCGGTAAAGCAGTATGCCGCAGAACGGGGACTGCCCGTGCTGCAGCCAGTGAAGATGAAAGACCCGGCGTTCGTGGAGACACTGCGGGGCTATAGTGCCAACCTGCAGGTAGTAGTGGCCTTCAGAATGCTGCCTGAGGTGGTGTGGGCGATGCCGGCGTACGGGACGTTCAACGTCCACGCCGCGCTGTTGCCACAGTATCGCGGTGCTGCCCCCATCAACTGGGCGGTCATCAACGGCGAGACGCAGACTGGCGTGACGACGTTCTTCCTGGATCACGACATCGACACGGGGCGCATCATCATGCAGCAGCCCTTCGACATACCCGAAACGGCCGACGCGGAGTACGTCTACGACGGACTGATGCACCTCGGTGCCGACATCTGCCTGCAGACGCTTGAGCTCATCGTTGCTGCCGACGGCTCGCCCGCAAGCATTCCGCAGCCCGCCGGCGACGGGCTGAAGGCGGCACCGAAACTGTTTAAGGAAACCTGCGAGGTCGACTGGCAACAGCCGGTGAAGAAAATCTACGACTTCATCCGCGGCTTGAGTCCGTACCCCGGTGCCTGGACGACGATTGTCGGGCCCGACGGCCGTGAGACGGTGCTGAAACTGTTTCGCTCGACGAAGACCGACCGCCCCGCCATAGGCGAGGCTGGCCGCATCGTGGCCGACCGCAGGCACCTGTACGTCGCTACGGCTGACTGTCTGTTGCAGATTGACGAGTTGCAGCTTGCCGGTAAGAAGCGGATGGACGCTGCGGCCTTCCTGAACGGTATGAAGGATATCGAGACTTACCGCACGGTCAGCGCCTCCGGAACTCAGAGCAGATGATGGCGGTGGCAATGGCGACGTTAAGCGACTCCGCTGTGTCATCCTTTCGGTAGGCGGGGATGAGCAGACGGCGGTTGACACGTTGTCTGACAGCCTCTGACAGCCCATTGCCCTCGTTGCCCATGATGATGATGCCGTCGCTGGTAAGTTCCTGGGTGTAGATGTTGTCGCCGTCGAGCAGTGTGCCGTAGATGGGCGTGCCGGCGGGCAGGCTGTCAAGGAGTGCGGGCAAATCAGTATAAATAATGTTCACGCGAGCGATGCTGCCCATTGTAGCCTGAACCACCTTGGGGTTCCAGGCATCGGCGGTATCGTCGCTGCAGATGATGGTGCTGATGCCAAACCAGTCAGCCAGTCGGATGATGGTGCCGAGGTTGCCCGGGTCCTGGATGCCGTCGAGAGCGAGCGTTAACGGGAACGAAAACGATAACGAAAACGGGGGCTGGGCTGGAATTGGGAACAAAGCCAGGACCTGCTGCGGATGTTGCAGGAAACTGATGCGACGCAGTTCGTCGTCGCTGATGCGCTGCACGTCGATGGGCTGAGGTGGAACGTAGTCGTCGGTGGCATAGACGACGGCAGGCTTTGTGCGCTTCAGCAGGTCGCCGACCACCTTGGGACCTTCGGCCACGAACAGACCTTCGCGCCGGCGGAACTTCTTCAGCTCTAACTGCTTGATGAGCTTTATCTGGTTCTTACTGATCATTCTTCAGCTGTTCTTTCAGTTTCAGCAATTCGTCCCAGTGGTTCATGGCTTCGTCCTCGCCGACCTTGATCATTCGGGAACTGTTCTTGTTGCCGAAGCTCGAGGCATCCATGTCAGGAAGCGGCGGATGGATGTAGATGGTCGATTGCTTGACGTTGTTTATGTATTTGGTGATGTCGGGACGTGACGTCAGCCAGTTGACCAGCCCGCCGATGCCTAACAGGTCGCTGAGACTGCCAATGATGTCGAGGTTGCTGTTGCTGGTGCGCTCTTTCTTTTCTTCCTGCTGCAAGTCGACGGCAATGACGATGTCGGCACCCATCGCTTTCACGACATCGACGGGCAGGTTGTTGAGCATACCGCCGTCAACCAGAATGTTCCCATCGCGACGTACCGGCTTGAAGATACCGGGAATGGCCATCGATGCTCTGACGGCCTTCGACACCTGACCGTCGGCAATAACGACCTCAGTGGCAGAACGGATGTCGGCAGTCACACAGCGGAAAGGAATCTTCAGCTCGTCGATGTTTCGGCAGCCTTTGCTGATTGTCATGGAATCAATAAGCTGTTCCACCTGTTCGCCTCGCATAATGCCAAAGCCGCCGATGTCGTCGACTTTCAGGTCGCCCATGATGGGGAAGCCGAAGATGTAGGTGACACCCTCTTTCACCCTGTATGGTTCGCCGGCGAAGTCGTTTCGCCGGTCGGTCAGCAGCGTCAGCCACTCCTGCTGGCAGAACATGGAGTCAAGCTCCGTGGCAGTGTAGCCGGCAGCATAGAGCCCTCCGACGACAGATCCTATAGATGTGCCGGCGATGTAGTCGATAGGAATGCCCGCCCGCTCGATGACTTTCAGCACACCGACTTCAGCCGCGCCCTTGGCACCGCCGCCCCCTAACACCAGTCCCACTTTCGGACGTCCTCCCCAGGCAGTCAGACAGCCCGCGAGCATAAAAAATAATATAATTCTTCTCATTTCGTTGGCAAAAATACAAAAAAAGTCGTATCTTTGCACACATAAATACACTTTTTAATATGACAGACAGCGGCTTAAACAATTATTTAGACGAAATCGGGCGTCAGAACCTGCTCAGCGATGAGCAGGAGCGTGAATTATCAGAGAGAATACTCCGTGGCGACCAGCGTGCCGTCAGCCAGTTGGTTGAGGCAAACCTGCGTTTTGTGGTGAAGTTGGCAGCCAGCTATCGTGGTCGCGGGCTGCAGATGGCCGACCTTGTCAGCGAGGGCAACATCGGCCTGCTCAATGCAGCTTCAAAGTATGATGCCTCGCATGGAACGCGCTTCGTGAACTACGCAGCACCATTCATTCGCCGGCAGATGGAGCGTGCCATCGACCAGCAGAACGGTCTCTACAAAATGCCTAAGGATGCCGACGCGCTGGCGAGGCAGAACAGCCATCCTCTCTCGGTCGATGCTCCGTTGGGTTCGCGCTCAAATGTGAGTCTGCTTTCGGTGCTTATCAACCAGGATTCCCCGCAGGCCGATGACCGTGTCTACTCAGGATCGGTCGAGCGTGCCATTGAGTTTGCACTCACGACGCTTGGTGAGCGTGAGACCGAGGTCGTCAACCGCTTCTTCGGTATCGACCGCGAGCATGAGACGATGGCCGAGATTGCGGAAGACCTGGGGCTGAAGCGTGAGCGTGTGCGCCAGATACGCGACCATGCTGTCCGCCGACTTCGTAAGTACTATCAGCGCAAGCTGTCCGAGCTGCGTTCGTAGCTCGCGGAATGCCTGTGAGGGCATGGACGATGACATGAGAGGTTGTGTCAATGGTTCGAGAGATACAGCCCGTTGAGGTCGTGCAGGAAGAGAGTGGCCTTCAGGTTATAGAAGTTGACGAAGTCGGAGGCTGACTGCTGGCCGGGGTAGGGGGCAAAGAAGTGGCCGGGACGGTCGTGGGCGTTGCGCCAGACGAGGACGTAGCTCACGGGGTGACGGGCCAAGACGGGAGCGAGGGCGTGGGTCCACCAGTCGGGTGTCCGCAGCCCTTCGCAGCCTGTCTCGGTGAGTGCGGCAGCCTTGCCGTGCTCCCTTGCCACGTTGCATACCATCTCGAGATTCTTGTCGAGGTTTTCCATATAGAGGGCTACTCCTGGTGAAGGGTGAAGGGTGAGGGTGGTAACGGGAACGGGTGTTTCGGCGTTGCTGTCGGCAGCAACATTGTCGCTGCATTGCTGACAGTAGCAGTCGAGGCCCATCAGGTCGATGATGTCGTCGCCGGGGTAGCGTTCCAGGTATTTCTCGGCGTTGCCGTCAGGCTCAGTGCCTGGGGAGTAGGCTAAGAGGGCGTTGACGACGCCTCTCTCCCTGAGTCGGCTGACGGTCAGCTGCCACAGGGCCTTGTACTGCTCGGGGGTGCAGTGGTCACTGCCCCACCAGAACCAGGAGCCGGTATGCTCGTGCCAGGGGCGAAAGAGAACGGGGACACGGACTCCGTAAGGTGTCGTCAGAGAGTTGAGGAAGTCAGCCACGCGGTCGAGCCAGGCGAGCATCTGTTCGTGGCGTTCGCCCCCTTCGAGCACGGCTGCGACGGTGTGGGTCTCAACGTCACGGAGCGAGTCGGCCACCCACGACGTGCCGCCACTGAGGGGATTGTTGAGGTGCCACGAGAGAGTGACCATGCCGCCTCGGTCGTAGTGAGCCAGAATTTCCTGGCGGATGCGGCTGAAAGGCACACCGTCGAGGTTCAGCGTGTCGCCTAATTCGATGTGACCGAGGTCGAAACTCAGCAGGGCGGGGAAGTCGCCGCAGACGCTTCGTACGTCGGACCGCTGATGAACCGTGGAGTCGCTGAGGTAGTCGGCCTGCCAGCCAATGCCGTAGACGGTATCGTCGTGGTGTCCGAACATATAGACGGAGCTGTCGCCCAAAGCCTTGAGATTTGTCAGCAGGTTCTCTGTCAGCTGTGTCCGTCCGCTGTCGGCCAGGGGGTCGCTGGCCTTCTGCTGATTGCCGCCACACGAGCACAGGGCAAACGTGGCGGCAATGATGATAGGAGTCTTCATAGAAGTGATAAGTGAAAGTGATGTTACTCGGCTGCTGGTGAGTTGTTCCAGATGGTGTCGAACCAGTAGCTGTCGTCGGTGTTGGTGCAGGCCTTGACCATCATGGGCACGACCGTCTCGGCATCGTTGTACCACTCGCCGGTGGCGTGGCTTAGGTAGCCGTTGGCCTCGTTGCCGCTGCCGGTGGCGTTGTTGTCCCAGATGAACATCGGTATACCGGCCAGATAGGCGGCACGGCAGAAGAACTCAAGGTAGTACTTGCGGAAGGCGTTGGCCCGGCCGGTGGTCTGCCAGACGCAACCGTACTCACCGAGGTAACAGGGGATTCCCTTCTCGATGTAGGCTGTGCGGAGCTTGTAGAGCTGCTTGATGACATACTCCTCGTTGGCACCGGCAACGGAGTGGGCAGGGTCTGCGTTGTGGCCCCAGCTGCTGACACCAGAAGTCTCAGGTGCAAGACAGAAGTTGTAGGGGTCATAGCTGTGAACGGCCACGATGAGGCGGTTGGCGGGATCGTTGGGCAGCACGAAATGATCTAATGTCAGGTCGATGTTGGCGGCATAGCCTGCCACGGCAATCCAACGGTTGGCATTGCCGGCTCCGGTGGCGCGGATGGCATTGACGGCGTACTGGTTCCACTGGTTGAGCAGTGCATACTCAGCATCGGAGCCGCCGCCCCAGTTGTCGCCGGCGTGAACCTCGTTGAAGGTCTCGAAGATGAGCTGGTCGCCGTAGCTGGCAAAGCGTGTGGCCACCTGCGTCCACAGCGAGGCGATGAGCGCAGAGTCGGCCTTAGCGACGTTGGCATCGTTGGCGGCGTTGCCCAGGTCAGTCTCGAACGAGTCGTGGTGGGTGTTGATGATGACGTTCAGGCCGGCCCCGATGGCGAGGTCGACGGCAGCCGCCACTTCGTTGAGGTAGTCGGGGTTGATAACGTTGCCCTCGTCCATGTGGTCAGTCCATGTGACGGGCAGACGCAGCGTCTTGGCACCGACGGCTGCCAGTGTCTGGAAGGGGGCTGCGGTCATGCGGTCGACGCCGTCCCAGTAGCCCCATCCATTCTTGATGGCATCGCCGCTGGTGTCGAAATGGTTGCCGAGGTTCCAGCCCCAGCCCAGCTTCTGCGTGATGGCTGTAGCGTCGTTAGACGGCAGGTTGCCGATGCTCCACGTTAGGTTGATCTCCTCCGTGTAGGGGATGCCTTGAGGCCCGACGATGAGACCGGCGGGAATGACGAGGTTCTGCGTCTTCTTAAAGTCGACGTCGGCGTTGATGGTAAGCGTAGGAGCAGCGCCGAGTACCAGTGCCTGCTTCACGGGTGTGCCGTTGAGCGTGATTTTTGAGGCATTTGCCGTTGCGAAACCGATGTTCTTGTCGAAGGTGACGGTGAAAGTCTGCTCGCCGAAAAACAGAGGCTCTGACGTTGCGGGCGTTGCCGAAACGAACTGGGGTGCCCCCACCTCGGGGATGTCGTACTGTGCATCGGTGTCGTTGCAGGCTGTGGCAAGTAGTGCCACAGCTGCAACGCTTAGTGTATTGATCATATTCTTCAGTTCCATAATCATGATGGTATTTACATTATTCTATAGTAACTTTGGTGCAGACGGTGTTGTCGCCGTTGAGCAGGAACGAGCCTCCCCAGCCGCCTACAGTCGTGATGTGCTCGTAGATGTAGTCCGTGACGATGAACTCCAGGGCACCGTTGTGCTCAGAGAGATTCCAGTTGTCGCCATTGAAGTCGCAGCCGTCGAAGGGCGTGTTGGGGCTCCAGTGTCCGTCGACAATCTGGCAGTTCCAGGTGTCATCGGTGGTCGTGATGTAAAGGCGGATGATGCTTCCCACCTTCATGCCAGCTTCCAGCAGCTCGGTACCGCCGTCGCTGAGGATGTAGGGCTGGCCGCCCCAGTCGTCGGCCACGGCCTCGCCCGTCCACACAGTGGTCTCGGTTGACTCATAGTGAGTCGTCGTGATTCTGTCAACGACAACGTTGTCGCCATTGAGCAGGAAGACACCTCCCCACCACTGCTGTTTGAATGCAGCGTCCAGCATCTCCTCAGTTACGACAAGACTGTAGTAGCCCTTGTTGGCATCAAGGTCATACTCAGTGAACTTGCCTCCCTCGGTATCGTTGCCAATGCTGCACACGCTTGCATAGGTGGCTCCCCAGTGCCCCTCAACAAACTCAACCTTCCAGTCCGGAGACAGCGGCGTGATGTGGAAGCTGATGATGTCGCCAGCGACGACACCGGCATCCTTCAGCTCCTGACCGGCATCGGAGAGAATGTAAGGTTGGTCTTTCCAGTCGTCGGCCACTGCCTGGCCTGTCCAAAGGACGGTGGTCACCTCCGTGTTGGGTATGAAGTCGATGGTGTAAGTAATCTCGCCGTTAGAAGAAATAAGGCGGACCTTTGCGCCCTTCTTCGCATTGCCGGGAATACCGATTATCAGCTGGTTGGCTGAGGTCAGCACGTACTGGCACGCCTCACCGTTGACCTCAACTCCCGTCAGCTTGTCGCCGTTGGCTACGGGCAGTGCAAACGAGTCGCCGGCTTTCAACTCGGCATCTTCAGCGGGCATTTCCGTGAAGTAGCAGAATACGGCCTCCTGGACGGTGACAGCGGGAACGTCGGCCACGGTGGTGCCATTGGCCAGCGTCAGCGTGGGTGAGCCGCTGAGGGCATTCATCGGGACGCTGATGGTGATGGCATCGGTGGTGGCGTTCTCGACGTTGACGACGTCAGAGCCGTCGCCGAACTGTACGGTCTTCACCAGGTCGAGGTCGTTGCCCTTGATGGTCAGGGTGCCGCCGGCACTGACACTTGGGTTGTCATAGCCAGTGACGGTGGGCTTTACCAACGTTGTGGCCACCTCGACCGTCTCGCCGTTGGTCATCACGAGCTGCAGGCCCTCGAGGGCAGCCTCGGGAATTGTGACCACCACCTTGTCGGCCGTAGCCTGTATGTCGGTAACGGCCTGCTCGACATTGTTGAACAGTACGGCCGTCACGAGGTCGATGTCCTGACCGCTGATAGTGAGCGGCTGGCCGGCCTTTGCGGGATTCGGTGCAGCTGTGCAGCCCGAAGGCTTGACGGTGGTCAGCGTTCCGGCAGGCACCTCAACGCCCGACTTGCAGATGATGACGATGTCGCCGCTGGGAGCCTCGGCAGGCAGGGTGCCGACGATAGCGGTGCCGTCGTTGGCAATCTTTAGTTCACGGAGACTGATACCGGCAACCTTCGCATCGGACGCGAGATTTAAATAGGCATCGGACTTAACGGACTGACGCGGACTTTTCTTCACATCGGCCGCGAGATTTAAATAGGCATCGGACTTAACGGACTGACGCGGACGTATCTTCACATCGGCCACCAGATTGAAATAGGCACCGGCGATGCTGACGGTCTCGCCGGCCTTGGCGGTGATGGTGCCCAGAGGCTCAGCCGTGTTGCGGCCCTTGAGACTGCTGACGGTGGGCGTGCCGATTTCGATGGCCTCGTCGGCAGGGATGATCTGGTAGTCAAGCTCCTCGTCGGATGCCACGGTGAGGTCGGCGGTGTAGAGCACAATCTTGCCGGTCTGTGCCTCTTCGGGTACGGCCACGGTCAGCGTGTAGCGGTCGCGGCTTAGGAAGTCGGCTTCGCCGACAATCACGCCGTCAGCGAAAGCCAGCGACTGGATGAGGTTCAGGTAGTCGCCTTTGATGGTGACGACGTCGCCGGGCATGGCCGAGGCGGGCGTGAAGCCCTCAAACTCGATAGGCTCGGTGTAGGTCAGCTCACTCTTTGTGGTGATGGTCTGGTTGTCCTTAGTGGTCAGCGTGACAATGCCCACCGTCGGTCCGTCCTTGGGTACGGTGACACGAATTTCGCTGGGGATGCCCGACTTTACCACGTCGAAGTTGGTGATGGGTTGTGTGCCGGGAATCTGGATGCTGGCAATCTTGTCGAGATTGCTGCCCGTGAATCGCAGCTGTCCGCCCCGCATCACGGGGTTGGGGCCATAGGCGTTGAGGCTGACACCGCCTATATACTGGTTGGTGTCGAGGTCGTCCTCGCTGCAGGCTGTCAGGGACAGGCCGACGAAGGCCAGTACCAACAGTGATATTATATTCTTAGTCTTTTTCATATCTTAAATGCTTCTATGTTATTGTTTCGGTCAGATCGGTTAATCCGTTTAATCCGTTGTTTAGTTGGGGATAGCGCGGATGTTGTCAATCATGATATAAGGGTTACACTCTGTACCATTGACGCCACCGCCCACGATAAATATGGTCAGGCTGGCGAAGTCTTCCTCCTTCAGGCTGAAGGGCAGGCCTGAGCCGTCGAAGTTGTAGACGAAGCTCGATGCAATGGGCAGCGTGACGGTGATCCACTGGTCGGCGGTGTCGAAGGAGCCTGTTGTCGTCCAGGGGCGATAGAGGGCTCTCGGCAGCGGATTCTGCTTCGAGAAGAATTCGTGGCCGTCCCAGTCGCTCTGTCCCGGACAGCGGAAGAAGATGTTGTTGGCTCCCTGAACGGCGTCGCCGTAGATGTCGGGGCTGTTGCCGCTGAGGGTGACGTAGCTGGTAGGTGCAAAGATAATCTGCATGGCACCTGCTGCCCAGGGGTTGCTGGCAGGTATGCACATCTCGAACTTCAGGCTCATGTTCTCGGCTTTCGAAAAGTCGACGACGTCAAACAGCCTGATGCCCTGCGGGTCGGGGTATGTCTGCGGTGAGTTCCAGTCGCCGCACCAGTACTCGAACGAGTTGTTGCCGTCGTCCCAGCCGCCGTCCTCGCTCATCGTGGCACCTTCGCCGAGCACGAGGTAGTTGCCTGAGAGTGCGTTGTCGCCGGTGGTGATGGTCCGTGCGTGCCAGCCCTGCTGCGTGCGTCCGTTGTCGAAGTCGAAGAGCATACCCCGGCTGTCCTGATAGTAGAATGACGAGAGCGTCGTGCCGTAGATGGATGTCATCGTGACCGGACCTTCGGCTGCTTCGTCAGGTACGGTGACTACTACCGACGTGTAGTCGCCGGCAATGCTGTTGATGGTGGCAGGAATGTCCTGGTCGTTGGCATTACGGAAGAACACTTCCAGAGGAACGCCGGCATCGTTTACCATATAGTTGCCCGATAAGGTCACGCGGTCGCCCGGCTTGGCATACTCACACGACATGGCCGTGATGACGGGAGCGGGGATGATGACGTGGAAGTCGTAGGCTACCGTGTCCTTCGACTTGGTGATGAGGTAAATCTTGTCGGTCACCTGGATGGGCACATCCTTTGGTACGTCGACGATAAGCGTGTTGTCGGTGATGTAGCTGTTGTTCAGCACGGCCTTGCGGTCGTTGAAGTAGAGCTCATAGACGCTGCGCAGGTTTTCGCCGATGATGGCCAGCGTGCTCTGTGGCGACGCTTCCACGACGAGCTCGCCGTTGGTGTAGTGCATGTCGGCAGCGTCGTTGTTGTTCTTTACCTCCGACGAGAGGCAGCGCACGTAGTTCACCGTAGGCGTGCCGCCTGCAACTTCGTACTTGTCGGGCTGGTCCTTACACGCCGCCAGGGAGAGACCGGCCACGGCAGCTGAGGCTAAAAGCAGTCCTTTTGTATATTGTTTCATCTTGTTCATAATATCTGATTCTTTTGACGGTTAGTAACTGTAGGTAGAGCGGACGTCTACGTGTACGCCTTCGACGTTGGAGCCCAGGTTGGGGTTGTAGAGCACGTCCTCGGCCGACATGGGCAGGGCAAAGTATTTCTTGCCTGTCTCAGAGTCGGTGCGCAGCATGACGTTGACGTTGGGGGCTGCCACCGTTGAGTCGTAACCCTGGCTCGAGGGGTCGACGCTCCAGGTTCCCGAGGTGTAATACTCCTTGTAGAGGTCATTGAGTCCCCAGTAGGCATTACGCTTTTGGTTGGTCAGCTCATTGACGCAGAAGTCGGAATCGTAGTAGCTCACGCGCACATAGTCGTACCAGCGGTCGCCCTCCATGGCAAACTCCAGCCGGCGCTCCTTCCAGATGTCGTTCCAGGAGACGCTTGTCGGGTAGTTGCTGCTGGGCACGGCACGGTGGTGTACGGCGTAGAAGGCATCGAGCACTTTGGCGTCGGTCGATGTCGAGCGTCCTGTTCCCAGCATGGCCTCAGCATAGATGAGGTAGACGTCGGAAAGCCGCAGGATGTGCGTTGCCAGGGCATAGGCCATGCGTGCCGGTGCTATGTTGAGTGCTGCAACGTGGTCGGCAGTGTTGCCGTAGAGGTGCTTCACGCAGTTGGCGCCTGTCGGAGCCTGCAGCGTTCCTGTAGCGGCGGCATTGTAGGTGTCGTCGTAGAGGAAGCGCAGGAAGTCGAGGCCTCCGTGGTCCTGCCACAGATAGTCCCACGTGAATCCCGGCAGCATCATGGTGGCCTTCAGGCGGGTGTCGATATTGTTGATCCAGGCATCGGGCTGGTTCTCGAGCAGGTTGATGCCGAAGGCCTCCTGCAGGTCGACCGACAGTCCGTTCCAGCCTCCCCAGCAATCTCCGAACTCGTCCATACCCTCTTGTGCGAGGTCGCTCTGCAGCGTATTCTGGCTTGTCCACTGCGAGCCGACGGTCCATCGCCATGCAATAAGGCTCTCCGATGCTAAGTTGGAGGTCAGTTTCCAGACGTCGCCGTAGTTCTCGAGCAGCGAGCGCCCGGAGTTGTCAATGACGTCCTTGGCATACAGAGCCGCCTTGGCCAGGTCGTCGGCGTTGAGCGTTCCGGTGATGCCGGCCTTTGTCAGGTAGACCTTTGCCAGCAGAGCCTCTGCCGAGTAGTAGTCGATGCGCCCTGAGTTAGGAGTCTTCACGCCCTGCAGGTCTTCCATAGCCTTTTCGAGCGTCATGATGATGTACTCGTAGACGTCGTCCCGCTTCACCTTCGGCAGACTGTTGTAGTCGCCCGAAGCCATCATGCTCGAGTTGTCGTGGATGATGGGCACCTCGCCGAACGAGCGTACCAGGTAGAAGTAGGCCATCGCCTTCCAGGTCAGGCATTCGCCCAGACACTGGTTCTTGTTGGCGACGCTGGTGGCCGACAGCGTGTTGTAGAGCGTGTTGGAGTGCCCGATGACGGCCCAGAGCGAGTAGCACATGTTGACGAGGTCCTGGTCGGAGCCGTTCACCGAGAAGTTCATGTAGGGCGACGAACCCCAGTAGTAGTTGCCCGAGAGCACCTCGCCGACCTTGATGAAGCCGCGCTGGAAGTCGTACCACGGCGAGTTGTAGAGGTAGTTGACGCTGCTGAGACATTGCTCAGGTGTCTCGTAGAAGTTGTCTGTATTATAGCTGTCCTCAGTCGGCCTGTCGAGGAAGTCTTCGCACGATGCCATCGTAAGGGCGGCCAGTGCGAGGGCGGCTGTATATTTAATGTTTGTCAGTTTCATAATCTTATACCTTTATATATATTAGAACGATACGTTAAGACCAAACGAGTAGGTAGTCGGTGAGGGATAACGGGCGTTGTCGAGCCCCATCACGTTGGCACTCTGTGTCGAGGCACCGATTTCGGGGTCATAGCCGTCGTAGCCGGTAATGGTCAGCAGGTTCTGGAAGTTGCAGTAGAGTCGCAGGCTCTCCAGACCCCATTTGGAGACGATCTTCTTCGGGAAGGTATAGCCCAGCGAGACGTTCTTCAGGCGGACGTAGCTGCCATCCTCGATGTAGCGGTCGCTCCAGCGGTCGTTGTCGTTCGGGTCGTTGATCGATGCACGCGGCATGGCGGTGCCGGGATTCTTCAGCTGTACGTTGTGAATGTCGTCGTACCAGTTCCATATCAACTGTCCGTCGCCGCGGTCTACGCCTGCCGAGTAGTCCTTGTCGGCGTTGATGGGTGTCAGTATGGCACGGTCGGCGACGTCGGTCAGCTGGTTGGTCCAGGTAGAGCTCATGTGCGTCATCTTCATCTTCAGGTAGTTGCCCACCTTGTTGCCCACCGAGCCGTTGATGAAGATGCTCAGGTCGAAGTTCATGTAGCGGAAGGTGTTGGTCCATCCGAAGGTGTACTTAGGCAGCGGCGAGCCGATGTTCGTGCGGTCGTTCTCGTCGATGATGTTGTCGCCGTTAAGATCCTTGTACTTGATGTCGCCCACGTAGACGGTGGAGTTCTTGGTGAAGACGCCGTTGGTGGGGTAGGCCGAGGGCTTCGGCGACGTCTCGATGTCTTCGAGCGACGTGTAGACGCCGTCGGTGACGTATCCGTAGAAGCTGAAGAGCGACTCGCCCACCTGCGTCAGGCTCACCACGTCGCTCCACTGGCCGTAGCCGATGAGCTGTGCGTTGCTCGAGCCGTCAGAGAGGCTCACGAGCTTGTTTTTGTTGAACGAGATCTGGAAGTCAGAGTCCCACTCGAACTTGCCGGTAATGGGGTGCGTGTTGAGCGAGATTTCAACACCCGTGTTGCGTATCTGGCCGTAGTTGCCGTAGGGGGCGGCGAGAGCCGACGAGCCGTTGCCGCTCGTACCCATGTATGCGGGCAGCTGCAGCTGCATCAGCATGTCCTTCGACTCCTTCTTGTACCAGTCGACGGTCAGGTTGATGCGGTCGTGCAGGAATCCCAGGTCGAGACCGACGTTCCACTGTTCCTGGCTCTCCCACTTGATGTCCTTGTTGGCAATCTGTGCGGGGCGGTAGCTGGTGCCGAGAGCCGTCTCCATCGTCGAGAGGGGCGACCCCCACTTATAGCCGCCGATAGAGGAGTTACCCGTCTGTCCCCAGCCTACGCGCAGCTTGCCGTTGCTGAGGAACTTGCCTGCCCAGCTCTCGACGAATTTCTCGTTCGAGAAGCGCCACGAGCCGGCGACGGAGTGGAAGCCGGCCCAACGCTTGTTAGGTCCGAAGTTCGACGAGCCGTCGTAGCGGTAGGTGTAGGTGGCGTTGTAGCGGTTGTCGTAGCTGTAGGTCCATCGTGTGAAGAACGATGCCATTGCCGAGCTGCCGAAGCCGGCGCCAATCTGCGGCGTGCCGGTGCCGAGTGCCGGGTTGTGGACGGCGTCGGAGGGCAGGCCGGTGTTGTAGACCGATGCGTAGTCGTACTCCGACTCCCAGCACTCCTGTCCGACCATGGCCGTTGCCGAGTGCTTGCCGAAGGTGCGGCTGTAGGTCAGGTAGTTCTTCAGCTGCCAGAAGGTGCTTGAGTTCTTCTGTATGCGGCTCTCGTTGCTGGCGCGCTTCCACGTGCCCAGGTCGACGGTGGGTTGGTAGGTCTCGGCGCGGTTCCATCCGAGGTCGAAGCCCAGCTCCGTGTGCCATACCAGCCCTTCGAGCGGCGTCACTTCGAAGAAGATGTTGCCGTTCATCTTCTGGCGGTTCAGCAGGATGTCGTCCATCATGGCCATGGCAATGGGGTTCGGGTTGGTATAGCCCTCCTGCGACACCGACGAGTAAGTGCCGTCTATATTATAAATAGGTATAGAGGGGATGGTGGTCAGCGAGTAGCCGATCAGACCTTCGTCCGAGTCGGCCAGCTTCAGGTCGTCCTTGGTGTCGGAGTAGGTGATGCTGAGGCTCATCTTCAGCCACGACTTCAGCTGCGAGTCGAGGTTGGCACGGGCCGAGAAGCGCTTGAACTCAGAGCCGATAATCGTACCTTCCTGGTCCATATACGAGCCGCTGACGTAGTACTGCACCTTGTCGCTGCCGCCCTGGGCGCTCACCTGGTGCGAGGTCTGGAAGGCCGTCTGGAACACGGCGTCCTGCCAGTTCGTACCCTTGCCCAGCAGCGAGGGGTCGGAGAAGTTGCCCGTATAGGAGGCTTCGCCCATCTCAGCATAGCTGTTGTAGTATTCGGCATATTCGCGGAGGTTCATCAGGTCGAGACGCTTCGTCTGGCGGTTCCAGGCGGCCATGCCGTTGTAGGTGAACTTGGCATCGCCGGCCTTACCGCGCTTCGTCGTGATGAGCACCACGCCGTTGGCACCCTGCGCACCGTAGATGGCCGTTGCCGAGGCATCCTTCAGAATCTCCATCGAGACGATGTCGGCAGGGTCGATGGTCGACAGCGGCGATATGGTAGAGTTCGTTCCGTTGCCTAAGGCGTCGCCCAGACCGTAGTCGGCACCCGACTTACCGCTGCTCTGCACGGGCACGCCGTCGATGACGTAGAGCGGTTCGGCGTTGGCATTGATGGTGGCCGTACCGCGGACGCGGATTGACGACGAGGAGCCCGGCGCGCCCGAGGTCTGCACGGCCGTCACACCGGCGGCGCGGCCCTGCAGCGACTGGTCGAGCGAGGTGATGATTGAACCCTTCACGGCCTGCTCGCCTAACGAGACCGAGGCTCCCGAGATGTCTGACTTCTTCATCGTACCGTAACCGACGACCACCACCTCGTCGAGCATCTTCTTGTCCTCCTCAAGCGTGATGTCGTAAGTGTTGCGGCTGTCAACCTTCACCTCTTTCGTCACGTAGCCGATGTACGACACCACGAGCGTGCTGCCCGGGGCGGCGTTGAGCGTAAACTTTCCGTCGAAGTCGGTGGCTGCACCTGTCGACGTGCCCTTTACCAACACACTGGCACCGATGACCGGACCCATAGCGTCCGTCACCGTTCCGGTGATCTTCTTCGTGGCCTGCTGCTGCTCCATGGGCAACGGCGTTCCGTTACCGGCGCTGGCGGCCTGCGGAGACATGCCGGATAAGCATACCAGACACGCCCCGGCAAGAATCTTCTCTTTACTGTAAATTAGACTCATACATTAGTATTTAGTTTGTTAATAAATAATTGTTTCCTCGAAGATGTGGTTTTTAGTATTCAGTTGCAAAATTAGGATTATTTTTCGGATAACAATGACTTTTTCTTGCTCTTAACTGATACTTTTCTGCAAAAAGCGGGCTGTCGGCAGGCAAAAAGGGCTCAAAGTGTCTGTTTATGTCAAGAAAGTATTAAGCTGATTCCCTAATTTTACGATTCCGGGGCCTCCCCGCCACACGCTATATAGTTACGAATAACCTGCGAATGACAACTATATATACGAAAAAAGGCGGTTCCATCGGGAAAAACACCCCTCGACGACCGCTTTCTGAGCCTGTAACCGACACCTGAACCGACACCTGAGCCAACACCTAATCCGATGGCTCAAGAGGATGCGGATAAGAAATCTTCCAAGGCGTAGATTTTTCAAAAGGCGCCGGGTTTTGGAGAAAAGGCGGTGGGTTTTGGAGAAAAGGCGCCGGGTTTTTGAGCTTTTGAAGCCTTACCCTGAGCCTCTGAGTCGAGGTGACAGGACTCGAACCTGCGACATCCTGGTCCCAAACCAGGAACGCTACCAACTGCGCTACACCTCGATTTGCGGCTGCAAAGGTACTAAAAAGAAGTGAGAAGCAACAATCGGGAAGTGAAAAGTTGCTGCACCTTGGCATTTTTTAACTATTCACCATTCAGATCCTGTGTCGGTGGACACCGCCAATGTAGGGGCAGGCCCCGTGCCAGCCCGCACGCCCGACAGGGCGTTCATCCGCAAAGCCCAACGGCAAACATTGGCCCTTCCGGGCCATCGGGCTGGCAC
>CAJOLE010000035.1 GCA_905235325.1 uncultured Prevotella sp. | reverse complement strand
CTATATCATCGGATGCATGAATACGGCAGACCGTTCGATTGCGATTGTTGACTATGCACTACGCCGCCGTTTTGCATTCTGCCAGATAGAGCCTGAACTGGGTGACAGTTTCAAGGCCTATCTCTGTTCCGAACTCAGCAGAGAGTTTGTTGAGAAGATTTGCAGTAAGCTGAATCGTGTCAATTCTATCATACGCGAATCGGCCTCGCTTGGCAAGGGCTTGGAGATTGGTCACAGCTACTTTTGCCAGATTAGCTCTGTGGATGATGAAGAAGAATGGTGGCGGTCTATCTGTAGGTACGAGTTGTTCCCGTATCTTCAGGAAATCTGTTTTGAAAACGAGGACCTATGCAATGAATTATGCCACATTCTGAACGACTGAGATAAATGCGTAGAATACCCATACAGAACATGTACTATATCCTATGCTATGCGTGGGGTATGGGTGACATGCGCGGTAGAGTTAACGTGGGTATAGAAGAGTGTCCTTCGCTCTCGGATTTACTGGTTCATGTGCTGCTGAATGCCACAGACAATCTGCTGAAACGCGGAATGGCACAGGGATATTCTGTCTATGGCAACGAGATGGACGGCATCAAGGGGAAAATCAACATCGGTGAAACGCTGAGAATGGGTCGTTACCGTCAAGGCAAGATTTTCTGTCAATACGACGAACTGACACCCGACATTCTCATCAACCAAATTATCTTCTCCACGCTGCTGGATTCCCTCAAGATAGCAGGATTGTCAGGCGAAAACAAAGACAGAATCGACAAGACGCTACGGCGGATGCCTCAGACAAAGCGCATACGAATCACTGAGCATACGTTGAATTCAGTTAAACTGCATCGGAACAACATCTACTATCATTTTGTTCTCAACGTTTGCAGAATGCTGCATCAGTCGGCTCTGCCTAACGAAAGCCTTACAGGTAGGCTGGAATTTCTGGACATTAGGGACGATGAGCGGCAGATGAACCGAATCTTCGAGAGATTCCTTATGAACTTCTACAAGCAGGAGTGCAGGCAGGACTTCCCTGAAGTGAGCCGTTCATACATACGGTTCCAACTGACACCCTGCGGAATGACATTCGCGAAGGGGTCTGACGAAGCCTACGCATTGCTGCCCGTCATGGAAACAGACGTGACTCTTTACAATCCGCAGACGAAAAAGAAAATCATCCTCGATGCCAAGTACTACAAAGACACACTGGTTTCACGGTATGGCGAGAAGGGAAAGATACGTCGCGACCATCTGTCGCAGATACTCTCGTATGTGATGAATCAGGAAAACGAGACCCTGCCACAGACAAAGGATGCAAAGGGAATCCTTGTCTATCCCACTGTGGATACGGAACTCGACGTATCGTATGTCTACAAGGATACCAGCCACGTTATCCGAGTAAGTACGGTGAACCTGAATCAGGATTGGAGGCTGATAGAAAAGAGATTGAGGGAGATTATTATATGAGGAACAAACTCTACTACTTCATGCCCTATATCAAGGGTATGGGTGTGCGTGACCTCTACCTAATTCGTGTCGCCCGCATCGGCAATAAGGCAGAAGTTCAGCCTGAGTCAAACGACGAAGAGCCGCGTCTCGTCTTTGAGCTGGAATACCTTGAAAGCCTGCCGGAATATGAGAAGCTGTCGCTGACGCGGTATTACTATAAAGACACTTTGCTGGGCAGAGTGCTGACCAGAGAAACAGACGTAAAACAATGAACGAAGATAGCCCCGAAGGGGCATGGAGACCACAGGCAGGGGTGAAACCCTGAAAACAGACAGGAAGTGGCAAAAACCAGAAGGGTGACAGAATATGCTGTCGTCCTTTTGGCTCAGTCGGATTTGCAATCCGACGGCTGTGAGTATAAGGACTTGCATTCCGCAAAATCGCATTGTAAATGCTTATATTCACTGCGGTGATAGGCCCGAAGCGGCTGATGCTCAATCCTCGAACACATAGCCGAAGCCTGTGCGACTGACGATGTTCTGGGCGTAAGGGCCCAGCTTCTTGCGGAGGCGGGTGATGTTGACGTTGACGGTGCGGTCGGTGACGACGACTCCCGCCCAGACGGTGTCCATCAGTTGCTGGCGGGAGAGCACCTTCCCCCGGTTGACAAGAAGCAGGTGGAGCAGCGCGAACTCTGTCGGGGTCAGGCTCGCGGCAGTGCCGTCGACGGTGGCCGTCTTCTTGTCGAGGTTCAGGCACAGGCCGTTATAACTGAGCAGACGCTTTCCGAGCCGGGCCTCGACGATGTTCATCACATAGTCGCCCGTCTTCTCACAGTCGGCCACGATGTCGTTGTAGAGTGTGCCGAGCGCGTAGGAATATTGGTGTGAGTTGATGCCCTCGGCGGTTTCTGCCCTGAGTTGGTCGCGCAGTTCGTTGATGTCGCTCTCGATGGCGAGCGAGTCGCTGAGCGAGAGGTCGCCGCGCCGTCCGCTCACCACGACAATCATCTGCGCCGCTGCCGACGACTGCACCACGCAGGTGATGACGGTGCGGGCGGCGGAGTAGCAAATAAATATCGGGGAATGGCAGATATTGCCTAACTTTTATCCAATACGTTTTGCGGTCTCAGGAAAAAAATCCCAATCTAAACTCCTAAAACCACAGAAGGACTGATATTCAGCTTTTGGCAGAGTTCGCGTCCAACCTTGAGCGTAGGCTCACACTTCCCGCGCATGATGTCACTTACACGCGCTGGGCTGATGCCCAGCAGTTCCGCGAGCTTGGCCTGCGTAATATCCATTTCATACAAGCGAAGTTTGATAGTGTCAACCAGTGACGGCTTTCCGATGGGGTAGTGAACATCTTCGTATTCTTCCACTAAGTCAGAAAGGGCATCCAGTTCGATATAGTTCACGTCATCCTTGGGGGTGTCATCATCCACCACCTCCAGTAGTTCCTCAATACGCTGCATCAGCTTGCGATATTCCTTTTCACTTTTAATCTGTGCCATAACCTATATTTCCATTCAGCCTCCTTGGTCTTTTCGTACCAATCCTCCAGTACCGCCTTTGCTTGTGGATTCTTAGTGTAGTATGCCACCAGTGTACTTTTAGCGATTATTCTCATATCATCAATATTTTTTGCAAAGGTACGAGAATAATTCCAAATATCAAAATTTTATTTCAATATTCTGAATTTCCGATAAGTGTTTTTGTGTCTTGCGGCCGCTTATAAAGCTGCCCGAGCTCTGGCGCATGGTGAAGAAGCGGGCGGCGGAGTAGCAAATAAATATCGGGAAATGGCAGATATTGCCTAACTTTTATCCAATACGTTTTGCGGTCTCAGGAAAAAACACTAACTTTGCGGCCAGAACAGCAATTTCATTCTACGTATGTATAAATTAGACGAGACTGACCTGCAGATACTCAAGACGCTGCAGAAGAATGCGAAGCTCACCACGAAGGAACTGGCCGACGCGGTGAACCTGACGCCGACACCGGTCTTCGAGCGCCAGAAGCGTCTGGAGCGGTTAGGCTACATCAAGAAATATGTGGCGCTGCTCGATGCGGAGAAGCTGAACCAGGGGCTCCAGGTGTACTGCAAGGTGAAGCTGAAGCAGATTAACCACGAGATAGCAGAAGCCTTCACGCGCCGCATCATGAGGATTCCGGAAGTGAGCGAGTGCTACAACACGTCGGGCAGCTACGACTATCTGCTGAAGGTTCGTATCGCGGACATGAAGGGGTATCAGGAGTTTGTGCTGAACAAGCTCGGCGAGATTGAGTTCGTCGCTTCGATAGAGAGCACATTCGTCATGAGCGAAGTGAAGCAGACTTACGCCCTGAGTTTCGAGTGATGAGTGAATGAGTGATTGACGGGACATGAGACTGAGAAGGACAATAATAGGTATCGGCTTGCTTGCCGTGAGTATGACGATGGTGGCACAGCAGCTGCCTACGGACGGCCCGCTCACCCTGCGCCCCCAGCTGCAGAAGCTGGGCGACAGGTTGCTGAAAGGCAAGACGGGCAGCATCGTAGCCATCAACCCCCGGAACGGCGAAATACTCTGCATAGCCACGAACACGCCGCATGGCGCTGACGTGCGCCAGGCCATCGGCAAGCCGCAGGCTCCCGGCTCGACGTTCAAGACGGCGCAGGCGCTGACGCTGCTCTCTGAGGGTATCGTGAACACGGAGACGGCTGTGGAGTGCCACGAGGGCATCACGGACGGCGACATCCGCGTGGGCTGCCACAAGCACCGCTCGCCGCTGAAGCTTGTCGACGCGCTGGCGCAGTCGTGCAACACGTGGTTCCTGATGACGTTCGCCTCGATGATCAACGACGACTTCATGTACGAGACTCGCGCGGAAGCAATCACGACCTGGCGCTCGTATATGCAGTCGATGGGGCTGGGCGGTCCGATGCACATTGACATCGCGGGCGAGCAGGGCGGACTGCTGGCGGGTGCGGACTACCTGAACCGCCGCTACCGCGAGGGCTGGGACGGCAAGACCATCTGGTGGGCAGGCATGGGCCAGGGCGACGTCACCTGCACGCCGCTGCAGCTCTGCAACCTCGCCGTCACCATCGCGAACCGCGGCTGGTACTACGTGCCGCATATCCATAAGGACACGAAGAACCAGCGCTACCTCACTCGCCGCGAGACGAAGGTAGCCCCGGAAGCGTACGGTCCCGTCGTCGAGGGTATGTACAAGGCCGTCGAGCACGGCACGGCGTACGCCATCAAGACGACATACCCCATCTGCGGCAAGACGGGCACCATCGAGAATCCCGGACGCGACCACTCAGCCTTCATTGGCTTCGCCCCGAAGGACGAGCCGAAGATTGCCGTTGCCGTCTACGTGGAGCACGGCGGCTTCGGTGCCGACCTGGCTGCCCCGATGGCTGCCCTCATCATTGAGCAGTACCTCAAGGGCGGGCTGAGCCAGAAGTCGGAGGCCACGGCCAGCCGACTGGCAGCGACGAAGAACTGACCTCGTATAGTTACTTTTCCCTGTCGGCCACAAGTATTGGCACAAGTGTCATGGCCTCTTCCAGCAATTCATCGGCCTTCTCACCAAACAGAATGTCAGCCCACACTCGGTCTACGTCGCGCGGGTAGGGCGAGCGCAGGTCGAGAAACTCTGTTATTGGAGTGGAGACAACCCGCTGCTTCTGTTCATTGGAAAGTTCATCAGTCACAGGAACATGCAGTGGCTCGTAGTCGTCTTTCTCCATCTTGCGCAGCCCCTTACGGTTGTTGCCATTAGCTTCGCACTCCAACTGGTAGAATATGGTGGAAAACCACGATGCAAGCAGTTTGGAACGTTCCTCGTCGGCTTGTATAACAAACAGGTTTGTTGAAACGCGAAGAGGGATGTCGGTGACAAACACCCTCCCTTCAGCACGTATGGCCCTTGGCAGCAACACACAATTAGCGGGGGTGACGAAGTCTTTTTCCTTCTTCAGTTTGTCAAAATAGTCTTGCTCGGTTTTAGGCTTCAGATACTGCTGTTTCGACTCTTTACGATAGCACCTGTAGAACTTCCTTACTATCTGCCATATATGCTCGTCGGAAAGCCCGCTGACATCGAAGAAGTCGTTAACGCTTTCATGCACATGAACCTTGTTGTATTTCACCCTGTTGATTCCTGGCACCAGATGTTTCCTGATTTCCGGATAGTCGGTCAGTATCGGGTTTTTCTTACCTATATACATCAGGTCGGTACATCCGTCGTTGCCAATCTTTCCACGGAAGTAGTCACTGTACTCGCTGTCACGCAACCTTACAAGATATTTCGACGTGGCAATGCTTGATTGAATGAATGCCAGAGCATCGCTCTTAGTCAAGTTGCCAATCTGCCATCCAGATTTTATCCCCTCAGTAAGTTTCTTTCTCGCCAGCAGGCATCCCTCAAATTGATTGTTGACGTTAGCCAACCCCTGTCGGCTAAGTTCAGCCCTCAACACACTGTCTATTGTGCTTGCACCTACCTCAGATACAACTTCGTTGCAGTACAAATAACGGACGCTCTCTGCGGGGGAGCCTTTTACGCCTATGACAATCGAAGTGTTCTGGGCAACTCCCTCGAACAGCCGTTCCTGCGGATAGTTGAAAATCAGTTGCAGGCCGAAGTCTTCAAGCAACATCTGTCGAATGGCCTTGCTGGCCTCGCCCTTGGTGGTGAGGTGTGAGTTTGGCAATATAGCCGCAATAACCGTTCCTTCTTTGGCAAGGACGGAAACAAGCTCCACGAATGGTCCTTCAAGCGGCATCTGACCGCTGTCCGTAATTGCATTTTTGCCTTTTATTTGCTTTATCCGTCTGTATAGTTCCGCCTTTCTCTTTGCGCATTGGGCTGCTGTAGCTGCCAGATACGGCGGGTTCATAACAATGATTCTAACATGCTCGAATTCTGCCAGTGCCAAGTCGGCAATGCTTTTGGTAAGGATTCTCGCCGTATTGTTCCTATCAACTGATTGAACAAATTTGAGGCCAATCCTTAGCGAGAGCAACTGTAGCAGTTTTTCGTTAATGTCATTGGCTATGAACTGTGAGGGCTTGATTCCGTCAAAGACACCCACTGCTGCGCATAGCAAACTGCCGCTGCCGGCTGCCGGATCCATAATGAGTTCATCTGACGGCAATTCGCCTGCAATGTGCTTTACTAGGTGAAGCATTAAAATAGCAAGCTCAGTGTCGGTAGCCACTTCACCCTCATGCTTGTTCTCTTCTGAGATAACCTTGTGCATGACGTTGGCCAATTCGTCGGCATCGACATACGTCTTACCCAACTCAAATAGTTGTTCGAGAAGCGTATGGTTAGTGGTGAGTTTTGTTTCCTTAGGACTGAGCTTTGGCAGGGTGAAGATGTCTTTGAAGTTTACACGTAACCCCTCACGGCAAATCAAGTCCAGTTTGTTTGACAGTTGAGTTATAGTCCGCATTCCTCCACGGTTAACTTTCGTAAACGAGCCTCGAATATACTCGTAGAACAAGCCTACCAGTGCTTTTTTCCACTCCAGTTCTTCGTCAAGTCTGTCGTGAATTTCGTCAGCAAACTTCTTGAATGAAAGCAGATATTTGCCGCTGTCATTCAGTATGGTTTCAATGTAAGCTACATACTGGCTGACAAGGTCTGACATGAACTGCTTCTTGGATACATCAGCAAAACGGTGGTTGAGACTGATGCCGGGTTCAACGATCTGCTCATAGACTTCTTGACGGGCCGGGTCGAATCTGAACAGACATGAACTTTCAAGATTGGTCAAGAGGTAGTACCGACTTTCAAGTTCAGCATCACGAAGAGACTGGACATAGCTCATTGCCTGATACTGATACCGAGTACTGTTTACGGCAGATATGGTGCGTTTGACCTCAACTACACAGAGAATCTTGTTGGACTTGCGGTTAGCTATGACCAAGTCCATCTCTATTTTTCCAACACGTCTATGATGCTGCACCTCATAACGGTCAGCAAGATTCATCTTCAGCAAAGCCGCTTCAAGAGCTTCTTTGCATACAGGATGGAAACATTTTACTTCTTCGGCTGTATTGTCTAACCACATAGCTGTTTGTTTAGTCGAGAAAATCTTTCAGTCTTGATGCGAGCACGTAAGCCAGACGCGGAGGTACGGCATTACCCACTATGAGGTTTTTGCCTTGCTTCGATTTAGACACAAACTCGTAAGTATCCGGAAAGGTCTGCAAGCGCATGGCCTCCCGAAGTGTAATAATGCGGTTGTACTTGTAGTGGATGTTGCAACCAACATTCGGGCGGTTGAAATAGGTGTTAATCGTGTATGAGGGCTTGTCTGGCAGCATACGCCCGTAGCAAGTGGTGTGTCCGCCATCGCGTTTCAGGCGTTTAATTCTGACCGATGGAACCTCGTCGGGTATGTCCATGTAGTTGCCGCCCGGCTTGACATGGGCACAGATATACTGGTCGAGCCGGCTCATTGTTGGATAGTCGTGTTCGGATATCGCATCGGTTTTTCCTGCCTCGGGCAAGTCGCCGATGGCTTCTGCTACGCTGACGTACTTTCGCTTTCCCTCACTTCCGTCTGCGTTGTGAGTCGTTTCAGGAAAGGAGAACTCACCATGTTTCAATCCTACGATAATGACACGTTTCCTAACTTGCGGCACACCGTAGTCAGCAGCGTTCACCAGATGCCATGAAACATGATAGCCGATTTCTGCGAACGTCCTGAGAAGGCCGTCAAGAATTTTATTGCCCTGCTTGTCTTTTGCAGAAATCAGGCCAACAACGTTCTCAAACAGGAATGCCTTGGGCAACACTTTCTTGATGATGTCGAGATATCGCCAAACCAGCCGACCTCGTGCATCGTCACAATGGCGGTTGCCTGCAAGCGAGAACGACTGACACGGCGGCCCGCCTATCACCACATCAGCCTGCGGAATATCGTCAAGGTTGATAGCGGTGATGTCGCCACACAGAATCTCGCCGCCAAGATTCCGCTTGTAGGTATTGGCAGCATCCTTATTGTTGTCAATAGCCCATACGATGTTATATCCGGCTTGTTTGAAGCCAAGGTCGAGTCCTCCACCTCCGGAGAACAAACTGACAGTCGTATTATTCATGCGTTGTGAGTCTTTTCTTTCTTAATTGCGCAAACCGCTCTTTGGCATTCTCCACACCGTAGTATGGTGCCAGCACTGCTGTTATATCTTCTATCCTTCTCTCATCACCTGAGTCTACCAGGGCCTTTGCCAGGCCGACAAGCTTCTCGTTGTCGCTTTCTGAAATCAGGCCCAGCCGAGGCAGCTCAATGTCGTCAATGTCGTATTTCTGCAATTTAAGCAGACCCTTCCCATAGGTCTTGCCACAATTTTCCAACTGGACATAGACATGATAGTTGTTTAGAAGGGCAAGCAACAGCAGAGGGTCGCGGGTGGAACTGATCATATAGAAATTATCTCTCACGTTGCACTTCCCCTCATTGAGCACAAACTTCAGGTTGCTTCTCACGATATACGAGAATATGATTTGTGCCGGTTCGGGAATGGTGATGTAATACCAGGGCTGACCTGCTTCAATAAGTTGCTTCAGCGTCCGGGGCTTTCCTTCTTTTTGAATGGCGATGGCACTGTTATGAAGATACGTAGCCTCTTCTTCATTCAAGACAGCCGTACTCTGTATAGCCAGCAGATTGTCCTTTCGGCAGTGCTTCGTACTGTAGCCAGAGAAGTCCTTTGGCGAAGAGAGAATACTGACAAGATGCTCTTGGGTAAAGAGCGGAGGATTGACAAAGAACTTATTGGCTCCTGTCGTGATGCCGCGTCTGATGCTGGCTGTCGCTTTCAACTTCACAAGGTTTCCCCGTCGGCTCTTGTCTTGTCCTTTATCGGTTTCTATAGTATATGTGTCGCCTACGATTCGCATCACTTGACAGGTCGTCGTTCCCATACATCCTTTTACGAACTTCATGATGCAGACATCCACCATCGGCGACCCCTCAAAGGCTTCACCCTCTACGTTGATAAAGTCGGTGATGCTGCCATAGTACACCATCTGTTCACGAAACTGCCGGCCAACGGGCGTGTTCGTCCAAGAGTTCGGGAAAATGGCTATCAGCTCGCCGCCGTCTCTGAGCAGCAGTATGCTGCGCAGTATGAAGTACATATAGAGATTGGCTTTGGTTGATATGGTCATCAGCCCGCAGGCCGACTGCAGTTTCTGCTTCGTCACCCCAAGCGGGGCCATCTGGTCAATCTCCTCCTGACGCACGTAAGGAGGATTCATGATGATGCCGTCGAACTCACCCTCCACATCGAAGAAGTCGCCCTGCCGGAGCGTGCAGCGTTCGGGGGCGGGATTATCAAAGCGTCTGAACGATTCGGCGTCAATCTCCACGCCCGTTACGTGGTAGTCGGTATTGCTGAGCAGGCTGTGGATAAAGACGCCATGCCCCATACAGGGGTCAAGCACGCCTGACCCGTCGGCAATGGTGAAGAGACCAGTCATAAAGTCGGCCACCATCCGCTTCGTATATACCTGTCCGAGATTCATCGCTTCAGTTCTTCGGCTGCAAAGTTACAAAAATAAATCGGGAATCTGCGCTATTATCGGATTTTCTTTGTTTCAGATTGGTAAAGGACACGAAAAAAAGCAATGACGGTGTGTGTGTGATTTCGAATATGTCCTTGCGCCTCATCCGTTCACTTCACCGCAAACTGGCTGTGTGGCAGGCGGTTGCGGTGAAGGGTAGAGCCACCTCAGGTGCCCGTCTTGCGGTAGACTCAGGAGGTACCGACGCGCTGGCGGTAGTACTTGGGATATTCCTCGCTGACAAGGTCGGTCAGCAAGCGGTCCGTCATCTCCTTGTCGGGCATGAACGAAATGCCCTAGACCACCACCTCGTGGCCCGTCAGCTCATCAGGGTCGGTATAGGTCATCGTGCGCCACTGTTCCTGCTCGTCCTTCGTCTTCCTGGTGCCGAGCTGCTGGCTGAATTAGATACTACCCCACCCTGCCCCTCTCCTATATGGAACTACTCTTTATTCACATCTCTGGCCCTTGCGAATGTGATGATTTCAAAGGGCTGGTTTGAGGAGACTATCAGAAGGGATAGCCGATAGCGAAGTGCAGGGCCTGTGCATCGCTGAAACGGTTCCAGTTGAAGAAGTATCGGCTCCGGGCGGTCTTGTCGGGCGTGTGAATAGCGAACCCCCAGTCGATACGGATGACGAGGAATCCGAGGTTGTAGCGCAGTCCGGCCCCAGTGCCGAGGGCGAGCTGCTCGGGTAATTGGGACAGGCGAAAGCGGGTGTCGAGGAACAATACGTTGACCAGGGAGGCGATGGCCTTGCTGCTTGGGGTGTCGTAGTCTGATTCGTCGAAATACACGTCTTTCCAGTTCCACACGTTGCCCATGTCGAGGAAGAGTGCGCCGCCGAGGTTTCCGAACAGTCGTGTGCGGTACTCGAGGTTTCCGACGAGCTTGATGTCTCCGTTCTGCATGACGTATGCGAACTGCCTGTTGTCGAGGATTCTTGCGAAGGCTCCGGGGCCGACGGAGCGCACGGTGAAGGCGCGTATGCTGTTGGCGCCTCCGACGTAGAAGCGTTCGCAGAATGGTGTGTCCTCGAGATATGTGTTGCCGAAGCTGTGTATGACGCCGGCATTGACGTGGCCCACGAGCGAGCTGTGTGGGGTGAGTGTCCACGTTTTCACGAAGTCGGTCTCCACGCGCACGAACTGTGCGTATGGGTTCTTGAAGAATGTCTTGTCCTTCTGGTTCCAGCTTTGCCCATAGAAGAGCACGTCGAAGAGTGCCATGCCGTTGGCCGACTCCTCGACCGTTGTCTCCCAGCGTATAGGGTTGCGTCGCGCCGGCGGGCTGTTATAGAGATAGGTGTAGCGCATCTTGGGTATGAAGTAGTCGTCGAGGGTGGCCATGATGTAGGGGTTTTCTGAGAGCAGGCTGTCGAACTTGGCGGTCGAGCTGTTGACGAACTGATACTTCAGCGTGAGCGGCGAGAACTCATGGGAGCTGCGGGGCGACGACTGCCAGCGGTAGGTCCACTCTCCGGCAGCGATGTGCATCTTATAGTAGGAAGGGCGGCGTATGATGTCGGTCGACACCTTGGCCATCGTGACGGGGGTGAGCAGGTTGGTGCGACGGCGGCGCGGCCTTCCGTCGGCTCCTCTGCGCACGCGGTCGCTGTCATAGAAGGGTGCGATGATTCGGGGGAACTCGACGGCGGCGTCGAAGCCGTACTGGTAGTTGTTCATGCTCTCGTTGCCGCTTAGCTGCCACTCGTAGGAGCCGTGCAGGTTGACGTCGAGCATCTCGCCGCCGTGGAAGATGTTGCGCCGTGTGAAGCCTACTCTTGCCTCGGGGCCGTAGCGGCCGATGGTGCGGCCGTTTAAGGTGGTCTCGAAGTAGAAGTCATAGGGCTTGTCGAAGGTGCAGGTCATCCGCAGGTCGATGGTATCGGCGTCGCGTGGCGTTAGCTGCATGTTGACAGACGAGAACACGCCCGTGGCGTTTATCTTGGCCAGGGTCTCCTGGTGGTTGTCGTAGCTGTAGAGCTGCCGGGGGCGCAGGCGCATGTCCTTCAGCAGCACGCGGGGCCTGATGGATGGCTTCTTCCCGTTGAAGAGTACGTGCAGGTGAAGCCGGTGTATGCTGTCGGTAAGCTGCTCGCGCATGGTGTGCCTGAGCAGGATTTCGGTGTTGCCGACGTACCACTGTCGCATGGCCTCGTCGGGCAGCCCTTCGGCCAGCTGCAGTCGTAGCTGAGTGCGGCCTGGGGCGGCGATGGTGTCGGCGAGGTAGTTGACGTAGTCGGGTCTGTAGAAGTAGTAGCCGTTGTTTCGCAGCAGGTTGCCGATGCGGGTGCGCTCGGCCTCGAGTGAGCTGACGCTGAAGGGGTCGCCGGGTTTTATCAGTGCTTCGGCGGCGGTGCTGTCGATGAGGTGGCGTGGTATGTCGGGGAAGCCGACGTAGGCTATGCTGTCGTAGGTGAAGAGCGAGTCGAGGCGAACGTGGTAGGCAATCTTGCTCTTCTTCGGATTCTTGCGGGGCACGGCCTCGTAGGTGACGGTTGCCCGGAAGAATCCGTTGTTCTTCAGCACCGACTGCGCCACCGAGGCGCGCAGGGCGGGATTGACCGTACTCATCAGCACCGGCGGTCGCCCGAAGGATTTGTCCATCCACTTGGCAAAGTCCGACTCCTTGCCGCTGAACTTGTTGTGTATCCACAGCCGCCATGAGAAAGGCACGCGGTAGTAGCTGCTGCCGAAGAATGCGCCGTTGGGGGCAGTGGCCAGGGCAGCCTCCACCTCGGCCTTGATGTCGGTGAGGTGTTCTTGCGCCTGCAGTCGTCCCTTCGTGCCGAGTGCGTCGTCATAGCTGATCTTGGTCAGCCCGACGAAGAGCTGGTCGTCGTCGGGAATGTTGCTTGTCGAGATGCACGACGTGAGCAGGAGCAACATCAGCAGGAGAATCGGATATTCATTGAGCTTCATGTCGTATGGTGTCTTGGAGTGTTGAGTCGCGTCGTGTCGTCAGGGGGCGCGTCATGATGGGCTGCGCCGGCGTGTCCTTGCTGAACATCTTGAACACGTCCCACAGAGAGTCCATCTTCTTGCGCCAGATGTAGCCCATGCCGTAGACGCCGGTGTAGCCCTCGAGCCAGTCGTAGACGTTCTGCTGGTAGAACAGCTTGAGGTTCTTCTGCGCACTCTGGTCGAGTCGGTACTCCATCGTGACGTTGTCGAAGAACGACTGCTGCTGTCCGGAAACGTCGTCGGCACCGGTCGACACCTTGCCGCCGATCTGTATCTTCAGGCGGTTGTCGAAGAGTCGCTTCGAGAACTTGAACGAGTAGTCGGTGCGCATCTGTCCCGAGGCGTCGGTGGTGTTGTCGAGCCCCACGCTGAGGTCGAGCGTCTTCAGTGCCGAGCCGGTGATGTTGTTGATCTCGCTCTGCAGGAACGAGCTGAGGGCTGAGTTCATGGAGAATCCGCTGGTGTTGCCGTCGGCCAGGTACATGCCTGTGGTGAGCATGGTGACGGCCAGCTTGCCGCGCTCTTCGACCGACATGGACTGCAGCTCGGTGTTGACGTAGTTGTCCTCGGGAGCCGAGATGATGAACTGGAGCCCCATGTCGTTGAGCGTCTTGGTGATGACCACGCCGCAGTCGAAGGCCACGCTCCGGCTCTGTCCGCCCTCGCTGCCCACGGCGGCCTTGGTGCGCTCGGTGGCGGTGATGTTGAGCTTCGGGTTCATGGGGTCGCCAGTGAACTCGACGTAGCTGCCGTCCTGGATGGTGAAGGTCTTCAGCGGAATGACGGGCATGGCGTATTTCATCTCGCCGTCGGCGAGCGTGTATCGTCCCGTCAGGTTGATACCCTCGTTGTCGTAGCGCATACGGAGGTCGCCGCCACCCATGAGGTCGATATAGTTGCTCTGCTCGACGTTGAGGTTGCAGACGATGTGTGCGCCCTGCGAGACGCTGATGGTCATGTCCATGTTGAGTCCCGACGGTCTGGGCCTGCTGACGACGGCCGTCTGGGTGGTGTCGCTGAAGTCGGTGAACTTCACCAGCTCGTCGAGGCGGTTGTCGGTCGAGAGCGGTGAGTCGAGCAGCATGTAGGTCATGTCGGTAGAGCCGAGCACGTCGAGGCGGCCTCTCATGCGGAGCTGGTCGAGCGGCCCCTGCATATTTGCGAAGAAGTTGACGAAGGTCTTGCCGAAGGCAATGGACTTCGGTGTCTGCTTGGCGTTGATGATCTGGAAATTCTGTGCCCTCATGCGCATATCCATAGTGACGCGGTCGAGGTCGGCGAAGTCGATGGTGCCCTGTATGTTGAGCGGCTCTTTGTTGTAGGCGTAGAGGCCGAAGTTCTCCAGCAGCAGGCGTGAGCCGACGATGCGCACGGGGTCGTTGTCGAAGCGCATACGCACGCCGTAGGGCTGACTTACGAGGTAGGCGGAGTCGAGGTAGACCTCGCCGTCGACGACGGGACGGTCGGTGGTACCCTTGATGGTCAGCTCGCCCTCGCCGTATCCCTCGAGGCCGACGAGCTGGTCGGGGACGAAGCCGTTGACAATCGACAGCGGGAAGCGCGTCATCGTGAACGTGGCATCAATGCGGCCTCCCTTCTGTTCTCTTTGCTGGGACGCTGTCGCAGCATAGTAAGACCCGCTGAGCAGACCGAACTCCTCGTCGTCGAGCATGAGGCGGGCCTCGACGGCATGGCCCTCGTCCTCGCGCTGTATGTAGACCAGCTCCGTCGAGAGGTTGCCGATGGGCGTCCCCTCGTAGGTCATCTGGCTGACAGCCATGTCGGAGGCCACGCTGATGCGGCCTTCCTGGTCCTGCAGGATGTGGTAGTCGCCGTTCAGCCTGCCCGTGATGCGTGGCAGGAAGGGGATGGCCGATGTCAGCTCGCCCAGGTCGAAGCGGTTGATGCTGACGGTCAGGTCTTGCTGCATGGCGGAGTCCTGCTTCTCGGTGTAGAGCTTCAGGCCGGTGTTGTCGTCGGCAATGAGGTCAACCTTAGCCTGAACCTTGCGGTTGTTGCTCAGCAGGATGTAGTTGTCCTCGTTCAGGCTGAACTCCTTGTAGCCCAGCGTCGGGCGGTCGGGCATCAGCTTGAGCCTGATGCCTTCGTCCTCCATCTGTGCGGTGGCTCCGATGCGCAGTCCCAGCCGGTCGCGGTCGTCGAAGTAGCGTATGCCGGCCAGTGCGCCGTGCTCGTGGAAGTAGCCGTCGGCCAGTGCGTTGAAGACGAGCCAGGGGTTCTTGCTGTTGTTGCGTGCCTGCGCCTGGTAGGTCAGTCGGTCGCCGCGCTGCGTCAGACTGAGCCTGACGGTGTCGATGCGGGTCGAGTCGTAGGTGAGCGAATAGAGGTGAGCCTGTCCGTTGATGCCCGTCTCCGGCGAGGTGGTGAAGTCGGCAAACAGCTCCCTGAAGTCGATCTCCTTGGCACGCAGGAATCCGGCAACAGGATTGCTGCGCCCTGACTCCACGTGCAGCTTCGCGGTAGGCAGCAGTCGCTTGATGGCCTGCTGGTCGATGACCTTGTTCTTGTATTGTGCGGTCACGGAGTCGAGCAGCGCGGTGCCCTGCTTCAGCAGCGGCTCGTAGCCGCCCTTGGCGTCGAACTTCATGACGAAGTCGCCGCTCTGGATGCGTGCCAGCGTCGTGTCGCGGCTGGTGCGCAGCTGCAGGCCGATGTCTTCGGGGTGGTAGGTGTCCTTGTCGTCGGTGATGTAGAATCGGCTGAAGCGGGCACTCAGCTCATGGTTCTGCTTCAGGTCGGAGTGCAGGGCGACGTTGCCTGTTATGCCGACGGTCAGCGGCTCGTCTGCCAGGCGCAGGGCGTAGAGGTCGGCGCAGTCGATGTGGGGCGTGACGGTTGCCTCCACCTGCTTGGTGCTCAGCAGGGCGTCGAAGCCCACGCGGCCGTCGAAGAGCTCGTTGTGGCCGGTGAGCGTTCCGATGGCTCGGCCGTTCTGCAGGGTGGCGTCGGCGGTGATGTCCTGCAGGTTCCAGTGGCCGTACTGCAGCTGGTGGACGCTGGCCTTGATGTCGGCCTGACTGCGGTTCGACAGCAGGTCAGTGCCGCGTCCCTTGGCCTTGACGGTGGCCGTCAGCAGTCCTAACGAGTCGTTGGGCATGAAGTGGCGCAGGTTCAGGCGGCTGACGGTGGCGTCGATGTCGTAGGCGACAGGTGCGGCGGGCGGTGTGCTGACGGTGCCCTTCAGCGTCACGGTGCCGTCGGCCTCGCGCAGGGTGGCGTCCACGTCGTATCGGCTGCCGTCCGCCTTGAGGTTCCCGCTCAGCGTCATGCCCTTCGGGATGCGTATGCCGGCAGACTTCGGCAGCAGTTCGGAGACGAAGCCCAGGTCCTGGCTCTCTGCCCTGACGTTCAGCTGTCCGCTCAGCCGGTCGAGGTCGGTCAGGTTGTGGGCCACGCCGTCGGCCTTGAGGTGAAGGGCCGTGGGCAGGCTGATGTCGAGCCCCGTAAACTCCATGCGCTGCAGGTTGCCGTTCAGCGAGCCTTTGACGTTCAGCGGATGGTTGGGGTACTGGCGCATGAACTCCCGAGGCAGACTGCCTGAGAAGCGCATGAGGTCCTGCTTGCCGATCTGGGCGTTGAGCCGGGCGCGCAGCTTGCCGGGGTTCTGGGCGTCGGCCACGCTGAAGTCGGTGCTCACCTCGGCCTCGATGTCGCTGTCGGCCGTGCGCAGCACGAGGTGGGGCAGCTCGACGTGGGTGAAGGCCGTGTCAAGGCGCACGCCGCCCGTCAGTTGGCGGATCTCCAGTCCCGACTTCTCCTTCAGCGCCGTCTCGCGTATATATAAAGATGTGCCCTCCGGACCGTAGTAGATGGAGTCCACGCCGAGGCGTATGTCTTTCACGTCGATATGGCTGTAGTCCAGCCCGTCGGTGGGCTGCTGGCTGTTGTCGTCGTAGCTCAGGCGGCCGTCGTGCCAGTCGAGGCTGCCCACCCGGTAGGTGCCGGTGGCCAGGTTGATGTCGGCCTCGCGGGCCACGGCGCTGCCCATGTAGGCCGCGATGTTCAGCGTGTCGCCGGGCAGGTGGACCTTCACGTCGGTGCGGGCTATGGTCAGGCTGTCGGCATTGATGCGCCAGAGTGTCTCGGTGGTGGTGGTGTCGACGGCGGCGGTGTCGCTCAGGGCGATGTCGAGGCTTGAGTCGGTGAGCCGTGCGCCGTTCACCTCGGCCGTGCCCTGGTCGAGGTCGATGCCGTCGGAGCGCAGCCACAGCTCGCCGACGTGCCCCTTGATGCGCAGGTCGCTGATGAAGCCGTTGGTGTTCAGCTTGGCATCGCTGACCGACAGCTCGTTGATGACCACCCGCTTCTTGAAGAGTGGGCGCAACTGTACATCAACCGACAGATGGCCCACGTCGGCCAGCGTGTCGCCCTCGTGGATGGCGCGGAAGTCGTCGATGCCCAAGTCCAAGGGCCAATCCAAGCTGACCCTCCCCACGCTGATGTCCATGCCCGTCTTCTCCGACGCGATGGCCGCCACCTTGTCGGCCGCCCAGTTCTGAACGGGCGGCACGTAGAGCAGTGCGGCGAGTGTCACGATCAGCAGGATGGGGGTAAGCACCGCTATTGCCGCCACCTTCAGGGCTTTCTTCATATTGCAAATTAGCTATACTCTCTTCTGAACCATAAGGCATAGACCGGATCCACAAACTTGTAGCCTTCGCCGCTGCGCTCAATGATGTCGCGCTTGACAAGGGCCTTCTTGTTGAGGGTGATGGTTCGCGGAGCCCCAAGGCGGTAGCGCTCCACAACCTCTTTGGCATTCAACTGGGTCTCGCCTGCCGCCACGGCCCTGAGCATGGCCACCTGCGATGCGGCAAGGCTCTCGATGTCGTTGGCAAACATGTCGGCATTGGTGTCGATGACGGTCTGCAGCTGCCGGCTGAAGATGTCAGCCGTGGCTTCCCGCTCGGTATTCATCCACACAAACAGGCTGAGCTGCTGGACATACCAGGAGTGGCACTCCACGGTGTCGCAGATTCTCGAGGCCAGCTCCTCGCTGATGGTCTTGCCCGTCTTGGCGAAGCCCTGCACGATATAGGGTATCCAGTATGCTTTCTCGATATTTTTCATCAGCAGCACCTGGCCGAAACGGTAGAAAGGACTGTTGCTGTTGTTGAAGATGTCCATCATCATGTGGCGCTTGCTGCCGTAGAGGCAGTAGTTGGCGCTATGCTGGTACTGCCACACCGAGCGCATCGTGGCTTCCATCCGCTTCCAGTTGGCAAGCGTGGAGAGCTGCTGGAATTCGTCGATGCAGACAATGAGGTGCAGCCCCTTGTCGGCGGCAATCTGCTCGGGCAGCTGCAGCACCTTCTCCGCGCTGTCCTTGAGGGGCGAGAAGTTCAGTTCCATTTCCATCTCGATGGTGTCAAGAGCAGAGGCCCTGAGCCTCACACCGGGAATGAGCGACTGTACATACTGCTTGAAGTCGGCCCACTTCCGCTCGAAGGTGGAGGAGGCAGCGTCGATGACGGCTGTGGCGAACTTGTTGTAAAACTCTTCCTCGGAAAGGATCTTCGATGCGTCGAGATAGCACACCCGGACCAGCGGGTTCTCGGCCTCGAGCTCGTCCATCGAGGCCTTTACCAGCGACGACTTGCCCCAGCGGCGCGGGGAAATGAGCATCACGTTAATGCCGCCGCCCAGAAGTGTCTTCAGCTGTCTCCTGTCTTCCGTGCGGTCGATGAAGTTCTCTTTCTCGGCTATCAAGCCGTACATGAATGGTACCATGACGTATGCAATTGTGATGCAAAGATACGAAATTATAACTTAGGTTATTATAATTGCAGTTATAATTTATGCTGTTTTAACAGAGTCAGGACGTACATCGGCATCGACGTTATGAGGTTTTCTAACATAAACTGCTTGCAAAGATACGCTTTTTTCCCGTTAGCTGCAAAGAATTGGAAGAAAAAATACCACGTCCCCTTAAATTGACGAGTTTTTTTCTGCAAGCGCAGCAAGTGGGGAAAGTGGAACGGACTTATTACCACCAACCGCAAGTTGAATTTCTTCGAGGCTTACAGGATTTACTCCAGGC
>CAJOLE010000034.1 GCA_905235325.1 uncultured Prevotella sp. | reverse complement strand
TAACCGACGCAACTGCTTCAGGATGATGCCTCCATGTTCGTCAGTCCAGTCCCAGGCATGCTTGAGGAACTGCTCTCGTGTGAGGTCGTGCTTCTTGATGCCCTGTTCGGCCAGCTTCTTCACCACCTTGGCCTCCGTGGCTATCGAGGCGTGGTCAGTGCCCGGCACCCAGCAGGCGTTCTTTCCCTCCATGCGTGCCCGACGCACGAGTATGTCCTGAATGGTATTGTTCAGCATGTGTCCCATGTGGAGCACACCTGTTACGTTGGGCGGCGGTATGACGATGGTATAAGGCTGACGGCCATCGGGTTTGCTACTGAAGAGTTTGTTGTCTAACCAATGCTGGTACCATTTTCCTTCGACCTCTTTCGGGTCGTATTTGCTTGCTATTTCCATATACCTATTTAAAAATTGGGTGCAAAGTTACAACTTTTCTGCCAAAACCCAACAAGATTTTGTCAAAAAGTTGGCCGTTTGGAAAATAATGCTTACCTTTGCGGTTGAAAAACAGAATAACGACGCAAGAAAAATGCATACACGAGAAGAACAGATCAAGGCTTTCGGGCGCCTGCTCGACGTGCTCGACCAGTTGCGCGAGAAATGTCCGTGGGACAAGAAGCAGACCAACGAAAGCCTGCGGCCCAACACGATAGAGGAAGTTTACGAACTGTGCGACGCCCTGATGCGTGACGACCGCAAGAACATCTGCAAGGAGCTGGGCGACGTGCTGATGCACGTGATGTTCTATGCCAAGATAGGTTCCGAGACCGGCGACTTCGACATGGCCGACGTGTGCCAGATGCAAGCCGACAAGCTGATATTCCGACATCCCCACATCTACCATCCGTCGCAAGTGGGCGCTGAGAATCCCAAGCCACTGCCGTATGTCCCCGAGGAAGCCGCTGCCGACGAGGCCCGGCGTGAGTTCTCTGACGCGAAGACCTCCGAGCAGGTATTGCAAAACTGGGAGCAGATCAAGCTGAAGGAGAAGGACGGCAACAAGACGGTGCTCTCAGGCGTTCCGGCCTCGCTGCCTTCGCTCATCAAGGCTTACCGCATTCAGGACAAGGCCCGCAACGTAGGCTTCGACTGGCAGAAGAGGGAAGACGTCTGGCAGAAGGTTCACGAGGAACTGGCCGAGCTGGAGTCCGAGCTTGCCCGCGACGACAAGGAGCGCTCTACCAATGAGCTTGGCGACTTCCTCTTCTCTGTCATCAATGCTGCCCGGCTCTACAAGCTGAATCCCGAGAATGCGCTGGAGCGTACAAACCAGAAGTTCATCTCGCGCTTCGGCTACATCGAGCAGCACAGCATCCGCGCAGGCCGTCCGCTGACCGAGATGACGCTTGAGGAGATGGACGCTTTGTGGAACGAGGCGAAACAAACAGAAAAATGAAGATACTATGAGGAAGTGTTTATTAGCCCTGACGGCCGCAGCCGCCCTGGCTGCCGGTTGCGACAACAAGAGTACCCGCCCGTCACCTTTGGCCGACGAGGCAGCCGCCGACACAACGGCTGCCAGCGATGCCGTCACAGACTCTACGCTCTACGGCATCTGCGGCGACGGTTCGGCCATGAACACGCTGCAGCTGATAACCGACGAGGGCGACACGGTAGTCTTGAGCATTGCCGATGCCAACGACACAGGCCAGTGCTACGGCAGTTTCCAGAGTGGCGACCGCATGGCAGTCATCCTGAAGGATGCGTCAACGGCAGCTCAGGTCGTCAACATGACGGTCCTTACGGGCGACTGGCTGTCATCGTCGTCATCGTCGTCATCGTCGCAGTCGGGTATCCGCCTGAAGGCCGACGGCCAAGCCGAGAACATAGGCACCGGGCCGGTGGCGTACCGTTCGTGGCGGCTCCTGAACGGACAGCTCGAGATAGAGAGTGCCAGCGACGGCAAGACCGAGGTCGGCCTGTACGACATCGTGGCGATAGGCCCCGACTCCCTCGTATTCAAGGATGATGCCAGACGATTTGAATTTAGCCGGAAGTAGCACCGCCATGGAGCCGTTCAGAGTCCATATCTTAGGCTGCGGCAGCGCGCTGCCCACATTGCGCCATTATCCCTCGGCCCAGATTGTCGAGGTGCGCGAGAAACTGTTCATGGTCGACTGTGGCGAGGGCGTCCAGATGCAGCTCCGCCGCTGTCATGTGCGCTTCACGAAGGTGAGCCATGTGTTCATCTCGCACCTGCACGGCGACCACTGTTTCGGACTGATAGGCATGATCTCGACCTTCGGACTGGTGGGGCGCACGGCCACGCTGCATATCCACGCCAACGAGCTGCTCGGCGACATGCTGCAGCGGCAGATGGCCCTCTTCTGCCGCGACCTCGGCTACGAGGTGGTGTTCCATCCGCTCGACGCCACGCGCCGCGACATCATCTACGAGGACCGCTCGCTGACGGTAGAGACCATACCCCTGACCCACCGGCTGCCCACCTGCGGATTCCTGTTCCGCGAAAAGCCCCTGCTGCCTCACATACGTCGCGACATGATTGACTTCTACCAGATTCCCACTTCGCAGATTCTGAACATCAAGAACGGCGCCGACTGGACCCTCGACGACGGCACCGTCGTGCCTAACGCCAGACTGGTCACGCCCGCCGACGCTCCCCGCAGCTATGCCTACTGCAGCGACACCCGCTATATGCCTGAACTGTACAAGGAGCTCAAGGGCGTCACCACGCTCTACCACGAGAGCACTTACGGCGACGACAACCTCCAGATGGCTCAGAAGTACAACCACTCTACGGCGCGCCAGGCCGCAATGGTGGCCCGCGACGCCGGTGTGCGCCAGTTGGTGCTGGGCCATTACAGCTCGCGCTACGACGACGAGACGGTGCTGCTCAATGAAGCCCGCGAAGTGTTCGGAAATGTGCGTTTGAGCGACGAAATGGACATCATTGACGTATAAAAAGCACAAATATTGCATTTTTTCGGAAAAAAATTTGGTAGTTAAGGAGAAAAGGCGTATATTTGCACGGAAAAATATATGCATATATGACGAAAAATCTACTTATAATCTTATTAGCAGGGTTGTTGACGGCCTTAGCGCCTCAGGAAGTGCTGGCTTCCGAGATCGAATCTGCTGCTGTAGAGCAGGCGGATAATACGGTTGAAGTCAGCGTCGAGGGGCAGACGGCTTACGTCACCGGAGCCCAAGGGAAAGAGTTGATAGTGGTGTCGCTTACGGGTCGTCAGTTGCTGAAAGTGAAGATTGACAGTGCCTCGCAGCAAGTAGAATTAAACATTCCAAAAGGTTGCTACATTCTGAAAGTTGGCAAGACGGTACGAAAGATTCAGGTTCACTGATTCACTTCCTCCTCTTCGCCGCCCTTCTGCTCCTGACTGCCTGCGAGGACTCTGTTGCCCCCCTGAGGCGGAATTTGTCGTTAGAATCCTTCAATGACATGAAGGAAGATGGATATGCTCTAAACTCTCAATTGGTCAGAGAGTATTTAGAGCATTTTTCACGTACCGACAGGGACAGCAACCTTGCGGCCAGCCGCATCAAGAAGTACTACCGCGAGAAAGGCAGCGTCGTCTGGGTTGACGCCCGGGGCGTCGACAGCCGTGCTGCCTCGGTAGTCAGCACACTGCAGGCCCGGCTGCCCGAGATGGGCTTCAACTCCGAGGTCTTCTGCCTCCGCCAGATAACCGACGACCTGGAGCGAATGCGCACGCTCGACTTCGACAAGAAGAACGACATCAACCACGTGGCGGCCCGGCTGGAATACAACCTCACCAAGGCTTACGTCCGCTACGTCACCGGCCAGCAGTTCGGATTTGTCAACCCCGCCTACGTCCTGAACCACTTCGAAGCCCAGGACCGCGACACTTCGGGCCGGGTGCGCTCCTACCGCCATCTGTTCGACGTCGACATGGAGCATCCTGACGATGCCTATATGAAGCAAGCCCTGCAGCGGGCCACACCCGACAGCCTCGACGACTACTTGAGCCAGGTGGCCAAGCACGGCGACTTCTACTCACGCCTGCAGGAGAAGCTGGCCGCCGCCACCGACTCGCAGAAGCGGCGCATACTCATCAACATGGAGCGCTGTCGCTGGAAGAACAAGCTGCAGCCCAAGGCCGACGAGAAGTACGTCGTGGTCAACGTTCCCGCCTTCCACCTCTGGGCCGCCAGCCCCGACACCGTCATCGACATGCGCGTGGCCTGCGGAGCCACGAGGACCAAGACGCCGCTGCTGTCGAGTCGCATCACCCACATGGAGGTCAACCCCGAGTGGTCGATACCCATGAGCATCATCCGCGCCGACGTGGCACGGCATGGCGGCGACGAGGGCTACTTTGCGCGCCGGCGCTACTACATCGTCAACCGCAAGACCGGCGCGCGCGTCCCGGCGAGCCAGGTGTCGGCAGGCTCGCTCTACAGCGGCAACTACCGCGTCGTCCAGCAGGGTGGGGCAGGCAACTCGCTCGGCCGCATCATCTTCCGCTTTGCCAACAACTTCTCGGTCTTCCTCCACGACACGTCGAGTCCGGGAGCCTTCGGGCGCGACAACCGCGGCGTCTCCCACGGCTGCGTCCGCGTGCAGCGACCCTTCGACCTGGCACGCTTCATGATGGAGAAAGAGCCCGACGAATGGCTCGTCGACAGGCTGCGCCTCTCAATGGGCCTTGAGCCTGAGACCGACCGGGGCCGCGCCTATCTCGACTCGCTTCCGCGCGGCACCAAGGCTCCGACGCTCGTCAGGCGCATCGATGTCAACCCGCGCGTACCTATTATTATTACATACTACACCATTTTCCAGACTCCCGACGGCCAGCTGAAGTACTACCCCGACGTGTACGGATACGACAAAGCCATCGGCGATGCCCTAAGACCATATATTCTATGATAGAAGACAAGCTGCTCATAGAACAACTTACGAACCCAAAGACCCAGCGGCGCGCGTTTGAGGCTGTAGTCCGCCAGTACAGTGAGCAACTCTACTGGCAGATACGCCGATTCGTACTGACGCACGACGATGCCAACGACGTGCTCCAGAACGCCTTCATCAAGGCATGGCAGGGCATCGGCTCGTTCCACGGCGACTCCAAGCTCTTCACATGGCTGTCGCGCATAGCCATCAACGAGAGCCTCGACTTCCTGCGCCACCAGAAGAACATCGTCACCGTGAGCACTGACGACGACGAACTCACCGTGGCCAACACCCTCATGGCCGACGAGTACTTCGACGGCGACGAGACCGAGGCCCAGCTCCAGGAGGCCATTGCCCGGCTGCCCGAAGTGCAGCGCACCGTCTTCCTGCTGCGCTACTACGACGACATGAAGTACAGCGACATCAGCCGCCAGCTCGGCACCAGCGAAGGAGCCCTCAAAGCCTCCTACCACATAGCCGTCAAGAAAATATCTGATTTTTTTAAGTCACACGATTAAACCTTTTAACGTCAAGAGCGTCAAAAAAGTATGAAGAACGAAGAACTGTATATCAAGAGCCGAATGGGCGAGAGGAATCCGTTCCGCGTGCCCGATGGATATTTCGACAACTTTGCTGCCGAAATGATGCAGAAACTGCCCGCCGAGCCCAAGCGGGGCCTGCAGGTCAGGATGAGGCCGTGGATGTATGCTGCCGCCTGCATGGTTGTAGCCATCTTCACCGCCACCCTCTATTTCGTCAACGATAATCCGGGCCAGGATGTGCCGGCAGCAGTCGCAACGACCGATACCTATGTTGAAGATGTTGCCGACTACATGATGGCCGATAATCTTGACATCTACGCATGTCTGGCAAGTGAGTATTAACTGAATCGAAGCAATGAAACGACTAACTACCATCCTTATCACCCTCCTGCTGACTACCGTCGTCACGGCGCAGGGCTTCGGCCAGCACCCACAGGGCAAGGGCCAGCACCCGCAGAAATTCTCGCCCGAGAAGTTCCAGGCTGACCTTGAGCAATTCATCACCAAAGAAGCCTGTCTCACGCCACAGGAAGCAGCCAAGTTCTTCCCCGTCTACAAGGAGATGCAGGCCAAGCAGCGCACCATCTACGAGCGGCAGCGGCAGTTAGGCTTCGGAAAGCCGGCCGACGAGAAAGGCTGCGAAAAGAGCATACGCCAGCGCGACGAGTACGACCTCGAGCTCAAGCGCATCCAGCAGACCTACCACAACAAGTTCCTCAGTGTCATCTCGGCCTCCAAGCTCTACGACGTCCTCAAGGCCGAGGACCGCTTCCACCGCCAGATGCTTCGCGGCAGGAACCAGCAGAACCAGAACCCGCATAAGAATAGCGACGGGAAGTGACGCTCAGGCATGAATACGGGCGGCCTATAGTTGCGAATCATAGAAATTATCCTACACTTCCTACACTTCCTACACCTGAGCAGGTGTAGGAAGTGTAGGAAGTGTAGGATAAAAAGTACATATAGCAATCATATATAAGAGCGGCTGCAAGGAAGTGGGCCGGTAAAGGTGAGAATCGGCTCGTCTCGACCTTGGAACCTACACCTGAACCTACACCTTGGGGGCGGGCAGGGTGGATTTGTCAGGCAGTCATTTTCTTACAAAAAACCGCCGCTTTTCGGATAAAAGGCGGCGGGTTTTGGGCAAAAGGCGGCGGGTTTTGGCTGGCTTTGGTTCACGCTTCGATGATACCGGCGTCGAGCCATTGGCCGACGAGCACCTCAGAGTCGGCCTTGGCCTTGTCGGCATCAACCTCATATTCTTCGCAGAGATAGTTGGCCAGGTCGTCGGCAGTGAAGCTGTCTGCCCCGTCGATTTTCTGCCAGAGGAAGGCAGCCGACTCGTTCATACTGATGATTTTCGAGAAGTCTATGTTCTCGATGCCTTCTGCAACGATGACGTGTTCGCCGCAGACGTTGCGCAGGTGGAATCCGTTCTTTGTCTTCATGTTATTCTTTTCTTTGTATTTGTTTCTTCTTGAATCGGTTGGGCACGTGGGGGTGCATGGCGAACAGCAGGTAGGGGCGGATAGGCAGCAGGCGCGTCCACACCCAGGAGTAGATGCGCCACTTGCGGCCGTCGGTGCTGTCGAGCTGCTCGCGCCCTTTGCGGTAGAAGCCGACGGCGGTGGCCTTGATGTTGCTGAGTCGGCAGCGCTCCACGTTGATATTGCCGTCGCCACGCAGGGTGACGTGGTCGCCCTTGATGCTGACGATGCGGTGGAGCACGTAGTGCTTGGGTGCTACTTCTGCCAGGACGGCATCGCCGACGCTGATGCTGTCAGGCTTGCGCAGCAGGGCCTTGTCGCGCCCGTCCTCGAGGAAGGGGCGCATACTGTAGCCGCGCAGGGGCAGGGTGACGGTGTGCCCTTCCTCGAGCAGTCTGACGATCTCGGGCAGCAGCACGGCGTTGGCCATCTGTACGGTCTTGATGTCGTTCTTCATCTTCTCTCTCTTGTCAGGGTGGCGCAGCTGAGTCGGGCGGCCTCTTCGTCGGGCAGGCAGTGGAGGGTGCAGACGGGCGTGGTCTCGACCACTCGGGTGACGGCGTCGCAGAGGTTGCGGTAGATGGCGGGATCCCACTTCATCGACGAGCAGGAGGGCAGCAGCGAGGCGAAGGCCTGGATGGGCTTGAGCTGCTCGATACTGTTCTGTGGGGCGCGGTCGATGCGGGTGACGGCTCCCAGGCGTGCACGCCGGTTGCGGTAGCAGGGTGTCTTGCCGCTCCAGGGTGAGCCGTAGATGTAGGGCAGCCCGTCGTCGAGGATACGGATGATGGGGTTGTCGTCGTTCAGCAGTTCGGCTCCCTCGATGTGTTTCAGCCAGAGCGATGTGTGAGTGCTCTTCCCCGTGCCGCTCTGTGCGGTAAAGGGATAGCCTTTGCCGTCGTAAACGACGCATGAGGCGTGGATGAGCATCGTCTGCCGGAAGCTCCCGGCGAAGGCGAAGATGAGCATCAGGGCGTCGTTCAGTCCGAAGGAGCGCATGGTCCAGTCGCCGTTCAGCGCGCAGCGGCATTCGGTGAAGTGCTCGTTGGTGATGAGCAGGCAGCAGTCGCGGTTGCGGATGTCGCGGATAATGTACTGGTAGCCGCCGTCGGGGAGCTGGTAGACCAGCGTGTCGCCGTTGCCGGTGTCGAAGTTCCTGACGAGCTTCCGGTCTTTCGAAGGGCGCAGCGTGTCGTCGACGGTGAGTGTAAAGAAGTAGTCGTCAGCCTGTTCGTCTGTAGCGAAGTTGCTGAACGATGGTAGCAGCCACATGCCGTTCTTCTCTGACTGCTCGAACGATATCCTGATGTTGAAGTCGGCAATCTTGAAGGTGTTACTTTCCACTTTTCTTCTTTTTCTTTTTAAATGTCTTTTGCGCCTCCTCTTCCTCGGTTGACGGATTGAATTTGATGGCAGTAAACTTGAAGTCGCTCTCCACGATGTCCTTCACGTTGTTACGGTTCTTCATCTTCTTACCCGTACCCAAGTAGAGTTTCTTCATCTTGATGTACTTCTTCTGCAGCTTCTTCAGACTCTTGTCGTAGAACACCACGCTGGTGCGATATGGCTGTTGCTGCTTGTCCAGGTAGTCGCGCAGCATGGTCGAGTACAGGTGGCGGCCCGTCAGGAATTTGGTCTTGCCGTCGATCCATGCGCTGTCAACAGCCTGAATGTTGGTGAAGTGTACGATTGTGTCGTTGAACGAAGCGGCAAAGCCGAACATATAGACTCTCTGCGGGGCATTGCCTTTTGCCTGTGAGGCGGTTGGAATGATTGCTGCCAGAATGACGGCAGCGATGGTGATGTATCGTCGTAGTTTCATTGTCCTAAATATGCCTTTAGCATCTTGTTCTTGGTTCCCTCGCGCAGCCGGCGGATGGCCTTCTCCTTGATCTGGCGTACTCGCTCGCGGGTCAGTCCGTATTTCTCGCCTATCTCCTCAAGGGTCAGCTCGGGGCCGTTGATGCCGAAGAAGGCTTCGATCACGTTGCGCTCACGCTCGTTGAGTATGCGCAGGGCTTGCTTGATCTCGGCTTGCAGCGACTCTATAACGAGCTGTCGGTCAGCCATCGGCGACGATTCGTTCACTAATATGTCGAGCAGCGAACCTTCGTCGCCGTCGGTGAAGGGAGCGTCAACCGAGACGTGGCGCGTATTGGCACTCATGGCCTCGTCGACTTTCTCCTCGGGCAGGTTTACCTCCTTGGAGATTTCCTCAACCGACGGGCGGCGCTCGTTCTCCTGCTCAAACTTGCTCAGCATACGGTTGATCTTGTTCACCGACCCAACCTGGTTGAGCGGCAGTCGGACGATACGGCTCTGCTCGGCAATGGCCTGGAGTATGGACTGGCGTATCCACCATACGGCATACGAGATGAACTTGAAGCCGCGCGTCTCGTCGAACTTCTCGGCGGCCTTGATGAGCCCGAGGTTGCCCTCGTTGATGAGGTCGGGGAGCGACAGACCTTGGTTCTGGTACTGCTTGGCTACCGAGACGACAAAGCGAAGGTTGGCGCGTGTCAGCCGCTCAAGGGCTTTACGGTCGCCCTTGCGTATGCGCTGCGCCAGTTCCACCTCTTCCTCAACGGAGATCATTTCTTCTTTGCCGATCTCCTGTAAGTATTTCTCGAGAGATTCGCTCTCCCGATTAGTGATGGATTTCGTGATTTTCAGTTGTCTCATTGGTAGTCGATTTTGATGCCGTCGGGCAAAGGTACGGTAAAAAAATGAAAACGCCAAAGAAAAAGGTGAAAAAGTTGTCTTTTCCACCTTTTTCATTATGTTTAAGGCTGTCAGTCGTTCTGGAGCGGTACGGCAAAGTAGCCTTTCTTGCCTGTGGGGTAGATGCCCTGTATGTAGAGCACGGGCTCCTTCGATGTTGAGGCTTCCTTCACGATGTCCTGCAGGTCCTCGATCGACTTCACGCTCTTGTCGTTGATACGCTGGATGATGAAGCCCTTAGGCACGCCGGCCTCCTTCAGCTTGCCGCCGTTGACCTTCAGCACTTCAAGGCCGTAGCTGACGTTCAGCTGCTCTTTCTGCTGGTTGCTGAGAGCGCGGAACTGGCCGCCGAGCACGTCGATGTCGGCATTCTTCACCACCTTGGTGTTGCCCTGCTCGTTCTTCAGAGTCAGCGTCATCTCCTTCTTCTTCTTGTCGCGCAGGTAGCTGATGGTAATCTTGTCGCCGGGGCGCTTCTGGGCGATGACGTTCTGCAGCTCGCCGAACGACTTGATCTTCTGGCCGTCGATGTGGGTGATGACGTCGCCCTTCTGCAGGCCGGCCTCGGCGGCAGCACCGTCCTCAACCACCTCGGCCACGTAGATGCCCTCCATCGTGCCCAGGTCGACCGTGTTGCCCTTCTCCTTCTCGTTGTCTACGTAGACGTTGACGTCGCTGCCCTTGATGCCGATCATGGCGCGCTGCACGTGGCCGTACTGCTTGATGTCGGCTACCACCTTATTCATAATAGTGGTAGGTATGGCGAAACCGTAGCCAATGTTGGTGCCTGTCTGCGAATAGATCATGGCGTTGATGCCGATGAGCTCGCCGCGCGTGTTGACGAGCGCGCCGCCGGAGTTGCCGGAGTTGATGGCAGCGTCGGTCTGAATCATCGACGTCACGCCGCCGGTGTTCATGGAGCGGGCTTTGGCCGAGACGATGCCCGCCGTGACGGTGTTGTTAAGTCCCATGGGGTTGCCCACGGCCAGCACCCATTCGCCCACCTTCACGTTGTCTGAGTTGGCTATCTGGATGGCGGGAAGCTGCTTGCCGTCAATCTTGATGAGGGCCAGGTCGGTGGTGGCGTCGGCACCGATGATGCGTGCCGAATACTCCTTGTTGTCATTGAGCGTCACGGTGAGCTCGTCGGCACCGTCGACGACGTGGTTGTTGGTCACGATGTAACCGTCCTCCGAAATGATGACGCCCGAGCCGGCCGCCTTGCGCGGCTGTGTCTGTATCTGGCGCCGGCGGGAGCCGCCGTTGCCTTGGCCGCGGCCGAAGAAACCGCCGAAGGGGTCGCTGAAGAAGTCCTCGAAGGGGTCGGAATACTCTACCGTCTGCGTCTTGGAGTTGATCTTGTTCACGATGTAGACCACCGACGGCAGCGACTTCTCGGCTGCGTAAGTCAGGTCGACAGGCTGCCCGGCTGGCAGAGCTGTCACTGTGGGCGCGGGTGTTTGTTCGGGCGATGTGGCAGCATTGGTCTTGCTGAATGCTACGACTGAGAAGACGACAGCAACGATGGCTGATGTCGGGACTGCGATGTTGATTACTTTTTTCATATCCATATTTGTTTGATTTTAATTAAATTGTCTGTTCATGATTTCTGACTGCAAAATTACGCGCAAAGTTTAAGAAACTGACAAATTGTCGTGATTATTTGTCCCATTTTAACAATTTCCCGTCCCTTGTTAACGCTGCTTTGCGATTAACAGTCGAAACCTTAAAATATTGACAAAATTAAGAGTTGATGGTGCTTTTGCTTTCGTATTTTTAATCATCCTTTAGCTTCTGGCGAAATTGCTTGGCTATTTGCACTTTTTGTATTACCTTTGCAAGCGGAAAGCACTGTCACGGTCTGTCGCTGGTGTCATTATGGCACGGGAGGAAAGTCCGGGCAGCGCAGGACGCCCCACTTGTGAAAGTGCAAGCAGTCGGCGACGGCTGGATATGGCAGAAGAGAACGACCGCCCCTCTCTTCGGGGGTAAGGGTGAGAAGGTGGTGTAAGAGACCACCAGGCGGCTGGTGACAGTCGTGCTGTGCCATCTGGGGGCTGCAAGTTCATGTAAACCACCGTCTGAGGGCTGTCCGTCCGAGAACCTGTAGGGGCGCGGTGGAGGGTAGAATGCTAAAGCTGTGGGGTGACTTACGGATTAGATAAATGACAGACGCTGGCAGTTGCTGTCAGTACAGAACCCGGCTTACAGGGGCAGTGCTTTCCGCTTTTTATTGAAGACTGACGATTGAAAAAACTGTCGAACCGTGTGTATAAGACGCTTGCCCTGACTGTCAAGTTCTTTACGGCCAAGCGGGTAATGGCTAAGGCATCGGCCTTGACCTATTCTACGCTGTTGGCCTTTGTGCCCATTCTGGCTGTGGTCTTTGCCATTGCGCGGGGATTCGGCTTTAGTAAATATATAGAGGTGTGGTTCCGCGATGTCCTCGCTTCGCAGTCGCAGGCCGCTGACATTATCATCGGGTGGGTGAACAGCTACCTCGTTCACACCAAGAGTGGCCTGTTTCTGGGTATTGGCCTGCTGTTCATGCTCTACACGGTGCTGATGCTGGTGAACAATATCGAGGAGACGTTCAACGAGATATGGCAGGTGAGCAGCTCGCGCTCGCTCTACCGCTCGTTCACCAACTATCTGGCGGCGTTCTTCGTGCTCCCCATCTTTATTGTGGTGACGACGGGCTTCTCGGTTGTGCTGACGACGTTGGTCAGCAGTATGCCCGACGTGCTGATGCTGGGTTCGGCGCTGCGCCATTTGCTCGGCTTCCTGCCTTACGTGCTGCTGTCGTTGCTCTTCATCGGCCTTTATGTCTCAATGCCCAACACCCACGTGGAGTGGCGTTTTGCCATCGTACCAGGCATCATTGCCGGCGTGGGCATACAATGGCTGCAGCTGTTCTATGTGCATTCACAGTTGTGGGTGACGGGCTATAACGCCATCTATGGCTCGTTTGCCGCCTTGCCGCTGTTCATGCTTTGGGTGCAGATATCGTGGATTATATGCCTGTTCGGGGCAGAGATGACCTTTGCCAACCAGCACTTGAACCGCATGGGACTCAACGTGATGCGCCCCGATGCTCACCCGTATGTAGAGATGGGCGATGACGAACTTGACAGTCGCTCCCTGTCGATGTATGCCGATGGGATTGACGGTCTGTAAAAAGGTGAAGGTAGAGTTAATCCTTTAATAGCTTATTAAAGAAGTCGTCCAAGTCTTTGTCGAGATCGGCCATCAGTTCTGTGTCGATGATAACCGTGTCGTCGTCTACCACATACAGTTCGCCGACAGACTCTTTGTCGTCGTCCTCCAGAACAAAGGCATAGGGTTTCAGCAGGCCCATGTTCTCGACCTGCGCCTTCTGCTTGTCGATGACCCGGCGAATGATGCTGACAATCTGCTCGTAGAAGTTGTCGTCCTTGTTGTCTATCCATTGCTCAATGACGCAGCGGGTAATCTCGTTGTCGTCGTCGTCGAATGCAGTCAGCTCGCCCGTGTCCTGAGTGACGCGGATATGGATGTCAGTCATAAGCGAGGCTTCCTCTTTAGAGGGGAATTTCTCTGCTATCTTGCGGATAGCGCGTCCAATTTGTTGTTGTGTCTGTTCTGTAGCTTTCATAATGTCTGTCTCTATTTGCCGACAAAAGTATAAAAAAGATTTGTATCTGCAAACGATTACGATTATTTTTTTTATTATTTCTTGTTTCCTACGCCTCAATTGCCTTTTTTTTTGTACCTTTGCAGTCGCAAACTACTACTACATTTGTTTTACAGGTTAATGAACGGCAAGATAAGACATTCGGGGGTTATCGACAGCATTGCTGAGGGAGTCGTCAAGGTGCGCATCCTTCAGCAGTCGGCTTGTGCGGCCTGCAAGGTGGCTGGCTACTGTCACGCCTCGGAATCGAAGGAGAAGCTTGTCGACATTAGCTGCGACAATGCAGCAGCCTACCATTTGGGGCAGGAGGTGGTAGTTTCCGCTTCTCAGCAGGTGGCATTCCGCGCTGTATTGTTAGGTTTCGGCGCGCCACTGTTCATACTTGTCGTGGTGCTTGCCGTCGTGCTCCGTCTGACGGGCAGTGAGGTCACGGCAGCGATTTCTGCCATGGGTTCCTTGGTGCTTTATTACGCTGTGCTGTGGCTGCTGCGCGGGCAGATAGGCCGCCGCGTTTCTTTTGAGATAGAAGAACTAAAAAAATAAAAAGGTATGAATTTCATTCTGATTGCAGTGATTGTTCTTGGAGCTATCGGCCTTGTGGCAGCCCTCGTGCTGTTTGCCGCCTCCAAGAAATTTGCTGTCTACGAAGACCCCCGGATAGCGCAGGTGGGCGAACTGCTGCCTGGTGCCAACTGCGGCGGCTGCGGCTTTGCCGGCTGTGGAGGTATGGCTGACGCACTTGTCAAGGGTGCCGATGCCGGCTCTATCGACGGACTGAATTGTCCTGTTGGCGGTGCCGATGTCATGGGGCGCGTGGCCGACTTGCTCGGTATGGCTATTGCCAACGGCGAGCCGAAGGTGGCCGTCGTGCGCTGTAACGGCACTTGCGAGAACCGGCCTCGTATTGCTGAGTATGCCGGTCTGCGCACCTGTGCTGCCATGAATGCCTGCTGCGCCGGCGAGACGGCCTGCGGCTACGGCTGTCTGGGCTGTGGCGACTGTGTGGAGGCCTGCCAGTTTGGTGCCATCCACATCAACGCAGAAACCGGCATTGCTGAAGTCGATGAGGAGCGTTGCGTGGCCTGCGGTGCCTGTGTGAAGGCTTGTCCGCGCAGCATCATCGAACTGCGCAAGAAGGGTCCGAAGGGTAGGAGAGTGTACGTCAGCTGCGTCAGCAAAGACAAGGGTGCTGTCGCCATGAAGGCCTGCAAGGTGTCGTGTATCGGCTGCAGCAAGTGTGAGCGCGAGTGCCCGTTCGGTGCCATCACCGTCGGCAACAACTGCTCGTACATCGATCCAGCGAAGTGCCGTCTGTGTCGTAAGTGTGTGTCCGTCTGTCCGACCCACGCCATCGCCGCCGTCAACTTTCCCGCTCCGAAACCTGTAGAACCAAAAGCCGAAGAAAAGGAGGTAACAGTATGAAAATCAGAACATTCAGTATAGGCGGCATTCACCCCGATGAGAACAAGCTGACCCACGAAGTAGCCACGAAGACCGCCCCGCTACCCAAGCAGGCCATCTTCCCGCTGAGCCAGCACATAGGGGCACCGGCAGTGCCCGTCGTCCAGAAAGGCGACAAGGTGAAGGTAGGCACGATGATTGCCGATGCCGGCGGCTTTGTCTCGGCTCCCATCTACAGCAGCGTCAGCGGCACCGTCTTCAAGATTGACACCGTCGTCGATGCCACAGGCTACCGCAAGCCCGCTATTATAATAAATGTGGAAGGCGACGAATGGGAAGAGAGCATCGACCGTTCAGACAAGTTAGAGACCGTCGGCGACCACCCAGAACTGACTCCCGAAGAAATCATCAACCGCGTGAAGACGGCTGGTATTACGGGCATGGGCGGTGCCGGCTTCCCCACGTTTATCAAGCTCACCCCGCCGCCGACGGCCAAGGCCGAGTGCGTCATCATCAATGCCGTGGAGTGCGAGCCTTACATCACCGCCGACTACCGCTTGATGATGGAGCATCCCGACGAGGTTCTCGTGGGCCTTGAACTGCTGATGAAGGCCACCAAGGTCAACAAGGGCTATATCGGCATCGAGACCAACAAGCCCGCTGCCATCGACCTGCTCACCAAGAAATGCGCCGAGAAGTTCGGTGCTTCGACGTACCACGTCGAAGTAGTCCCCCTGAAGCAGCGCTACCCGCAGGGCGGCGAGAAGCAGCTCGTCGATGCCGTCACAGGCCGCCAGGTGCCCGCTCCGCCCGCCATCCCCGTCAACGTGGGTGCTATCGTCCAGAACGTCGGCACGGCATACGCTGTCTACGAGGCAGTGATGAAGCACAAGCCGCTCTTTGAGCGTTACACCACCGTGACGGGCAAGCGCTTAGCCAATCCCGGCAACTTCCTCGTCCGCATGGGCACGCCGATGAAGGATCTCATCGAGACCTGCGGCGGTATGCCCGACGGCGACAACAAGCTGCTGGCCGGTGGCCCGATGATGGGCAAGGCTCTGACCACCGATGATGTGCCCGTCTGCAAAGGCACGAACTCCGTGACCATCCTCTCTGGCAACGATGCCCGCCGCCGCGAGCCGCAGCCCTGCATCCGCTGTGCCAAGTGCGTGGGCGCCTGTCCGATGGGTCTTGAACCTTACCTTCTGGCCAAGCTCTCGGAGGTGAAGAACTGGGATCGTGCCGAGCGTGAGGACATCACGTCGTGCATCGAGTGCGGCTCGTGCCAGTTCACCTGTCCCGCCCACCGCCCGCTGCTCGACAACATTCGTCAGGGCAAGTCGACGGTGATGGGCATCATCCGCAGCCGCGCCGCAAAGAAATAAACCGTAAATCCGTAAATCGTAAATAGATAGATGAGTAAGCTAATCGTATCACTATCGCCACACGCCCACGGCACCGACACCGTCGAGCGCAATATGTACGGCGTCATCATCGCCCTGCTGCCTGCGCTGCTCGTGTCGTTCTACTTCTTCGGTCTGGGCGCCGTCATTGTCACGGCAACGAGTGTGGCAGCCTGCGTATTCTTCGAGTGGGCTATCAACAAATACATCCTCAAGAACGAGCGAAACACCATTCTCGACGGCTCGGCCGCCCTGACCGGCCTGCTGCTCGGCATGAACCTTCCGTCGAACCTCCCCGTCTGGATCATCCTCATCGGTGCGCTCTTTGCCATTGGTGTAGCCAAGATGACATTTGGCGGACTGGGCCACAACATCTTCAATCCCGCACTGGTGGGCCGTTGCGCGCTGCTCGTGGCTTTCCCTGCCCAGATGACGTCGTGGCCACTGCCCGGTCAGTGGCTTCGCTACACCGATGTCGTGACGGGTGCCACGCCGCTGTCGCTCATGAAAGAGGCCGTCAAGACCGGCGACATGAACGTTCTCGGCCAGTTGCCTGATGCCGTCTCGCTGCTCATTGCCGACCCGTTGTTAAATGGTGGCGGCGGCACCGTCGGCGAGATCTGCGACCTGGCGCTGATTGCCGGTCTGGCCTTCATGCTCTGGCGTAAGATCATTACTTGGCACATACCAGTCAGCATCATCGGCACGGTATTTGTGCTCAGCTCGCTGCTCCACCTCGGCAACCCCGTCTATGCCGACCCGTTCGTGGCAGTCCTGAGCGGCGGTCTGATGCTCGGTGCCATCTTTATGGCCACCGACTATGTTACCTCGCCCATGACTCCCAAGGGCCAGCTCATCTACGGCGTCTGCATCGGCTTGCTGACGGTCATCATCCGCAACTGGGGTGCCTACCCCGAGGGTATGTCGTTCGCCATCCTCATCATGAACGCCTTTACGCCGCTCATCAATAACTACGTGAAACCCAAGCGCTTCGGCGAAGTGCCGGCTAAATCGTAAACAGTAAATCCCTAAACCGACAATCCCAATGGTGAAGAAGTTAGAATCTACATTACTGAATATGGCTGTGGTGCTCACGGGTGTCGCTGTCGTCATGGGCGGCATCCTGGCCTTCGTCAACCACCTGACCGAAGGCCCCATCGCCCAGCAGAAGGAGAAGGCTCTTGCCGACGGCATCAAGGCTGTCATCGTAAGCAACGACATTGTCGTCGCAAAGACCGACACCGTCCGGCAGACCGATGCCAAGGGCAAGGAGCTAACCTATATTATATACCAGACCAACGACGCCGAGGGCCGCTACCTTGGCGCTGCTGTCGAGTCGACCACTGGCGGCTTCGGCGGCGACCTGAAGGTGCTCGTCGGCTTTGCCCCCGACGGTAAGATTCTGGGCTACACGCTGCTTGAGCATGCCGAGACCCCAGGTCTCGGCGCGAAGGCCGACAAGTGGTTCCAGCGCGGCGCGAAGGGCGACATCATCGGCAAGACGCCCGCCGAGCCGCTGACCGTGAAGAAGGACGGCGGACAGGTTGACGCCATCACCGCCTCGACCATCACCAGCCGTGCCTTCCTGCTGGCAGTCAACAATGCCTATAACGCCTACAAGGCCAACGGCTCAACGCCCGCTACCGATGGCGAGTCGGGTGCCACGAAACAAGTAACCAAATAACGCATCATGAACTACATCAATATCATCAAGAACGGCATCGTCAAGGAGAACCCCACGTTCGTCCTGATGCTCGGTATGTGTCCCACGCTGGCCACCACCACGTCGGCCCTGAACGGCATGTCGATGGGCCTTGCCACGATGGCCGTGCTCATCTGCACCAACGTCGTCATCTCGTGCCTGAAGTCGGTCACGCCCGACAAGGTGCGCATCCCCGTGTTCATCGTCGTCATCGCCGCTTTCGTCACCATCCTGCAGCTGGTCATCAAGGCCTTCCTGCCCGAGGTCGATGCGGCCCTCGGACTCTTCATCCCGCTGATTGTCGTCAACTGCATCATCCTCGGGCGTGCCGAGGCCTTCGCTGCCAAGCAGTCGCCCCTTGCCTCGCTCTTCGACGGTGTCGGCATCGGCCTGGGCTTCACCCTCGGACTGACGCTTCTCGGCATCTGCCGCGAGCTGTTAGGCAGTGGCAGCATCTTCGGGCTGACCCTGCTGCCCGAGACCTACAATATTCTGCTCTTCGTCCTGCCCCCGGGTGCGTTCATTACCCTCGGCTTCCTCATCGCCATCGTCAACAAGCTGCGCAGCAACTCGTAGTCGCGCAGAATCGAAGCGACGAAAAATCGAAACATCGAAAAATCGAAACGACGAAACATCGAAATATCGAAACATCGAAATATCGAAACATCGAAAGACTATGGAATATATCCTGATTTTCATCTCAGCCATCTTCGTGAACAACATCGTGTTGTCACAGTTCCTCGGCATCTGCCCGTTCCTTGGTGTCTCGAAGAAGATCGACACCTCGCTCGGCATGTCGGCCGCCGTGGCCTTCGTGCTCACGCTGGCCACCATCGTCACGTGGCTCGTGCAGCACTACCTCCTCGACCCCTTCGGCCTGCAGTATCTGCAGACCATCGCCTTCATCCTCGTCATCGCCTCGCTGGTGCAGATGGTCGAGATCGTGCTCAAGAAGGTGTCGCCCGCGCTCTATCAGGCCCTTGGCATCTTCCTGCCGCTCATCACCACCAACTGCGCCGTCCTCGGCGTGGCCATCCTTGTCATCCAGAAGGACTTCTCGCTGCTGCAGTCTGTCGTCTACGCCTTCTCGACGGCCGTCGGCTTCGGCCTCGCCCTCGTCGTCTTTGCCGGCATTCGCGAGCAGTTAGAGCTGGTGCGTATTCCCAAGGGTATGCAGGGCATGGCCATCGTCATGCTCTCAGCCGGTCTGCTCTCCCTCGCCTTCATGGGCTTCTCGGGTGTCGACGGCGGTCTCAAGGCTCTCTTCGGCCTCGACTGAGTGAGCGTCGTCATCTTGCCCATCAGCCTTGCTCGACATATAATTGTCATTAGCAGGAGACATCCTACACTTCCTACACTTCCTACACCTGCCCGAATTTTTTAGGTGTAGGAAGTGTAGGAAGTGTAGGATAAAAAGTACAAATAGCAACTATATATATACGGACAAGGCATCAAGGAACAGGCCGTAATGGAGGCCGACAGGCCAGTCAGAGACTTCGAACCGACACCTGACCCTACACCTTGGCAGCTGGCAGCGGTTGAAGATTCAGTGACGTCGAATGTTCAGAAATTGCCGGGTTTCGGATAAAAGGCGGCGGGTATTGAATGAAAGGCGGCGCCTTTTGGGCAAGACGTGTCGGGTTTTGCGCAAAAGGTGCCGCTCCTTGGGTGTGTCAGCCCGGAGTTCAGCCCGGCTGAGGCGCAGCCCTCAACTCCCAGAAGGCGACGGCCGAGGCGGCCGCGACGTTGAGTGAGTCGACGTGGTGGGACATGGGGATGCGCACCACGTAGTCGGCGGCCAGGATGGTTTCCCGGGCGAGGCCGTCGCCCTCGGTGCCGAGGATGACGGCCAGACGGTCGACGGTCTTCAGCCGTGGGTCGTCGAGGGGTATGCTGTCGTCGGTGAGGGCCATGGCGGCGGTCTGGAACCCTAAGTCGCTGAGACTGCTGACGGGGTCGTCGAGCCACGTCCAGGGCATCAGGAAGACGCTGCCCATAGAGACGCGGACGGCGCGGCGGTTCAGCGGGTCGCACGACGAGCGGGTGAGCAGTACGGCATCTATGCCCAGTGCGGCTGCCGAGCGGAAGATGGCGCCGATGTTGGTGGTGTCGACGACGCCGTCGATGACTGCCACGCGGCGCGCCTCGCGGCAGACGTCCGGGACGGGTCTCGGCACCGGCCGTCGCATGGCGCAGAGCACGCCTCGCGTCAGTGTGTAGCCCGTCAGCTGCTCGAGCAGCGCCCTCGTGCCCGTATAGACGGGGATGTCGCCACAGCGCTGAATGATGGTGCGCGCGTCGCCCTCGATGTGGCGACGCTCGCAGAGCAGTGCTGTGGGCTGGTAGCCGGCGTCGAGCGCCACGCTGATGACCTTCGGGCTTTCAGCAATGAAGATGCCCTTGGCGGGTTCGAGCCGGTTGCGCAGCTGTGCTTCGGTCAGGGTGCTGAACACCTCGATGCCCGGATCTGTCAGTGATGTTATCTCGATGACGGCCATTCAGAACTCGTCGCTGGTGTGGGCCTGGGGCAGTCGGCGGCAGTTGTACTGTGAGGCCATGATTTCGCCGTAGGCTCCGGCCGAGCGGATGGCCAGCAGGTCGCCGCGGCTGGTGCGGTTGAGGTCGACCTGCTTGGCAAAGACGTCGGTCGACTCGCAGATAGGTCCGACGACGTCGTAGGTTTCTGCCGGCTCGTCGCTGCTGATGTTCTCAATCTTGTGATAGGCCTGATAGAGGGCGGGGCGGATGAGGTCGGTGAAGCCTGCATCGACGATGGCGAACTGCTTGACGGCTCCCTTTTTAATAAATAAGGTACGCGCGATGAGCGTGCCGCACTGGGCCACGACGGCGCGCCCCAGCTCGAAGTGGAGCGTCTGTCCGGGGCGCAGCTTCAGCTTTCGGGCGTAGGTGTCGAAGTATGCCTTGAAGTCGGGGATGGGCACGCGGTTGGGGTGCTCGTAGTCGATGCCGAGGCCACCGCCCACATTGATGTGCTCCACGCTGATGTGGTGGCGTTCGAGCTCGTCCTGCAGTTCGTTGATGCGGTTGCAGAGAGCCTGGAAGTCGCCCATGTCGAGAATCTGGCTGCCGATGTGGAAGTGTAGTCCGACGACCTGTACGTTCTTCAGCTGGCTGGCGTGCTCGATGACGGGCACCATGTCGCGCATGGCGATGCCGAACTTGTTCTCGGCCAGGCCTGTGGTGATGTTGGCGTGGGTATGGGCACCGACGTTGGGATTCAGTCGGAAGGCCACGCGGGCCACCTTGCCCTTGGCTGCTGCCAGCTCGTTGATGACTTCGAGCTCGGGAATGCTCTCGACGTTGAAACAGAAGATGTCGCGGTCGAGGCCGATGTTGATTTCCCAGTCGGCCTTGCCGACGCCGGCGAATACAATCTTCGAGCCGGGGAAGCCGGCGTTGACGCAGGCCTCGATCTCGCCGCCGCTGACGCAGTCGGCCCCCAGTCCTGCCTCGCGGATGATGGTGAGCAGGCGTGGGTTGACGTTGGCCTTGACGGCGTAGTGGACGTGCCACCCCTCATGGCGGCTGATCTCGGCGTTGATGGCGTGCAGAGTCTGTCTGAGCAGTTCTGTGTCGTAGTAGTAGAACGGTGTCTGAATCTGCTGGAACCGCTCTACGGGGAAGTTTCCTTTCATCTGTCGTTATGAATTAAACAGGTTGTCGCTTAGGCTCTGGAGTGCGCGGCGCTTGTCTTCCTCCTTGATGAGGAACGAGATGTTGTAGTTGGAGCCGCCGTAGCTGATCATGCGCACGGGGATGTTCTTCAGTGCATCCATGACGCGGGTCTCGAATCCGATGTTCGACCAGTCGAGGTCGCCGACGACGCAGATGATGCACATGCCGGTGTCGACGGTGACGGTGCCGTACTTCTTCAGCTCGTCGACAATCTCGCCGAGGTGTGAGGAGTTGTCGATTGACATCGAGACGCCGACCTCGGAAGTGCAGACCATGTCGATAGGCGTCTGGTAGCTCTCGAAGATCTCGAAGACCTTGCGCAGGAAGCCGGTAGCCAGTAGCATTCGCGACGACTTGATCTTGATGGCAATGATGTTGTCCTTGGCGGCGACGGCCTTGATCTTGCCGTACTCCGTCTGGTTTGAGATGATGGTGCCCTCGGCGTCGGGGTTCATCGTGTTCAGCAGGCGGACGGGAATGCCGGCGTACTTGGCGGGCTGCACACACGTCGGGTGCAGGATCTTGGCTCCGAAGTAGGCCAGCTCGGCAGCCTCCTCGAACTGCAGCTGGTGGACGGGCTGCGTCTTGTCGACGACGCGCGGGTCGTTGTTGTGCATACCGTCGATGTCGGTCCAGATCTGTATCTCTTCGGCGTTCAGTGCAGCACCGATGAGCGAGGCGGTGTAGTCGGAGCCGCCGCGCTGCAGGTTGTCGACCTCGCCGTAGGCGTTGCGGCAGATGAAGCCCTGGGTGATGTACACCTGCTGGCCCTCGTTCTCCTGCATGACGGCCTGCAGCTTCTCCTTGATATAGACGGGGTCGGGCTCGGCGTTCTTGTCGGTACGCATGAAGTCGAGGGCGTTGAGCAGCACGGCCTTGATGCCCTGCTCCTTCATGTAGTTCACCACCATGTTGGTTGACATCATCTCGCCCTGGGCGACGATGGCCTTCTCCTCGAACGAGGTGAAGATTTCCTTGGTGAACGAGCGGAGGAAGTTGAATTCCTCCTTCAGGAAGTCGCGGGTGGCCTGCTTCGTGTCGTCCTGTGTGTACAGTTCCTCGACGTGCTTCATGTAATTGGCCTCCAGCCGGTTGATGACCTCGTTGGCACCGTCGGCGTTCTTCTTGTAGAGGTAGTCAGAAATTTCGACCAGCGAGTTGGTGGTTCCCGACATGGCCGAGAGTACGACGAAGACGGGCTCGCCCGACTTTGTGACGAGCTGCGTTACTTCCTTCATTCTTTGCGGCGAGCCTACGGAGGTGCCGCCGAATTTCATTACTTTCATAGTTTTTTTTTATTTTTCGTTGTTTCGTTGTTTCGATGTTTCGATGTTTCGATGTCTCGATGTTTCGATGTTTCGAAGTTTCGATGTTTCGATGTTTCGAAGTCTCGATGTTTCGATGTCTCGATGTTTCGAAGTTTCGAAGTTTCGAAGTTTCGATGTCTCGAAGTTAGTCCTTCAGCTCCTCTTCTGACAGCTGCATCTGATTGAAGTCGTTGGTGACTTCTTCGAGCCGACCGTCGCTGCAGCGGTAGACGATGCCGGGATACTTGTTGAGCAGCGTGCGGTTGTGGGTGGTCAGGATGACGGCTGTGCCCCGGAGCGAGATCTCGCGCAGCAGCCGGATAATGGCGTCGGCCGTCTCGTAGTCGAGGTTGGCGGTGGGCTCGTCGGCGACGATGAGCTCTGGAGCGTTCAGCAGGGCACGGGCAATGCTGATGCGCTGCTGCTCGCCACCCGACAGCTCGTGGGGCATACGGTCTTTCTTGTCGGCCATGCCTACCTGCTCGAGCACCTCGGCGATGCGGTCGTTGATGCGCTCCTTGTCACGCCAGCCCGTTGCCTTCATGACGAAGCGCAGGTTGCGGTAGACGCTGCGGTCGCTGAGCAGCTGCAGGTCCTGGAAGATGATGCCCATCTTCTTGCGCAGGTCTTGTACCTGCTTGCGGCGGATGGTCAGCAGGTCGTACTCCAGAACGGTGGCTTCGTCGGCTTCGTCGATGTCCAGCTCGCAATAGATGGTCTTCAGGAGCGAACTCTTGCCCGAGCCGACACTGCCTATGAGGTAGACAAACTCGCCATCCTCCACGTGGAAGTTGACACCGCGAAGGACGGCGTCGCCGTCGTCGTGGCATATATTTGCGTTCTTGTAAGTGATCAGTTCCATGTCCGATGCTTCAATTCTTATTCCATTGTGCCTGCCGCCTTGGCTGCGCGGCGCTTCTTGTCCCAGTTGGGGTCGTGGCGCTTGGCCAGTTCGGCGGCGACATCCTCGATGCGCAGACCCTTGCTGGTGAGCAGTACGATGAGATGGTACATCATGTCGCTGACCTCGTAGACCAGTTTCTCGTTAGAGCCGTTGGTAGCCTCGATGACGGCTTCGAGGGCCTCTTCGCCCACTTTCTGGGCCATGCGGTTGATGCCGTCCTTGAAGAGGGAGGTGGTGTAGGAGCCTTCGGGCATTTCCTCGTGGCGGCGGTTGATGAAGTCCTGAAGTTCGGTGAGGAAGAGCAGCGGGTTCTGCTCGTTGTCCTCGCCCCAGCAGGTGTCGGTACCCTTGTGGCAGGTAGGGCCGTCGGGTGTTGCGCGAACCAGCAGCGTGTCGTTGTCGCAGTCAGTCTTGATGTCGACGAGGTTCAGGAAGTTGCCGCTGGTCTCGCCCTTTGTCCACAGGCAGTTTCGCGAGCGGCTCCAGAAGGTTACCTTCTTCGTCTTTACGGTCTTGTCGTAGGCTTCCTTGTTCATGTAGCCCAACATCAGGACGTTCTTGGTCTTGGCGTCTTGTATAATGGCCGGTACGAGACCGCCGCACTTGTCAAAGTCTATTTTCATAATCTTACGTTTATTCCTTCGTTCTTTAAATATTGTTTCAGTTCGGGTATCGGAATCTCGCCAAAGTGGAAGACACTGGCGGCCAGGGCGGCATCGGCGTGACCAAGCGTAAAGGCATCGCGGAAGTGCTCGCGCTTGCCGGCTCCGCCGCTGGCAATGATGGGTATCGACAGGTCGTCGGCCAGACGGCGCAGGGCCTCGTTGGCATAGCCTTCTTTCACGCCGTCGTGGTTCATCGATGTAAAGAGAATCTCGCCGGCACCGCGCTCCTGAGCCTCATGCGCCCACTCGAAGAGTCCGCGCTCCGTGCGTTCGCGGCCGCCCTTCAGGTAGCAGTGCCATCCGTCATCGTCGAGACGGGCATCGATGGCGCAGACGCACACCTGACTGCCGAAGCGGCCGGCAATCTCGTCGATAAGCCCGGGTCGGCGGATGGCAGCACTGTTGACGCTCACCTTGTCGGCTCCGGCGTAGAGCAGGCGCTCCACGTCGCTGAGCTCGTTGATGCCGCCGCCGACGGTAAAGGGGATGTTCAGCGTCTCGGCCACGCGCGTCACCATCTCGGTAAAGGTCTTGCGGCCTTCAAATGATGCGGTAATGTCTAAGAAGCACAGTTCGTCGGCTCCCTGCTCGCTGTAGGTCTTTCCCAGTTCCACAGGGTCGCCCGCCGAGCGCAGGTTGACGAAGTTCGTGCCCTTGACGGTCTCGCCGTCCTTTACGTCCAGGCAGGGGATGATTCGTTTAGCTAATCCCATGGGTGTTTTACGATTGACTGATTTGCGGTTTACTGTTTAATAGTTCGTGAAGGTCGATGCGGCCTTCGTAGATGGCCTTGCCGAAGACGACGGCGGGGATGCCTGCTGCGTCGAGGGCGCGGATGTCGTCGATAGACGAGACACCGCCGCTGGCTATGAGGTGCAGCTGCGGGTAGGCCGTCATCACGTCGCTGTAGAGCCCGATGGCGGGGCCTTGTAGCGTGCCGTCCTTTGATATTTCCGTGCAGAGCACGTTCTTCACACCGGCATCAATGTATTTTCGGAGGAAGGGCAGCAGGTCCTCGGTAGAGTCCTCCTTCCAGCCGTTGATGCTGATCTTGCCGTTACGCACGTCGGCACCGAGAATCATGCGGTCGGCACCGTACTTGTCGAGCCAGCCCATAAAGAGCTCGGGCTGGGTGACGGCTATCGAACCGACCGTTACCATACTGGCTCCAGACTCGAATGCCTTCTCAATGTCCTCGTCGGTCTTGATGCCGCCGCCGAAGTCGACGGTGAGCCGGGTCTCGGTCGTGATACGGCTGAGCACCGAACTGTTTACGATGTGCTTCGACTTGGCACCGTCGAGGTCGACGACGTGCAGCCGCCTGAAGCCTAACTGCTCGAACTCTCGGGCTACTTCGGCCGGGGAGTCGCGGTAGACGGTCTTACGGTCGTAGTCGCCCTTGGTCAGGCGCACACACTGGCCTTCGATGATGTCAATGGCGGGAATCAGTTCTATCATAATGCCAAGAAGTTTTTAATGATTTGCTCGCCCACGCGGCCGCTCTTCTCGGGGTGGAACTGGCAGGCGTAGAAGTTGTCCTTGTGCATGGCGGCCGAGTAGGGCTGTATGTAGTCGGCCGTAGCGATGGTCTCGTTGCACAGGGGAACATAGAATGAATGGACGAAGTAGACGTAGCCGCCCTCGATGCCCTGCATCAGCGGCGACTTCGTATCGTAGAGCTGGTTCCAGCCCATGCACGGCACCTTGTCCTCGTGCTGTTGCGGCTGGAAGCGCCTGACCTCGGCATCGAACACGCCGATGCAGTCGACGTCGCCCTCCTCGGAATGGCGGCACAGCAACTGCTGGCCTACGCAGATGCCCAGGACGGGCTGCTGCAGCGAGCGGATGACTTCGTCGAGCCGGCGGGCCTTCAGATATTCCATCGCTCCACGAGCCTCGCCCTGTCCGGGGAACAGCACGCGGTCGGCCTTCTGCAGCTGCTCGGCTTCGTCGGTCAGCAGCGGCTCAAGCCCCAGCCGCTTCAGGGCGTTCACCACCGAATAGATGTTTCCCGCGTTGTATTTTACGATTGCAACGTTCATTTAGCTGAAGATGATGGTCTTGTTCTTGTATGTCAGTATCTTGCGCTCGATGTGCTTCTGGACAGCGTGGCTCAGCACAATCTTCTCCAGGTCCTTGCCCTTCAGCACGAGACTCTCGGGCGTGTCCTTGTGGGTGATGCGCGTCACGTCTTGCTCGATGATGGGACCGGCGTCCAGCTCGGCTGTCACGTAGTGGCTCGTGGCACCGATAATCTTCACGCCGCGCTCCCAGGCCTGATGGTAGGGCTTGGCACCCACGAAGGCCGGCAGGAACGAGTGGTGGATGTTGATGATGTGGTGCGGAAACTCGGCTATCATCTCGTCGGAGATGATCTGCATATAGCGGGCCAGGACGATGAACGAGATGTCGAGCTTCTTCAGCAGTTCCATCTCGGCCTGCTCTACCTCGGCCTTGTTCGAGTGGTCTTTCTTGATGCTCCATACGTAGTAGGGAATGCCGAACTGCTCGGCAACGTAGCGCAGTTCCTCGTGGTTAGAGATGATGCAGGGAATCTCGCAGGCAAACTCGCCGGCCTTCCAGCGCGCCAGCAGGTCGTAGAGACAGTGGCTCAACTTCGAGACGAAGATTGCCATGCGGGGGCGCTTGTCGCTGTAGTAGAGCGAGAATTTCATCTTATAGCGCTGGGCATAGAGCGTGGTGATATATTCGTAAATCTTGTCGCGTGGAATGAGGAAGCCCTCCAGCTCCCATTCAATACGCATGAAGAACATCCCGTCGAGCTTGTCCACGTATTGGTCGAGGTACACAATGTTACCATTGTTGTCGGTGATGAACTTCGTAACTTCTGTGATAATGCCCTGCTGGTCAGGACAGTGCAGAAGCAGAATGGCTGTCTGTTTCATTTGTCTTTCTTTCCTTTTTGCTTTTAATCGTGCAAAGGTACGAAAAAAAAATGATTCGCGCGTAAGAAATAGGTGTTTTTTGCTTTTGTCAGACAAATTTCTTAATCAGGGCCACGAAGCGTGGGCCGTATTTCTGGCGTTTATGGTCGCCGACGCCAGGAATATAGCCAAACTGCTCGATGCTGACAGGCTTCTGGGTGGCTAAGGCGTGGAGCACCTTGTCGCTGAACACGATGTAGGGCGGGAACCCCTCTTCCTCGGCACATTGGCGGCGCAGTGTACGCAGGGCGTCGAACAGCTTCGGGTCTTCGATGCCTGTCGTCTGGGGCATTCCCGGAATGGTGATGGCGGGAATCTCTAACGTCAAGCGCTGGCGGCGGCGGCGAGGCTCCTCCTTGATGCTTCGGTCGATGACGCACAGGTCGGCCCTTTTGCGGCCATAGAGCACGTCCTCGCCCGACGGCGTGACAACCGCGCGGCGCCCTTCGTTGTAGACAATCTCGAAGAATCCCATCTGCATCATCTGTAGCAGATAGTCGTTCCAGTCCTGAACACTCAGGTCGTGCCCTACGCCGAAGGTCTTCAGCTGGTTGTAGCCCTTCTTGACGACGGTCGAAGAGTTCATGCCCTTCAGTATCTCGGTGATGGTCGTCAGGCGTGCCTGCTCCTCTGTACGCTTCATGGCACTGAGCGCCATCTGGATGTATTTCGTGCCGTCGAACCTTTGCGGCGGATTCTGGCATACGTCGCAGTTGCCGCAGTCGTGGTCGGTCTGTTCGTTGAAGTAGCTCAGCAGGATGCGGCGGCGGCAGATGCCCGACTCGGCATACTCCCTCATGCGCTTCAGCTTATCCATGTTGACATCCTGCTGACCGCTGGCCTTGGCAAACTCCGTGAGCTGGATGATGTCGGCGATGGAATAGAACAGCACGGTGTCGGCAGGTGCGCCATCGCGTCCTGCACGCCCAATCTCCTGATAGAAACTCTCGATGCTCTTGGGCATGTTGAAATGGATGACCCAGCGGACGTTGCTCTTGTCAATGCCCATACCGAAGGCGATAGTGGCGCAGACAACCAGCAAGTCGTCGTTCTTGAACTTCTCTTGTGTCTCGTTGCGCTCCTGGTTGGTCAGGCCCGCGTGGTAGGGGAGGGCGTTGATGCCCTTGCTCCTCAGTGTGCTTGCCACCTTTTCAGTCGTCTTTCGGCTCAGGCAGTAGATGATACCCGCATCGTAGGGACGGGCCTTGATGAAGTTCAGGATGTAGTTCGTTTTCTCTGCATCACGGAAACCGCGCTTGACGGTGAGACTCAGGTTTGGGCGGTCAAAACTTGAAATAAACTCACGGGCATCTCTCAGCTTTAACTGCTCGATGATGTCGTGGCGGGTTATCCTGTCAGCGGTTGCCGTGAGTGCCATCATCGGAACGGTGGGAAACTGCTCCCTCAATTGCCCTAACTGTGTGTATTCTGGGCGGAAGTCGTGTCCCCAGTGGCTGATACAGTGGGCTTCGTCGATGGCAAACATAGAGATGTGCATGCGGCTCAGCAGGTAGGGGATTTCCGTCAGCAGCTTTTCGGGCGAAATATAGAGTAGCTTCATATCGCCCGACATGCACTTTCGGCGGATGATGGTATCGGCATCAGCAGAATTGTCACTGTTCAGCGCAGCTGCCTCAATGCCGTTCGACTTCAATGTCTCCACCTGATCCTTCATCAGACTGATGAGTGGCGACACGACGACGGCCGTTCCTTCCATTGCCAAGGCTGGAATCTGGTAGCAGATGCTCTTGCCGCCACCTGTTGGCATTAAGACCAGAGAGTCGTGTCCCGACATGACATTTCGGATAATCTCCTCCTGGTTCGGACGGAACGAAGAATATCCAAAAAAGTTCTTCAAAAGTGCTAATATTTCCATGCTTTTTCTCTAATTCGGCACAAAAATACAACTTATTTGTAAAAAAAAGGAATTTTATTTGGAAATTATTTGAAAAATCCTTATATTTGCACTCGACAGAAGAAACTTATTGTTCTTTTGGGAGGTATGGCAAAGTATAATATTACTGAAAAGAAGGAGAAAGAGGCTCAATACAGAAGTATGGTGAGTCCAAAGCTGATGGACGAGATGAAGGAGAAAATCCTTAACATTATCGTCATGAAGAAAAAGTACAAGGACAAGGACTATTCGGCCAAGAAACTGGCTGAGGACTTGGGAACGAACACCCGTTACGTGTCGGCAGTCGTCAATGTACGTTTCCACATGAACTACGCTTCGTTCGTCAACAAGTATCGCATCGAGGAGGCAATGTCTATCCTGGTCGACAAGCGCTATCAGGACCTGCGCATGGAGGAGGTGAGCGATATGGTTGGCTTTGCCAATCGACAGTCGTTCTATGCGTCGTTTTATAAAATTATGAATATGACCCCGCGCGACTACCGCCTTAAGCATTTGCAGCAGCACCCGTCGCAAGCGGCTAAAAAACCTAAGAAGTAAACCCCTGGATGAATGATTTCTGTTATACAGACGAGCGTTTCGCTGATTTGCAAATGCTTCGTTACCGGCTGACGGGATTTGAACAACTATCATTACAGCAGAAGACTCTTGTTTATTATTTATCGAAGGCTGCTTTGTTCGGGCGCGATATAACGTTCGACCAGTATGGGCGTTATAACCTCCGTATACGCAAGATGCTGGAGGTGGTCTATACCGACTTGCGTGTTGACCATGAGACTGACGACTTCCGTGCCCTTGAGCTTTACCTGAAGCGCGTCTGGTTCTCAAACGGCATCTACCATCACTATGGCTGTGAAAAGTTTGCACCAGGCTTTAGCGAGGATTATCTGCGTCAGGTGCTCCATCAAGTGGAAGCCTGCCGCCTGCCGCTGAACGAAGGACAAAGCGTGGACGATCTGTGCGACGATCTGTTTCCTGTTATCTTCGATCCGCAGGTATTGCCCAAGCGTGTGAACAAGGCCGACGGCGAAGACCTGCTTCTTACTTCAGCCTGTAACTTCTACGACGGTGTGACTCAGGCCGAAGCCGAAGACTATTACAATTGTAAGAAAGATACAAACAATCAGCAGCCACCGTCTTACGGCCTGAACTCCACGCTTGTGAAGCGTGGCGGCGTGCTCGTTGAGGATGTGTGGTGTGCCAGCGGGCACTATGGAAATGCCATACGCCATATCATCTATTGGCTGCGCAAGGCTGCTGAAGTGGCCGAGAACGACGGCCAGCGATCCGTTATCGGGAAGCTGATTGCGTATTACGAGACGGGCGACCTGCGTCTGTTCGATGAATATAGCATCGAGTGGCTCCAATGTCTGGAGGGTAGGGTAGACTTTATTAACGGCTTTATTGAGGTTTACGGCGACCCATTGGGGCTGAAAGGTTCGTGGGAGTCTCTTGTTGAGTACATTGACGAGGAGGCTACTCACCGCACCCGTACTATAGCCAAGAACGCGCAGTGGTTCGAGGACCATTCCCCCGTTGACCCGCGCTTCCGCAAGCCTGTTGTAAAGGGTGTTTCGGCCAATGTCATCTGTGCAGCTATGCTGGGAGGTGAAGAGTACCCTTCAACGGCCATAGGCATCAATCTGCCCAATGCCGACTGGATTCGTGCCCAGTACGGCTCGAAGAGCATCACTATATCGAACATTACTGATGCCTACAACAAGGCTGCCCACGGTAGTGGATTCAAGGAGGAGTTTGTCATTGATGCCGAGACGCTGGCACTCATAGAGAAATATGGCGACGTGTGCGACGACTTGCATACCGACCTCCATGAGTGCCTGGGACATGGGAGCGGGCAGTTGCTGCCTGGGGTTGACCCAGATGCGCTGAAAGCCTACGGTAATACCATCGAGGAAGCCCGTGCCGACCTCTTCGGACTCTACTATATTGCCGATCCCAAACTTGTCGAGTTGGGCTTGGTTCCTGACGGTGAGGCTTACAAGTCGCAGTACTACACCTACATGATGAACGGCCTGATGACGCAGCTTATCCGCATCACCCCTGGCAATCAAATAGAAGAAGCCCACATGCGCAACCGCGCATTGATAGCTCATTGGTGTGCCGCCCAAAGTTCGGTGGTTTCGCTTGTTAAGCGAAACTCTAAAACCTACTTACAGATAACCGATTACGAAGAATTACGAAAACTTTTCGCGAAGCTGCTGGCTGAGGTGCAGCGCATCAAGAGCGAAGGTGATTTCGAGGCTGCGCGTGACTTGGTGGAGCATTTTGCCGTCAGAGTCGATGCCGACCTTCATGCGGAGGTCTTGGAACGTTACAAGCACCTGAACCTTGCCCCCTACAAGGGCTTCATCAATCCGCAGATGCTGCCCGTTCTGGGTCCAGACGGCCAGATTGCAGACATACAACTAAACTACGCTGAGTCGTATGCACACCAAATGCTGCGCTACAGTTCTGAGTACGCTACGCTAATATGAATGAGGTAATCAAGGAAATCAAACAGTCGTTCCGACTGATGATGGATGGCTCTGTGGCTCAGTCAATGCGCGATAAGGGCGTTGACTACCACCTCAACTGGGGCGTTACTTTGCCCAGGCTGCGCGAAAAGGCCGATGAAATAGGCAAGAACTATGACTTGGCCATAGCACTTTGGAAAGAGAATGTACGCGAGTGTAAAATCCTTGCAACGATGATTATGCCGCCTGACGTGATATTGCCCGAGGTTGTCGACATCTGGATGGAACAGACTGAGACTGTCGAGATAGCTGAACAGGCTGCAATGAACCTTTACCAGTATTTGCCCTATGCCCCGATGAAAGCATACGAATGGATGGCCTCTGACAAAGAACTCTACCAGCTTTGCGGCTTCCACGTCCTCAGTCGGCTCTTTATGAACGGACAAGAGCCTAACGAACGTGGCATCAACGAATTTCTTGACCAGGCTCAAGTTGCACTTCAGTCTAAAGACTTGATAGTCCGCAAGGCTGCCCTCAATAGTCTCAACCGCTTTGCTGACCTCGGTCTGGTCTATCAGCGTCTGGCGGAAAACATATTGCGTCGTCTATGAACGAAATCATCACACAAATTAACGATGTACTTTGGACGTACATCATCATGATTGTTCTTGTCTGCTGCGGCATCTGGTTCACGTGGCGCTTGCGCTTTGTGCAGTTTCGTATGCTTGGCGAGATGGTCCGTCTGCTCACTGATGTTTCCGTTTCGGCGGTTACTGGCAGCAAGCAGTCTGCCAATAAGAAGCACATATCCTCGTTTCAGGCGTTTGCAGTCTCTGTTGCCTCGCGCGTGGGTACAGGCAATTTAGCTGGTGTCGCAACGGCCATAGCCGTCGGCGGTCCCGGTGCCGTCTTCTGGATGTGGGTAATGGCGCTGTTCGGTGCCGCTACCGCCTTCGTGGAGTCTACATTGGGACAGCTATTCAAGCAGCACGACGGCGACTATTTCATTGGCGGTCCGGCTTACTACATCAGCAAGGGTATGCGCTACTGCTCGTGGAAACCCATGCAAAACAGCGGGCGATGGATGTCTGTTCTCTTTGCTATTCTTATTACAGCAACCTTCGGACTGGCTAACAACACGATGCAGGCCAACACGATCTGCGGCGCTATAAGTCAGGCTTTCGGCTGGTCGCCTGTTGCCGTTGGTGTGGTCATTACCGTATTGGCGCTGTTCGTCGTATTTGGCGGTATCCGTCGCGTGGCCGGCGTCAGTTCCGTTCTTGTCCCACTGATGGCTGTCGGCTATTTCTTCCTTGCTGCCTACATCGTCGTCGCCAACATTACCGTCGTGCCTCACGTCATGAAGGTCATTGTCGAGGATGCTTTTGGTTTCTCACAGGTTGTCGGTGGCGGTATAGGAGCCGCAATGATGAACGGCGTGAAACGCGGACTCTTCTCGAACGAGGCAGGTGAGGGTAGTGCACCTAATGCTGCCTCTACGGCCGATGTCACTCATCCCGTGAAGCAGGGACTCATCCAGGCGCTTGGTGTTTTTACCGATACACTGCTTGTCTGCTCCTGTACGGCCTTCATTATCCTCATCAGCGGCCTGTATCAGTTGCCAGAACTCAACGGTATCAACCTGACACAAGCCGCTCTTCAATCAGAGATTGGGGCTTCTGGTCCAGTTTTTGTTGCCGTTGCCATCTTCCTCTTTGCCTTCTCCAGCATTATTGCCAACTATTATTACGGCGAGGCCAACATCCGCTTCATAACAAAGAGCCGTAGCGTGATGACAGCCTACCGTGTCATGTCGGGTGGTGTTATGGTGATGGTGGGCGCTCTTGTGACTCTTGACATGGCTTGGAATATGGTTGACCTATGTATGGCACTGCTCACTGCCTGCAATCTCGTGGCAATCATTGCTCTTGGCAAGTATGCATTCTACTTGCTCGACGACTACCGACGGCAGAAGCGTCAGGGTATGCGTGACCCTCAGTTCCACCGCCACCAGATGCCGGAAATAGCTGATGAACTGGAGTGCTGGGAGTAATCAGGCGCGATAGATCCACCGCAGGAGAGCATTTACCCAGCGTATGGAGATGCGGAACCAGCGGTTGGTGCTGACAGGTTTGCCACCAAATCGCAGGATGAATTCGCGGTAGGGATTGCGCGAGAAGGGCAGTCCGACATCAAGGAAACAGATATGGCGGTAGCCTCGGGCGTGTGCATCCTTGATGGCGTGCCACAGCGTCAGCTCGTCAGGATGCAGCATGGCAAACGACTTGCGTAGGAAGGCCATATACCAAAGGTAGGCATTTTGCTGACTGTAGGCTGTAGCAGAGCAGCCGATGATGTGGTCGTTATAGCGTGTGAGGTAGAGGCGACCGTGCCCCTCTTGCTTCATCTGTCGGAAGAATTTTTCGTCAGGGATGTAGCGTTTGGGCTTCAGCCAGTGGTGGCGTTTTAGCAGTTTCATAAACGCCTGAAAGTCTGCTTCATCTTTTACTTCGTCAGTTATCACTCCTTTGGCGTAAGCATTGTCGATGCGCTTCTGCAAACGTTGCAAGATGCGTTCTTCGGGTGTGTGGCTGTGCAGCGAGTTGTGAATACTCATCCAGTGTACAGGGAAGAACTGCCGGTTTTTCAGCTCGCGGTAGCCGAACATTTTATGGCTGAGGTTACTGATTTCGATATAGAGCACGCGATTGCTGAGTTTGCTCTTCAGCGCGTCGATCATAAAGCCGAAGAGCGTGCTGTCAGAATAGCCCTCGTGCTGGTAGCTGAAGACTCCTTCGCCCAACAGGCGGCAGTGCATATATAAATAAGGTGGGAACCACGAAGTACGATAGCGGACGATGGCCAGCAGATGGGCCAGCACCTTACCTTCAGACGACAGAACCACAACCATATAGGGCTTTTGGCGGGGTGTCTGCCTCGCTATCTCAAAAAGCTGCCGACTATGGAAGAAATTGCTGTTGTCGAGCTGTGGCAGGTCCTTTTGGTCAGTAATAATATGGGTTGACGGTTCGTTCACGCGGCAAAGTTAAGAAATAAACCTGACGTGGCAAAACGATTTTGGAAGATTCTTTGCAAGCAAAGCGTCCTTTTTGGCCGAGCGAACGCAGTCAGCCCTATAAAAAAGGCATAAAAAAGGCATCACTGATACCTGTCAGTGAGCCTTTCGGAGCCCGTATATCGGAAGAATAGTCGGGGAATGTGGATGAAGTATTAAAGTGTATGTATCATAAATAGCAAAGCATTCTGTAGGACGACGGGACGGTTATGGGCGAAGAATACGATGCCTTCGGCTGTCGCCTTGACTTCGTTGAGTATCTGCCCGTTATAGGGGTCGATGATATGAGCCAGTGACTCGCCAGGGAATACGCGGCTCCCTGCATTCACCAGCCGATAGAAGATACCTGCGTGGCGAGCTTTCACGTGGAGGAGTTCAGCCTCGTCGATGACGACGGACTCGTAGGCAGCGGCCAAAGAGCCGTGACAGACAATGCCCGTCCGCTGCATCATGCGCAGGATGGCATCGATGGTCTCGCTGCAGGTCTTCAGGTCGATCTGGCTGGTCTGTCCGGCATAGACAGAGAAAGCCTTGGTGCCCCAGAGTTGCCAGTTATAGTTGAGCAGTGTGGTGTCAAACGGTCGCGGTTTGCAGGTGGTGACATACTTCATGCCGAAGAGTCTGGCAGTCTGTGTGTCCTCATAGCCTGTCTTGAGCATTCGCACGTGTGGTATGAAGTCTCCGGGCACGTAGTAACTGGCCAGTTGCAGACCATACTCAAAGCCACATAGTGCTGTAAAGATGGCGGCGGCAATGCGCTGGGTGGTCTCCCCCTGGTCGTAGCCGGGAAACATGCGGTTGATGTCCGTCGAGTCCATTGCCCAGAAACGTCGGCTGACGTTCATTGAGAACGGATTACAGGAGGGGATGACCAGCAGGCTATGGCCCTCAGCGATTTCACCACGCTGTTCCATCAACGTCAGTCGGCTCACCAGTTGCGAACAGATGTACTGTTGCTGCACCTCGTCGCCACGCATGGCTCCCACAATAGCCAGTGTCTTGGCTCCTTCGCCAAACCGATAGCCC
>CAJOLE010000033.1 GCA_905235325.1 uncultured Prevotella sp. | reverse complement strand
CCAGACGCTTAGAACATCCGAGATACAACAGCGGTACAACTGACCCAATTTTGATGCTTTATCATCTCTCTCTTGACTGGCAAAAAGTCTTGTCTTTGCACACTACAGTTGCCAAAAGCTCAAAATGACTAAAATTTGCATGTCAAATAATCTTAACGTAATGTTAAATATTGTTCACTCTTGAAGGCTGGTTTTGCTCCGCAAAACTCAACGATTTGCCCTTCTTCGCAATTGCAAGTTTAAAAGTGCCTACACTGCCTACACTAAGCGATAACGTGCTGTCAGTCAGTGTGTTTCTTTGTGTAGGCAAATTGGTTTAGTGTAGGCAACACCTGAAAAGTCGGTAAAAAAACAGCTGAAATTCGTAAAAATGAGCCCAAAAACGCCGATTGCCGACATCGGCATCTGGCAGAGGGCGGACGCCTTCTCTTTGGGGCGGAATGACACGGAAGACCGCAGGCCGGGCCGACGAAACCGATGCCGATGTTTCCGGACAACGGCACTTTCAGGATATTCCACAGGCTGGAATATTTATTCCGCTCTGTGGAACTTTCCGGAAAGACCGCCTTTTCCCGTTTCGTTGCCGCCTTTTCCCGTTCCATTGCCGTCTTTTCCCGTTTCGTTGCCGTTTTTTCCCGTTCCATTGCCGTCTTTTTCCGTTCCGTTGCCGTCCTTTTCGTTCGGTTTTCGCCCTTTTTCGTTCGTTTTTTGCCCTTTTTTATTCGTTTTTCGCCCCATTTTGCTAATGTTGCCTACACTAAACGGATTTGCCTACACAAAATAAGCCGCTGAGAGACAGGTTGTTACGGCTAAGTGTAGGCAGTGTAGGCACTTAAACTCTTTCACCCGCGTGTGCGCATTGCGTACATTATATAATGATGTGCCACCAATGAATCCCCTGAGCAACGACTTGCAGCGCAATTTCGTGAGAAAGTTTGTATGTAATGAGTGTGTATGACCGCCAATGTGAAGATATATGGCCAAGAGACGAGGACAATCCAAATTACCGAAAAACGTTTCAACCAGTGCGGTTGAAAACTTTTGCAAACCGAAAGGGCGGTTGTGAATTATTGCAAACGGAAAAATTTGGAGGGTTGCAGAAAAAAACGTAACTTTGCACTGTGATTTACGAATTGCTCATAGGACTGGTGGTTTACGCGCTGCTGTTCGCAGTGACGGTGCAGAGCAGCCGCCGCAAGGTGACGGCCATGGAGGAGCGGCTCAACAAGGTGCGCGCCCTGCAGGCGCGCCAGCAGGCACAGAGCGAGCAGAGTATCGCGCAGAACGAGGCGAAGATCAGGGAGCTGGAGTCGCTGCTGAAGAAGCTGGGCGATGAGAACTCGCTGCTGCGTCTGGAACTGGAGGAGAAGAAGCTGGCGCTTACATATAATAACAAGGTGGCGAAGATTGAGCAGGAGAAACGGCAGCAGGCCGAGACGGCCATCTTCGCGTCGGACATCTACCAGCGGCTGCAGGACAGCCTGAACAGCGGGCACTGTCTGACGAATGCCGACTGGATGAAGCTGACGACGCTGGTTGACAGCATCTACACGGGATTCACCGAGAAGCTGTACGGCCTCTACCGCATGACGGAGCAGGAGTACCACGTGAGCCTGCTGATCAAGCTCAGGATTCAGCCTAAGGACATTGCCCTGCTGACGGCTCACTCGAAGGAGAGCGTGGCCACGACGCGCAGCCGGCTTTACCAGAAGGTGTTCGGCAGGAAGGGCTCTTCGAAGGACTGGGACGACTTCTTGTTCACCCTGTAAGATTGACAGTTAGCTATTGACAATTTAAACATAAAGGTTATGACAGACTATTTTGCACAACATCTGTGGCAGCTGTGGGCGGTGGTGTCCGTTGTCTGCCTGATTCTTGAACTGACTGCTGGCGACTTCTTCGTCATCTGCTTCTCAATCGGTGCCGTGTTTGCAGCTGTCACCGCGCTGATAGGCGGCAACATCTACTGGCAGCTGGCTATGTTTGTCCTGTTCACGCTGGTCAGCCTCTTCCGGGTCCGCCCGTTTGCGAAGCGCTGCCTGCAGCGTGGCGGCGACACCCGCGTGAGCAATGCTGATGCGCTGATGGGGCGTCAGGGTAGGGTGGTGGAGTCAGTGGCCCACGACGGCTTCGGCCGCGTACAGATTGACGGCGACGTGTGGAAGGCCGTCACCAACGAGCCGAACGACATTCCCGAGGGTGCCAGCGTGCGCGTGGTGGGTCGCGAGAGTACCATTATCACCGTAGTCCAGGTCCCCTAAGTTAGGGGGGGCTGGGTGTCTGAACCCACTTATAATTGACAAATATCTAAACAAAGTATTAACCGGGGGAAATGAACGTATGTTCAGACCCCAACCCCCTAACTTAGGGGGCAAACAACAAATCAACATTATGGCTTATGTACTTATTGCAATCGTAGTTTGTGTCATCCTCTTCGCCAAGATGGCACTGGTAATCATCCCACAGTCGGAAACGAAGATTGTGGAGCGGCTCGGACGCTACTATGCCACGCTGCAGCCCGGTATCAACATCATCATCCCGTTCATCGACCGCGCCAAGTCGATCGTCGTGCTCAACCACGGGCGCTACCAGTACTCGACGACCATCGACCTGAGGGAGCAGGTGTACGACTTCCCGAAGCAGAACGTGATTACGAAGGACAACGTGCAGACGGAGATCAACGCGCTGCTCTACTTCCAGATCGTTGACCCCTTCAAGGCTACCTACGAGATTAACAACCTGCCCAACGCCATCGAGAAGCTGACGCAGACCACGCTGCGTAACATCATCGGCGAGCTGGAGCTCGACGAGACGCTGACCTCGCGCGACACCATCAACAAGAAGCTGTCGGCCGTGCTCGACGATGCCACCGACAAGTGGGGCGTGAAGGTGAACCGCGTGGAGCTGCAGGACATCACGCCGCCCGACTCCGTGCTGACGGCCATGGAGAAGCAGATGCAGGCCGAGCGTAACAAGCGTGCGCAGATCCTGACGTCGGAAGGTCAGAAGGCTGCCGAGATCCTGGCTTCTGAAGGTGAGAAGACGGCCATCGTCAACAAGGCCGAGGCTGCCAAGCAGGAGGCCATCCTTCAGGCAGAGGGTGAGGCTCAGGCCCGTATCCGCGTGGCCGAGGCCGAGGCCAAGGCCATCGAGCTGATAACCGAGGCCGTGGGCAAGTCGACGAACCCAGCCAACTACCTGCTGGCGCAGAAGTATATCCAGATGATGGAGGAGCTGGCCACGGGCGACAAGACGAAGACCGTCTACCTGCCCTACGAGGCTACCAACCTGCTGGGCTCCATCGGCGGCATCAAGGATCTGTTCAAGGCTGAATAAATGAGAATCGTCAGAATAATGCCCCTGGCAGTGGCCGTCACGTCGGCGGCCTCTGCCGCGGCTTGAACATTATCGACGGTAAGAAAGTTGTAAGGTAAATGATGTTTTTTCGGTAATTTGTTGCAGAATCCAGCTTTTTTGTGTAATTTTGCAGCCAAATTGACGCAAAGAGATAACATCATGGTACAAAACATATTCAAGGGGTTGGGCATTGCGCTGATAACCCCGTTCTGCGAAGACGGCTCCGTTGACTACGACTCGCTGAAACGATTGGTTCAGTATCAGTTGGACAACGGTGCCGACTTCTTTTGTATTCTGGCCACAACCGGTGAGACGCCGACGCTGACAGCCGAGGAGAAACTCACCATCAAGAACCTCGTCGTTGACATCGTGCAGGCCCGCGTGCCCATACTCATGGGCTGCGGAGGCTACAACACGGCGGCCGTGGTCGAGGAGCTGAAGACGGGCGACTTCAAGGGCATCGACGGCATCCTGAGCGTCTGTCCCTACTACAACAAGCCCTCGCAGGAAGGACTGTACCAGCACTTCAAGGCCATTGCCGCCGCCACCGATCTGCCCGTGGTGCTCTACAACGTGCCGGGCCGCACAGGTATCAACATGAAGGCCGAGACCACCGTCAGGCTGGCCCGCGACTGCCGCAACATCGTTGCCATCAAGGAGGCCAGCGGCAACCTGGAGCAGGTGGACGAAATCATCAAGAACAAGCCCCGCGACTTCGACGTCATCTCGGGCGACGACTCGCTGACGTTCCCGATGGTCTCCTGCGGTGCCGTGGGCGTCATCTCGGTCATCGGCAATGCGCTGCCCAAGGAGTTCTCGAAGATGATACGCCTGCAGATGCGCGGCGAGTACGACCCAGCCCGCAAGATACACCACCGGTTCACCGACCTCTTCTCGCTGCTCTTCGTCGACGGCAATCCTGCCGGTGTGAAGGCCATGCTCCACGAGATGGGCTTCATCGAGAACGTGCTCAGGCTCCCCCTTGTACCCATGCGCATCAACAATATGCAGCGTATGTCAGAAATCCTGAAAGAACTGAAGATTTAGCGTCTTGACAACTGCCATCGGCTTGAAGCAAATAGGATTCACTCTCTTTGCGGCTGTACTGCTGGTGTCGTGTGCCGAGACGAAGTACGTGCCTGACGGACGCTACCTGCTGGACAAGGTGAAGGTGACCGTCGACGGCAAGCACGACGACGTCAGCACCGGCAAGATGAAAAGTTACGTCCGGCAGCAGGAGAATGTCCGCTGGTTTTCGTTGTTCAAGCTGCCCTTAGGCGTCTACTCCATGTCGGGGCGCGACTCCACACGCTGGATCAACAGACTGCTGAAGAACATGGGCGAGCCGCCGGTGCTCTTCGACTCCGTGCTGGCCAGGCAGAGCGTGGGCGACCTGCAGCAGATGCTCTATAACCAGGGCTACCTGAAAAGCAAGGTGGAGCTGTGGACGAAGGCCAAGGGCAAGAAATACTCGACTACTTACAAGCTCTATCCCGGCGAACCCTATACAGTGGGGAAGCTGGAATACCAGATTGCCGACTCCGTCATCAACCGTGAACTGGGACTCGACGACCCCGCCAACTGGGGACTCAAGGCTGGAAAACAGTTCAGCGTCGACGACCTGGACAGCGAGCGCAAGCGCATCACGAAGCTGCTCACCGACCGCGGCTACTACCGTTTCCACAAGGAGTTCATAAGCTATGAGGCCGACACGCTGGGCGGCGGCCGCAAGGTTAACCTGCGGCTGATGCTGAACCCCAACCGCACGGAGGAGGGCAAGGATTTGCTCCACACGCGCTACAAGGTGAGGAACGTCACGTTCGAGAGCGGTGCCAAGGACGACAGCGTCATCCACCTGCGCCGCAAGGTGCTCGCCGAGAGTACGTACATCAAGGAGAACGGCTACTACTCGGGCAGCGACCTGCAGAACACCTTTAACCACTTCGGGCGGCTCGGAGCGGTGAAGTACACGAACATCCAGTTCAAGGAGATTCCCGACTCAGCCCTGGTCGACTGCCATATTCGCCTGCAGACCAATAAGCCCTCGACGCTCAGTTTCCAGCCCGAGGGCACCAACACCGCCGGCGACCTGGGAGCAGCCGCCACGCTGACCTATCAGAACCGCAACTTCTTCCACGGCTCGGAGAATCTCTCCGTCGAACTGCGCGGCGCCTACGAGGCCATCAAGGGGCTCGAGGGCTACAGCAATCAGGACTTCATCGAGTACAGCGTGGAGACGAAACTGAAGTTCCCGCGATTCATCATGCCCTTCATCAATGCCGACACCCGCCGCCGCATCAATGCCACCAGCGAGGTGTCGCTGCTCTACGACCTGCAGGACCGCCCAGAGTTCCACCGCCGGCTGTGGTCGGCTGCATGGCGCTACCGCTGGGCACGACCGTCGGGCCGCTACCAGTACCTGCTCGACCTGCTCGACGTGAACTACGTGCTCATGCCCTGGATCAGCGAGACGTTCAAGCGGCTCTACCTTGACGACGTGTCGTCGCGCAATGCCATCCTGCGCTATAACTATCAGGACCTGTTCATCACCAAGACGGGCTTCGGATTCTCCTATAACAACGGAACGACCGCCCTGAAGACCAACATCGAGACTGCGGGCAACCTGTTCAACCTCGCCTCAGAGCTGACGGGGGCATCGAAGAATGCGCAGGGACAATATAAGGTGTTCAACATTGCATACGCCCAGTACGTCAAGGGCGACGTCGACATCACGCGCATCCTGCAGTTCGACTACAGCAACCAGTTGGTGTTCCACGTCGGTCTGGGCGTTGCCTGGCCTTACGGCAACTCGACGCTGCTGCCCTTCGAGAAGCGTTACTTCTCAGGTGGTGCCAACTCGCTCCGTGGCTGGGCGGTGCGTGGCATAGGCCCCGGACGCTACAAGGGCACCGACGGCCGCATCGACTTCATCAACCAGACGGGCGACATGAAGCTCGACCTGAACGTTGAGTACCGCACCCACCTCTTCTGGAAACTCGACGGGGCGCTCTTCGTCGACGGCGGCAACATCTGGACACTGCGCGAATATCCCGACCAGCCCGGCGGACAGTTCACGCTGAAGGACTTCCCCAAGCAGTTGGCGGCCGACTACGGCATGGGCTTCCGCTTCAACTTCGACTATTTCATCGTGCGCTTCGACTTAGGCATGAAGGCTGTCGATCCGGCTTACGATGCCGATGAGCACTATCCGCTGCTCCATCCGCGCCTCAGTCGTGACTTTGCCTTTCACTTCGCGGTAGGCTTTCCATTCTGACCAGATACCTGTTGCCCTGTCGAACGGCAGCCATGCGGAATACGCCCTCTTCTTCTATCCTGCCAACGCTCCCAAGACTGTCCTTCGTCAGGAAATTCCTGACCGTCAGCGTGACCGTCAGTGTCGAGTCGTTCGTCTGCTCGTAGCCCTGAGCCTCGACCGTGGAAACCGTTTCCTGGGCGTTCAGCAAGTCAACATCCTCCTGGGTGACGTTGGAAGCAGCAAAGCGGAGCCACTTCTCCGAATCGGGTGTAACCATCTTCCGGGCCTTCTCAAAGTCGTAGTTGAAGTAGGCATCGGCAAATGCTGACACATACTCCAGAATCTTGGCGTCAGGATTCTTCTCTGCTTGATCACAACTGGTGCAAAGCAGCAGCCCGAAGGCAAACAACAGTACTCTTTTCATGCTTTAAATCTTAATAAAGTACAAAGGTAAGAAATAAATATGAATAATGACTCACGAATCGTATTTTATTTTGTACTTTTGCAGAAAATAACAACTAAAATGCTGAAATTTATATCCTTTGGGAGTGGCAGCAGCGGAAATTGCTACTACCTCTACACGGAAAAGGAGGGATTGATAATAGATATAGGAGTAGGAATCAGAACGCTCAAGAAGCAGTTCAGGGACTTCGGCCTCAGCCTGAGTTCAGTTCATTACGTACTCATCACTCACGACCACGCCGACCACATCAAGTCGGTGGGCAGCATCAGCCATGAGTGCAAGCTCCCCATCTACGCCACCAAGAACGTACACATGGGCATTGAGCGTAATTACTGCGTCACGCGGAAACTGACACCCGACATGAAGCGCACCGTCGCCGTCGGTGAGACGCTCCGGCTGGGCGACTTCTCTGTCACGCCTTTCTACGTCCCTCACGATGCCACCGAGAACGTAGGCTACGAAATCGTGGCCGACGGAGTCACTTTCTGTATCATTACTGACGTGGGCGAGATAACCGACGAGGTGCGGACATACATCTCACGTGCCGATTACCTTGTGATAGAGGCCAACCACGATGTCGAGATGCTTATGCAGGGGCCTTACCCTCAGCACCTGAAAGACCGCATACACAGCAAGACGGGCCATCTGAGCAACAAGGATTGCGGCATTGCCCTCGCAGAGAATCTGAAGGCGGGCATCAAGCACGTCTTCCTGTGTCACCTCAGCGAAGAGAACAACCATCCCGAACTGGCCCGCAAGACCGTTGAGGCCATACTGCGCGAATACGGTATCGTAGCCGGCAAGGACTTCCTGCTCGATGTGCTCAAGCGCAAGATGCCCTCGGGAATCTTCGAACTGGCGTAAAAGCGTATAAGAACCAAACAATAAGCAGCTATGGAAAGAGTATCGTTCGTTTACTTATGGGCAACATTGCTTGCCGTGAGTTTGTTTGCTTCGTGCGAGAAGCCCGTCTTGGACGATGTGAACAGTGAGTCACAAAGTTCAAACGTCGTCATCAGGGTCTCCGACGTTGAGGCAGACTGGTCGGGAGCCAATACACGTGCTCTGGTAAACGTCGGCGAGGTATGCAGCCGCCTGTGCTTTGCAGTGTATCAGAACGGCACCCGCGTGAAATACAAGAATCAGGCGGTCGGCGATTCCGACTTCGGCACCTTCTCGCTTGAGTTGGAGTCGGGCAGCTATCAGGTTCTTGCCCTGGCTCATAGCGGCAAATCCAACCCTGCGACGACCAACCCGGCAAAGTTGCAGTTCACCAATCCGGAGAGCTCGAACGGAACGGGATATACCGATACCTTCTATTATTATGGCGACATGGTCGTGTCGGACGACAAGACGACAGTTGATATCAGCATGAAGCGCGCCACATCGAAGTTCTGCCTGGTGACTACCGATCCAAAGCCTGCCAATATCAAGAAATTCCAGTTCTACTATGAAGGCGGCAGCGGTGCCCTCGATGCCACGACGGGTTTGGGCTGCGTCAACTCCAAGCAGTCTGTATTCGTCAGCCTCGACGACTCCCAGACCGGCCAGCCCCTGCAATTTGAAATGTACACCTTCCTTCATGCTGAGTCGGGCAACGTCAACTTTACCGTCAAAGCCTTCGATGCCGAAGAGAACATCATTTACACCAAGGAGTTCAACGATGTGTCCATGCGGTGCAACAGCATCTCCCGCTATACAGGCAAATTCTTCACGACCGAAACTCCTGACATCCCTGACATTCCCGATACCCCCGATCCAGGAGAGTCTTCCTCGATTGTCGTCATGGTTGACCCTGAGTGGGGAGCCGTGTTCGATTACACCTACTGAAAGTCAGACCAGACCAAGCTATTCTGCTGCGCGTAGTATGATGCTGGTGGCACCGATGGTGAAGAGGGTGCCGTCGGTGATGATGCGGCGCTCGCGGCCTTTTACTTCTATGTTGTCGACGAAGGTGCCGGTATTGCTGTTGTTATCGGCGAGTGTGTAGCGTAGCTTTCCATGCTTGTCGCGGCTGACGTTGACGGTGCAGTGGTTAAGGTCGACACTGGGGTCAACGGTCTCAATGGGCGTGCTGACGGGGTTCCCCTTCTGGTAGCGTCCAATGACGTTGTCGCCCATGCGTAGTGGAATCTCCTGCTTGTAGTGGAAGACGTTTTCGATGACGATGATGGCTCCCAGTTCGCCTTCCCCCGTGGGGTTGGCTTCTTGACAGTTCGCTGCTGTAGCGGGCTTGCGGGCGGCTATCTTTATGCCGAACTGCTTGCCGCATTGGTCGCACTGGAAGACCAGAGACTGGCCTTCGGTGTACTTAGTGTCATCGAAGATGACGTAATGGTCGCACTTGGGACAACGTATGCGCTTCAAGGCTGTTGGTTGTTGAGCTTGTAGACCCATGCCTCGGCAAGGTCGTGGTCAGAGTGTAGCTTGTTCAACAGGGCGTAGGCTTCAGCTTCGGTGGTGAAGTTTCCCAAGACCACTCGCCGCACACTATTATTTAAAAGAACGCGCGCGGAAGCGTAGCCCCGTTTCTGGAGTTTCTGAACGAACTCGTCGGCCCCTTTCTTTGAGACGTGGGCAGCAGCGACGATGCAGTAAGAGGGTAGGGGAGTGTCGGCAGTCGTTGGCTCGTCAGCCGATGCGTCAGCCGATGCGTCAGCCGGCGTGGCCGCAGACTGGGCATGGGCAGTCTCCACGGTCGGCGCGGATTCACACTCCGTGCTCACCGGCAGTGGCTGCTGAGGGGCAGGCTGCTGGATGATGGGCAGAGACATCTTGCTCAGCGTCAGCCCTGACTGGACACCCTCGGTCATGGGCTTGGTCATGAAGAAGAAGGCCAGTATGGCTGCGGCTATAGCAACGGCATTGCGTATCCACGTCATCTTGATGGTGATTGCCTGTTCTGTTTCTGGAAGCGTCGGCGTCGGAGTCTCGGGCAAGACTGCTGATGAACTGCTTGCAGGCTTCTTCTCCTTCTCCTTGTTGTGAATCGGCTGGACGACGGCTTTCTTTCCGGCTGCACTGCCAAGCGGTGCAAATTCAAAGGAACTGAGTCCGTAGAGTTCGGGTGTGAGTATGCCCGCATCGCAGGGAGAAAACTCAAGATTACCCTCTGGGTTGACAAACAGACGGCCTATGTCGTTCATCTCGTAGAATCCTTCGTTGTCAAGGTGCTGCCTCAACTCTGCCACTTCGGCCTCAATGCGGCGCAAAGCCTCGGGATAGCTGATGTCATAAGCCTCGACATACGACTGTGCCAGCAGCGAGTCGTTGAGCTTCAGCTGAGGATTAAAGCCCAGAGTGCGCTGTGGCGGCAGGAACATAGCTTCACGCTCGTCATAGCGTGCCTCCAGATGGTGGGCCATGAAGCCGCCCAGGTCTGGGACGATGACGCAGTCGTTGCTCAGTAAAAGAACCTCAATATGTCGTTCTAATTCAATCACGCTTGCAAAAGTACGGCTTTTTTGCGAGATTTCCAAATAAAAGAAACTTAAAAATTAGACAGAATGAAAAAAAAACAGTAACTTTGCACGAAATTACAAGTATATGGAATATAGAGAGACCGAAATCGAGGGCGTATATATCATTGAGCCGCGCGTGTTCAGCGATGCGCGTGGCTATTTCATGGAGGCCTGGAAGGAGAGTGAGTTTACGGCGCATGTTGGCCCTGTGCATTTCATTCAGGACAATGAGTCGAAGTCGGGCTACGGCGTGCTGCGCGGCCTGCACTACCAGAAGGGCGCAGCCTCACAGGCCAAGCTGGTGCGGGTAATCAAAGGGCGCGTGGTCGACGTGGCTGTCGATCTCCGCAGGAGTTCGCCGACGTTTGGCCGTCACGTGATGGTGGAGCTGAGCGACGAGAACAAGCGGCAGCTCTTTATTCCCCGTGGTTTCGCCCATGGCTTCCTCGTGCTGAGCGACGAGGCCGTCTTTACCTATAAGGTGGATAATCCATACGCTCCCCAGGAGGATGCCGGCATCAGATGGGACGACCCGGAGTTGGCCATCGAGTGGCCTATCGACCCTCATGAGGTTCAGACCAGCGAGAAGGACCTGAAGCAGCCCTTGCTGCGCGATGCTGAACTCTTTGAATAGTAAACAGAATAATCTAACATAACCGTATATTAAAGGATGAATATCGCAGTAGTAGGAACAGGCTATGTAGGACTTGTGTCCGGTTCGTGTTTTGCAGAGACGGGCGCTACGGTGACTTGCGTTGACGTTGATGCAGCCAAGATAGAACGTTTGCAGCATGGCGAGATACCCATCTATGAACCAGGTCTCGACGAGCTGGTGAAGAAGAACGTGGCTGCCGGGCGGCTGTCGTTCACCACCGACCTGGCCTCAGTCCTCGACGATGTTGAGATAGTGTTTTCGGCCGTTGGCACGCCACCCGACGAGGATGGCTCTGCCGACTTGAAATACGTGCTTCAGGTGGCTCGTACCATTGGCGAGCACATCCACCACTATACTGTTGTGGTGACGAAGTCGACCGTTCCCGTAGGCACGGCAGCCAAGGTGAGGCGCACAATAGAGGCAGAGTTAGAGAAGCGCGGCGAGCACATCCCCTTTGACGTAGCCTCGAACCCAGAGTTTCTGAAGGAGGGCAATGCCATCAAGGACTTCATGTCGCCCGACCGCGTCGTCGTCGGCACGGAGAGCGAGCGTGCCAAGAAGGTGCTGACGCGGCTCTACAAGCCCTTCCTGATCAACAACTTCCGCGTGATATTCATGGACATTGCCTCGGCAGAGATGACCAAGTATGCCGCCAACTCGATGCTTGCCACCCGCATCTCGTTCATGAACGACATGGCCAACCTGTGTGAGCTGGTAGGCGCAGATATAAATATGGTACGCGCGGGCATAGGTTCTGACACGCGCATAGGACGTAAGTTCCTCTATGCCGGCTGTGGCTATGGCGGCTCGTGCTTCCCCAAGGACGTGAAGGCGCTGATCAAGACAGCCGACCAGCAGGGCTACTCGATGGAGGTGCTCAAGGCTGTGGAGCGCGTCAATGAGCGGCAGAAGCACGTGCTGTTCCAGAAGCTGCAGAAGGCTTTCGACGGCCAGTCGCTGTCGGGGCTGACCATTGCCCTGTGGGGCCTGTCGTTCAAGCCCGAGACCGACGATATGCGCGAGTCGACGGCGCTGGTGATGATCGACAAGCTGCTGGCTGCTGGCTGCACAGTCCGCGTCTACGACCCGGTGGCAATGGACGAGTGCCGCCGCCGTGTGGGCGACCGTGTCGTCTACTCCCGCGACAAGTATGACGCCGTGCTTGATGCCGATGCCCTGTTGCTGCTTACGGAGTGGAAGGAGTTCAGACTGCCGACGTGGGGCGTCATCCACAAAGCCATGAATCGTCCCTTGGTCATTGACGGGCGTAACATCTTTGACGCCGAGGAACTTGAGGAGAATGGATTTGACTATTACTGCATAGGCCGATGAAACGGATACTTTTGTTTATAAGCATAATTGTCAGCTTGGCGCTATGGACAGCCTGCTCGTCGAAGCCTGAAGCCTCCCAGCGTGAGGAGGTGCCCCAGGAGAAGGAGAGCAAGGAGGCCAAGGCTCTGCTGCAAGGCATCTGGGTGGATGAAGAGACGGAGGAAGTGTCGTTCCGTGCCGTCGGCGACACCATTTTCTATCCCGACACCGTCAGCCAGCCTACCTACTTTAAGATTGTAAAGGATTCGCTGGTTCTGGCTGCCGTTGGTGCCAGTTACCCGATAGTCAAGCAGATGGAGCACGTCTTCTGGTTCAAGAATCAGAATGGCGACGTGCTGAAGCTGCGTAAGAGCGACGACCCGATACATGTGTTTGCCTTTGTCCACGATAAGCCCAGGGTGCTCACTTATACTGAGGTGGTGAAGCTCGACTCGGTGGTGTACTACAATGGCGAGCGCTATCACTGGTACATCGCCATCAATCCGACGAAGTACAAGGTACACATCACGAGCTACAGCAATGACGGTGTCGAGGTTGACAATGTCTACTACGACAACATCATGCACATCAGCGTGTTCAGCGGAGCCAATAAACTGTTCTCTACCGACGTCAAGAAGCAACTCTATGCCTCGCAGATACCGCAGCATTTCCTCGAGCAGTCGGTGTTGAGCAATATGGAGTTTACCGGCATCGACGGCAAGGGCTTCCACTTCGTGGCCACCATCTGCATTCCCGACGGTGCTTCCTGCTATAAGGCAGAGAATGTCGTCTCGTTCAGCGGTGAGCTAACCACGTCGTTATTAGAGTATTAACGTGAATACTGCGCTGATGAAACAGTTATTTCTTGTGATGGTGGCTTGTCTGGCGGTTGCCGGCTGTGGCCAGTCGTATAAGGAGAAACGTGAGATTTCGCGCCAGAAGATGGTTCAGCAGCATCGTGAGGACTCAGCGGCGCTGAAGGTGGCCGTGATGCCCACGATGGACTGTCTGCCTCTGTTCGTTGCCAGCGAGCGGGGCCTCTTCGGCGACACCGACGTCCGGCTGAAGCTGTTCACAGCCCAGATGGACTGCGACACGGCGGTCGTCGGCGGCAGCGTCGAGGGCAGCGTGACCGATCTGGTGCGTGCCGAACGGCTCATACAGAACGGCACGCCACTGACCTACATCACCACGACGAATGCCTACTGGCAGCTGTTCACCAATCGGTTGGCACGCATCAAGACCCTGAAGCAGCTGGACGACAAGATGATTGCCATGGCGCGCTACTCAGTGACCGACCTGCTGGCCGACCGTGTCAGGGACAGTGCCAAGCTCGACCGTGAGCGCCTGTTCAAGATTCAGGTGAACGACGTGCATATCCGCCTGAAGATGTTGCAGAACAGCGAGCTTGACGCAGCCCTGCTGACAGAGCCCCAGGCTGTTCTGGCCAGGCTTGGCCGTCATAACCTGCTATTAGACACCCGGAAGCTGAATATGACGATGGGTGCCATCGCCTTCCGCGAGAAGGACCTGGAAGTCAAGAAGCGCCAGCAGCAGCTCGAAGCCTTCAAGAAGGGATATAACATGGCCTGCGACTCGCTGACCAAATTTGGCATTGCCCGGTATCGCGACATCGTGGTGAAATACTGCGGCCTGACGGCCAGTCAGGTTGACTCCCTGCCGCGCGACCTGAAGTACCGCCATATTGAGGAGCCTGCCCAGGCCGACATCGAGCGCGCCCGGAAATGGTTAAAGGATCAGTAGCCTATGGTCTATAACGAAGCATTGAGCACGATCATCGTCGATGTGCAGCATCGGCAGTTGGGCAAGGCCATCGCCCACCTTGAGAACTACCTCTACACCTTTGTCCAGCCGCACGTCATGGAGCAGCTGCAGCAGATTAAGAGCGACTACCAGCTGATGACCGACTACTGGCAGCAGGGCTACGACGACCCTGACCGCGGGCAGGTCTACGACAAGCTGCTGCGCCGAATGTATGTGCTGACCACCAATGTCTACATACGCTACTACCTGCGCAACAGCACCTTTGCGGCTGGCGTTCATCACAGGGCACGCAACAATGGCCGCAGTGAGTGGACACCGGCTTCGCTGCGCCGCGACCTGGAGGCCTTCGTGGCCGATGCCGCCATGCTCGAACTGGAGCCTGAGCACGTCAGGAAGTCGCGCGGGCAGGCCGTCTACGAGGAGCACCAGCAGCTGATGACCGATCTCTTTGACTACATCTGGACCTCACGTCTGTGGACGGCCAGTGTGACGGAAGCCTTCGGCGAGATGCTGCTGTCGCCCACCATCGACAGCAATGACCAGCAGATGATTGTCAGCGCCATCACGCTCTCTACGCTCAACTTCTTCGGCATCAACAAGTTCCGCCTGCTGATGGATGTCTATCAGAACGCCGCCGACGAGCGTGTCCGCCAGCGAGCGCTGATTGGGTGGGTGCTCTGTCTTGACGCTGCTGCCGCTGAGTTGTACACCGAGGTGCATGAGATGCTGAAGCAGGCTGCGGCCGATGAGCGCTGCCTCAATGACCTGTCAGAGCTGCAGATGCAGATGGTCTTCTGTCTGCGTGCAGAGAGCGACAACCGTATCATCCAGAGCGAGATCATCCCCGAACTGCTGAAGAACAACAATATACGGGTGACGCGCAACGGTATAGAGGAGGTGGAGGACGATTCCACGGAGGACATACTGCATCCCGAGGTCGCGGAGCAGCGGATGGAGAAGCTCGAGGAGTCGATGCGGAGGATGGCCGATATGCAGAAGCAGGGGTCGGACATCTACTTCGGCGGATTCTCGCAGATGAAGCGCTTCCCGTTCTTCAACATGGTGGGCAACTGGTTCGTCCCCTATTATCAGCAGCACCCCGCCGTGGGCAGCGTGCTGGAGAAGGTGCGGGCCGGGAAGTTCCTGCGCCGGATGCTCGACAACAGCCCCTTCTGCGACAGCGACAAGTATTCGTTTGCCCTTGGTTTCCAAATGGCAATCAGCAAGCTGCCTGAGAGCCTGATGCAGATGCTCGACCGGGGCGAGGCCAAGCTGGCCGGCGTTGAGGAGATGGCCCAGGAGGAGCTGCAGTCGGCTGCCTTCCTGCGCCGTTCCTACCTGCAGAGCCTTTACCGCTTCTTCAGGGTGTTCCCTCAGCGCAGCGAGTTCTTCAATCCGTTTGAGCAGCGCGCCCTTCCGCGCTACTTCTTCTTTGCCAATCCCTTGTTCCGCGAGACGGCTCTTGAGGAGCGTTTTGGCGAGATTGTGGCTTTCTTCATGAAGCATAAACTCTACGACGCTGCCATGCTGACCTTGCAGAACTACCGCGAGGTGCGTCGCGACGCCCAGTTCTACCTGATGAACGGCACCGTGCTGATGCGTACCCGCACGCCGGCCAATGCGGGACTGACGGCTGCTGAGAGCTACGTCCGCTGTCTGGCCAGTGAGCCTGACAATGAGCGTGCGTGGACGGGCTATGCCCGGACGCTGTTCGGCTGTGGCGACTATTCCCGTGCGCTGGAATACTATGAGAAGCTGACCGAGCGTCATCCTGACAACCGGAACTACCAGCTGAACGCTGCTGTCTGCATGACCAATATGGAGCGTTATGACGATGCCCTGAAGATTCTCTATAAGCTGAACTACGAACAGCCCGACGACAGCAACGTCAACCGCGTGCTGGCCTGGACGCTGGTGGGAATCCGCAAGTATGAGCAGGCCATCAAGATGTATGAGGCGCTGGTTGACGGCGACGAGCCGTTGCCCGACGATTTGCTGAATGCGGCCTACTGCCATTGGTTCGGCAGGGATGTGCCGGGGGCCGTCGCCTTGTTTCGCCGCTACGGCGAGTGCGAGGGTGTCACGTTCAATGCGGCACAGGAGTTTCAGGTCCGTGAGTGGCCGACCATCAGCAAGCACGGCATCAGCGACGTGGAAGTCCGGCTGATGACCGACAGCCTGACGTAAGTCTGCCTACAGCCAGGGTCGCAGCAGCGAGGCAAACCATCCGCGGAACTTCTGCCACGGCGTGCGGAACTCATTCCACGTCTCCTTAGTCAGATAGAAGCTGTCCGCCTTGTCGCGGTTGAACATTTCGTCGAGTTCCTTGGTCGTCTCACTGCAGATGATGGCGGCATTCTCCTCGTAGTCAAAGCGCGAGCTGCGCGCGTCGAGGTTGGCCGAGCCTACCGTGCAGTAGCGGCCGTCGACCATCAGAATCTTTGAGTGGTGGAAGCCCGGCTGATAGAGCCACACGTGGGCACCGCACTTCTTCATCTTGTAGGCATTGCGGAAGACGCAGTCGGGCGTCAGGGGCACGTCGCTCTTGGCCGACACCATGATTTCGACTCTCACGCCGCGCTTGATGGTACGTTTCAGGGCTTTCTTGACCGACGGTATCAGCGTGAAGTAGGGGTTGACGAGCTTCACAGAGTCCTGGGCGGCGTCGAGGGCACGGATGTAGAGCTGGCGCACGGCGTCGTTCTTGCCGGCCACGTAGCCGTCGTGGGTGTAGATGGCTCCCGGCTCGCGGTTGACGATGCCAATCGTCTTGTCGCCGGCGGGCTGGCCGTGGAAGTACTGGGGCTTGAGCAGGTTCTCGCCGGTCACCTTCTCCCAGATGCGGCAGAAGATGTGCTGCAGGTCGTTCACCGCCGGGCCCTCTATGCGGCAGTGCATATCGCGCCACGAGCCAACCTGCTCCGTCCCTTTGATGTAATAGTCGGCCACGTTCATGCCGCCCGTGTAGGCTATGTGCCCGTCGATGACCACGATCTTGCGGTGGTCGCGCGGCCAGATGTGGTTCACCCAGGGGAATCGGATGGGGTCGAACTCGTAGATGGCGACGCTGTCGTCGCGCAGGGGCTTCAGGTGTTGCTCCTTCAGCGGCTGGTTGTTGGAGTCGTTGCCGAATCCGTCGAAGAGTGCCCTCACCTCGACGCCCTCGCGGCGCTTCTCGCGCAGGATGTCGAACAGCAACGAGGCGATGGAGTCGTTGCGGAAGTTGAAATACTCCAGGTGGACGCTGCTCTTGGCCTCGCGGATGGCCTGGAACATATCGTCGAACTTCTCCTGACCGCTCTTCAGCAGCTTCACTTCGTTACCCTCGGTGAAGCGTATGCCATACTCCGTCATCAGCTGACGGAAGACCGAGTCGCTTGGCAGCTGCTCCTGGCCCCACGACTGCACCGTGACGCTTGCAACGGCTATTGCCGTCAGTATGAAACGCCGGATGATAAACTTTTCACTTCTCACTTCCCACTTTTCGCTTCTAAATCATGCACGAGTAGTTGTCGACCACGCCGAGCAGCCGTTGCTCCTTGTCTACCACCAGCACGCTGTGAATCTTATATTTGTTCATGATGCGCTGAATCTCCGTAATCTTCGTCTGGACCGTCACCGACTTGGGCGTGCGGGTCATGATGTCGCCCACCGTGCGGTCGAAGAACTGCGCCTGCCACTTCTCCATGGCGCGACGGATGTCGCCGTCGGTGATGAGCCCCACCACGCGGCCGTTCTCCACGGCCACGCCGAGCCCCAGCTTGCCCCGGCTCACCTCAATCACGGCCTCGCCGAGGTGCATGTCGGGCGTAATGACGGGCAGGTCCACCGTGCGCATCACGTCCTGGGCCGTGGTGAGCAGCCGCTTGCCTAACTCGCCGCCGGGGTGGAACTGTGCAAAGTCCTTGGGCTTGAAGTTGCGCTTCTTGATGAGGGCCACGGCCAGGGCGTCGCCCATCGCCATCTGGGCTATTGAGCTGCTTGTCGGGGCCAGGTCCAGCGGGTCGGCCTCGTGGCGCACGCTGACGTTCAGGTGGCAGTAGGCATACTTGGCCAGCAGCGACTCCGGGTTGCCGCTCATGGCCACGATGGGAATCTGCATATGCAGCACCATGGGGATGAAGCGCAGCAGCTCGTCGGTCTGTCCGGAGTTCGAGATGGCCAGCACCACGTCGTCGCTGGTCATGACGCCCAGGTCGCCGTGGAACACGTCGAGTGGGTTGATGAAGAACGAGGGTGTGCCTGTCGACGACAGTGTGGCGGCAATCTTCGCCCCCACGTGTCCGCTCTTGCCGACACCCGTAACAATAATCTTGCCGTGACAGCGGAACATCAGCTCCACCGCACGGTCAAACTCCTTGTCCATCTTAGGAATCAGTTCCATCAGGGCTTCGGCTTCGTCCTTGATGCACTTGATGCCATATTCTCTGACTGTCATCTTCTTAACTTTTAATTATTTCTTCAATGAGTTGGCCCAGTCGGTTCAGTTCCAGCATGTTGGCGGCGTCGCTCAGTCCGCGGTCAGGGTCGGGGTGAACCTCGAAGAACCAGCCTGTGGCACCGAATGCCTTGGCGGCTAAGGCCATCGGCGGCACGAAGCGGCGGTCGCCGCCGGTCTTGCCGTCGCTGCCGCCGGGCCGCTGCACGGAGTGGGTGCAGTCCATGATGACCGTCGGCACCAGCTCCAGCATATCGCTGATATTGCGGAAGTCGACCACCAGCGTGTTGTAGCCCATCATGTTGCCGCGCTCCGTCAGCCACACCTCCGTGGCACCGGCCTCGCGGGCTTTCTCAACGGGGTAGCGCATATCGCGGCCGCTCAGAAACTGCGCCTTCTTGATATTTACCGTCCGCCCCGTCTTGGCGGCGGCCACGAGCAGGTCGGTCTGGCGGCAGAGGAAGGCCGGAATCTGCAGTACGTCGCACACCTCGGCTACCGGTACTGCCTGCCAGCTCTCGTGGATGTCGGTGAGCAGTCGCAGGCCGTACTTCTGCTTCACGTCGCTGAGCATCTGCAGGCCGCGCTCCAGTCCCGGTCCGCGGAAGGAGTGGATGGATGTGCGGTTGGCCTTGTCGAACGATGCCTTGAAGATGATGTCGACGCCGAGCCGCCGGTTGATGCTGACCAGCTCGCGGGCCACCGTGTCCAACAGCTCCGCCGACTCAATGACGCACGGCCCTGCTATGAACGTCTTTTCTTTGTTTTCCATTTCAGCGTGCAAAGTTACGAATAAAATGCCGAACAGCCAAATGGTTTTTCAAAAACCTTGCAAACAGGCCGCTATAGTTGCGAATCACAGGAAATATCCTACACTTCCTACACTTCCTACACCTGACCGTATATCCATTCACGGTCTGCATGATTATGCAATGGGGGGCGGTTGGCCGCAAAAAGTGGCGCTTTTTGCCGAAAAGGCGGCGCCTTTTGCGTGAAACCCGCCAAAAGGCGCCGCCCCGATTGTGTGTATGTTTATACACTCCGAAGGTGTAGGTTCGGGTGTAGGTTCAGGTGTAGGATCAGGTGTAGGTTCAGCAGCCGTTTTCCGACAACCTACACCTGAAATGGCCTTGAGGCACAGACGGTTAGGTCGCAAGTGTAGGAAGTGTCGGTTATTTCTGCGTTCAGCTATCCATAGCGGTTGTCACTGCTCTGCGGAAGTGATGATGGCGATGATGGCGGCCAGGTCGGCCACGGTCAGCTTGCCGTCGCCGTCAAGGTCGGCGGACTCCACGTCGTAGTCGTCGGTATTCTCTATCGCGTCCACGATGATGCCCGCAACGATGTAGACGTCGGCCGTCGTCAGCTCGCCGTCGCCGTCGATGTCGCCAGGCACCGTCACTTCCTCTTTCACAGAGGTCACGCGGACTTCGTCGAGGAAGAAGCGCTTTGCCGGGGTAAACGTGATGCTGACTTCCCCTTGTCCGGTGAGTGTGAGCGTGTATGTCGTCCACTCGCCAGCGGTCATCGTCAGGTTGGTCTCTGACAGTGTTCCGTTGCCGTTTACCGACAGCTTCAGCGAGTTGCCGTCAGTTCCAAAGAGAGCTGCCCTGAAACTGAGGGTGGAGGTGCCGTTGATGGTGAACTTCGGCGTGGTGACGACTCCGTCTACATCGCTTGACCCTGAACGCAAACAACCGTCGCCGCCGAATAACTTCTTGCCTTCCCAGCCAACGTTGTCGGGCTTGAATTCGCTTTTAGCACCAGCTACATTGCCGCTGAACTGTCCGTCGTTGCCGCCCGTACCTTCGCACTTGTCGAACGTCTCGACAAAGTAGGTTGCCGTAACATCGTCGTCGGGTATGATGACGGGCGCGTCGTCGTCGCCGCTGTCGATGGGTATGCCGGTGTAGCGTGAGTCGTCGCTGGCGGTGGTGACAGAGGTGTACGGGTCGAAGGCAACATTCGTGCTGTCGCCCCAGACATATTCTGCCAGGTTGGGATAGTCGACGAAGAGGTTGCGGTTGCCCTGAATCTTGGCGACGGCATTGTTGCGGTTTACCTCCAACTCGTCTACCGGGTCACTCTTCAGCCAAGTCAGGTAGAGCGTATAGGCCCACTCCTTGAGCGTGGGCCATGCTCCATTCTGGAGCTGCTGCAAGCCCTGCACGCCGCTCCACGTCAGGTTCTGGTAGGCGGTAGCCATATACATATAGGCGCGGGCGAAGTCGCCCTTGTACTGGTTGCCTGGCTCCCAGCACTGGCGGCCCTTTACGCCGTCGATGGTTCCCGTGCCCACCTTGTCGTAGCCTTCCGACTCTACTTTGACCTTCTCGACAATGCCCATCGGATAGTTTGACTTCGAACTGTTGGCCTGCGTATCGCTGGGGTAGAGGTTGTAGAGGTCTTTGTAGGCAGTGTTATTGGTTTTACCCCACCAGCTCTTGGGGAAGGAGTGCTCGATGTTCATGCCGGTGATGACGGTGCCTTCGTTCGTGGCGGGGAAGTAGAATTTCTGGTTGCTGTAGCGGTTGACGCACTCGTTGGTGCTCTCAATCCGGTCGGTGTAGTAGAATCCTCCCCACGTCTTGTTAATACCGCTGCCGTACCCAAGTACCTTAGGCGACCCCGTCAGGTTGTGGACCTTCGTCTTCAGTTCCGCCTTCGTCAGTCCTTTCAGCGACTTGGCGTATTCGGCGAGCTCGCTCCTGGTGATGGCGCTGGCCGTCAGGGAGCACAGGATTGTTAAGCAAAAGATAGCGTGTTTCATCGTGCAATGCGTTTATTGGTTATTTACTAATTTCTTCAGTCGTTTGTATTCTTTCTTGGTCAGCCGCATGAACGAGCCGTGCTGCGGACCGTTGACACCCTTGATGTCGACGGGATTCTTGAAACCCCTCAGGTGCTCGTCGGCCTCGCAGATGCGGTAGTGCTTCGGGCGGTCGCTGTACTGTATGTAGGCCACGCGCCACGTCTTGTCGCCGATGAGCTGGAAGGCACTGGAGCCCTCGCACTTCTTCTTGCCCTCGAACGAGACGTAGTCGTCCTCGACGGGCTCGCCCCAGCCGCTGGTCAGGTGCTTGGACGTTGCCGTGTAGATGCCGGGCTTGCCGCCCTCCTTCTTGATGAGCATATGGTAGAGGCCGTCGCTGAGCAGGTTGATGTCGGCGTCGATGGTGGCGTAGCCCCAGTCAAAGAGCAGTCGGGGCTGCGTCAGCCGCGTGAACGAGCGGTCGGCGTAGGAATAGTACATACGGTCGTACTGCTCCTCGGCGCGGTTCCACATGGAGTAGTAGATCATGTAGCCCCCTCGTTGGCCGTCGGGCCACACGTAGGCGGGATCCCAGAATATCTGCGGCGCCCACACGCGGTTGATGGTCGACCAGTCCTTGTAGACGCTCTCGGCTTCGGGGTCGCAGAAGATGCCGGTGCCCCGGCGGTAGTCGAACGAGACGGAGGTCCAGTGGAGCAGGTCGTCGCTGCGCAGCAGGTCGATGCCGTAGTTGTCCCAGTCGTTCTGCTTGCCCAGTGTCTTGGTCATGGCGTTGTTCATGTCGGTGGTCACCATCAGGTAGCCCCGTCCGTCGGCAGCCCGGCAGATGTAGGCGTCGCGCTGGCCGCCCTCTATGCGTGCGTGCTCCTTGGGGGCCATGATGGGGTTGCCGCCCATCACGTCCTCGTAGTTATAGCCGTCGCGGCTGATGGCGTAGGCCGTCCACTGGCCCCGGTCGCTCATGTGGCAGTAGAGGTAGCCGTAGCTGCCCCGCTGCAGGTTTTGCGCCGTAGCGGTCAGGCTGGCGGCTATCATGGCTGTCAATAGTACCTTCTTCATCACTTCTCGCTTTTCACTTCTCCAGACGTATCCAGTCGGCTTCCACCCAGCCACGGTCGGCATTGGCGTCGGTCTCGGCACTGACATAGCCGAACTTCGCGCCGATCCACTTGCCCTCCTTCATCTGGAACTCCGAGCCGCAGTCGGTGAATTTCTTCCCGTCGCTGCTGTAGGCGAAGTGCAGCTTCGAGTCGGCTACCTTCAGCCGGAGGTAGATGTCCTCGTGGATGCCGGGCTTGTAGTCGGTCTTGTCGGCGGCGGTAGGCTTCAGCGTGGCAATGACGTCCTCCGTCTGCGGCTTACCCTTGTCGGCGGCCTTGCACGTCATCTGCACCAGCTGGAACGACTGCCCCGTGCGGCGCACGACGAGTGCCGAGTAGTCGAGACCCATCATGATGAGTCCGCCGAACTGCCCGTCGGCCTTCGACGTGAAGCGCAGTTTCGTGGTGACGGTAAACTCGTCGGCGGGCGTCTTCTGTAGCAGCAGGTTGGGCACTTCCCAGAAGTTCTTCCAGCCCTCGCTCAGCTTGTAGGTGTAGATGCGGAAGGTGCCGAAGGCTGTGGGTACACCGAACTTCTCGTCGTAGTTGGCGTGCCACTGCCACTGCAGCCCCATCGTGGGCGTGTTGAACTCGTCGCTCTCAACGGGGTTGACCTTTTGCGTGCTCGATGATTTGGGCTTTGTGTATGTCACGACCGGCTCCCCCTTCCTGCCCATGATGGGCCAGCCGCTCGACCAGTCGACGGGCTGCAGATGGACTACGCGCCCATAGGCTTCCTTGTCCTGGAAGTGGAGGAACCAGTCCTCGCCGTACTTCGTGTGTACCCAGCCGCCCTGGTGGGGGCCGTTGATGCTCGTCTTGCCCTGCGCCAGCACCGTCTTATGCTCGTAGGGGCCGTAAGGACTCTTGCTGCGCATGGCCAGCTGGAAGCCCGTGGGCACGCCGCCTGCCGGGCACATGATCCAGTACCAGCCGTCGCGCTTGTAGAACTTCGGCCCCTCGCAGGTGCGGTTCTCCGTGCCGTTGCCGTCGAACACGATGACCGGCTGGCCGATGGCCCGTGTGCCGTCAGCGCTCAGTTCGCGGACGGTCAGCACCGAGGCGAACTTGGCGCGCGAGTTGGCCCAGCCGTTCACCAGGTAGCAGCGGCCGTCGTCGTCCCAGAGTGGGGTGGTGTCGATGTAGCCCTTGCCCTCGATGACGCACAAGGGCTTCGTCCACTCCCCGGCGGGGTCCTTGGTCTTCACCATCATCACGCCGTAGTCGGGGTCGCCCCAGTAGATGTAGTATTCGCCGTCGTGGTAGCGGATGGAGGGTGCCCAGATGCCGTTGCCGTGCTGCGGGCGGTCGAACACCGACTTCGGCTCCAGCTCGCGGACGGCGTAGTTGATGATTTCCCAGTTCACGAGGTCGCGGGAGTGCAGGATGGGCAGTCCCGGTATGCACTGGAACGAGGAGGCCGTCAGGTAGTAGTCTTCGCCGCTCGGCCCCACGCAGACGTCGGGGTCGGAGTAGTCGGCATTGATGACGGGATTGGTGTAGGTGCCGTCGCCGTTGTCGGGGCTCCACACCTTTGACTGGTACTGCGCACTGGCTGCCATCGGCAGAAGTGCAACGGCCAGACTGATAAGTTTCTTCATAAGCAGTTTATTCTTAGTTTGTAGTAGTTTTCGGTATAGTCGATGCGCATGACGCGGCGCACGTCGTCGTCGGTTGGCGACAGGGCCAGGGCGACGTGCCCCATGGTGCGCCGAAGGTTTATTTCCACGCAGGGGTGCAGCAGGAATCCGCCGCTCGGCGAGGCGCACACCATCATATCGATGCCAAACGGCCCTCGGTACTTGCCCCGGAAGACGGGGCTCAGACTGCTGCAAATCTTTTCGCGAACGTCGCCAAACAAAGTATCTGTCAGATAAGTACTTATCATGCCGTGCTTGGTCGTCTCCGTGGCGAGGATGTTGCCCGTGTAGGCACCATTGGCCGTGTGGAAGAGCGACAGCCCGAGATAGCTGATGCCGCCCTCGCCGTCGCTCAGGAACTCCATGCCGAAGTCCTTCACCTTATTATAATATGGTTCGACCATGACGCTGCCCTGTGCCGCCACCACGTTATGGAACCACCGGGCCTGCATACTGAAAGGCGTACGCCCGACGGCAAGGAAACGCAGGCCGCGGCCGCTCGACGACCACGGGGCCTTCAGCACCAGATGGCCGTACTGTTGCAGCAGCTTTTCAACCTCGTCGGCCTCGCGGCACTCGAAGGATTCGCCGACGGTGCCTTCCATACGGAGACGTGGCAGCAGAAGGGCGGCTGTACGGCGGTGTGACAGCTCGCGGATGACCTGGAGCTGGGGTGGGGTAGGCATCAGCCGTTCAGGGACACCCCTTCGCAGCAGTTCGGCCCGCAGCGCACTGTTCCAGCCCCACGGTTCGATACCCGTAGTTTGGTCGGAGCTAACGGGTTGTTTAGCCGGAGCAAACTGCGGGCTTGGCCGGCGCTGACCGTCGGTCATCAGCAGAGAGCTTGCGCGGTGGGCCAGTTTCCGCCATTCGCGCTGCGCCTGCTCAACATCGTCAACCAGCACGACGTCGCCCTCGTCGGCCCATACCGCAGGCAGGAAACCTAAGTCGTGGCGCAGCTGCCTCCCGGCGTGCGGCGCCGTGAAGTTAGACAGTCCGCTCGCCAGTGCAATGTCGTGCTCGGGGTTGAAGATGTGTAGTGTCATGCTTTCGGTTCCTGTATCTCCTTGTCGTACTGCTCGTAGGCATTCACAATACGTGTGACAAGCTTGTGGCGCACGATGTCGCGGCGGTCGAGGTTGACCACGCCGATGCCCTCGACATTGTTTAATATATGCAGGGCCTCGATGAGTCCCGACTTCTGCGTGCGGGGCAGGTCGATCTGCGTCATGTCGCCCGTGATGATCATCTTCGTGTTCCAGCCCATGCGGGTGAGGAACATCCGTATCTGGGCGGGCGTGGTGTTCTGCGCCTCGTCGAGGATGACGACGGCGTCGGAGAGCGTCCGGCCGCGCATGAAGGCCAGCGGGGCTATCTGTATCTGGTGCTTCTCCATCATGTCCTGCAGCTTCACCTGGGGCAGCATATCCTCAAGCGCATCGTAGAGCGGCTGCAGGTAAGGGTCGATCTTGTCCTTCATGTCGCCGGGCAGGAAGCCGAGCTTCTCGCCGGCCTCGACGGCCGGGCGCGAGAGGATGATCTTCTTGGCCGTCTTCTCCTTCAGCGCCTTCACGGCGAGGGCTATCGAGAGGTAGGTCTTGCCCGTGCCGGCAGGGCCTACGGCAAACACCATGTCGTTCTCCTTGTAAGCCTCGATGAGCCGCTGCTGGTTTTCGGAGCGGGCCTTGATGGGGCGGCCCGACATGGTGTAGACTACCACGTCGTCGGGCACGTCCTTGGAGTGTCCGCCGCGAATAATGTCAAGTATATCCTCCTCGCGTAACGAGTTGAACTTCAGTATATGTCGGCGTATCTGCTCGATGCTTTCTTCAAAGGCTGCCATCTGTTCCTCGTCGCCCAAGACGCGGATGACGTTGTCGCGCGCCACGACCCTCAGCTTGGGGAAGAGCGAACGGATCATCTGCAGGTGACAATTGCCGACACCGTAGAACACCACGGTATCGATGTCTTCCAGTACAATATGCTTTTCTATCAAACCTGTTTTGTCTTTTTATTGTTTCTGCGCGCAAAATTACGCAAAAAATCGCTAACAGCCGCAAGTTTTACCGAATATTTTTGTACCTTTGCCGAACTTATGAAAATGTACACAGGAAGAAACACGCAGGGTGACTACAGTCACTACACCGTGAAGGAAGAGGCACCGCTGCTGGAGTGGCTGCTCAGTAACGTGGCCCAGAGCCGCTCGAAGGTCAAGGCAACGCTGCAGGGCCGCGGCATCAAGGTCGACGGCAAGACCGTCTCGCAGTTTGACTTCCAGCTGAAGCCGGGTATGAAGGTGGCCGTATCGAACACGAAGCGCAACCAGCAGGGCTTCAAGAACCGCTACGTGAAGATTGTCTACGAGGACCGCTGGCTCATCGTCGTTGAGAAGGCCGTGGGAATCCTCTCGATGGCGGCCGGACACTCGACGCTGAACGTGAAGTCGGTGCTCGACGACTACTTCAAGAAGAGCCGCCAGAAGTGCAGGGCGCACGTCGTCCATCGGCTGGACCGCGACACCAGCGGCCTGATGGTCTATGCCAAGGACATGGAGACGGAGCAGACGCTGGAGCACAACTGGCACGACATCGTCTACGACCGCCGCTATGTGGCTGTCGTCAGCGGCGAGATGGAGCAGGACGACGGCACCATCGCCAACTGGCTGAAGGACAACAAAGCCTACGTCACCTACTCGTCGCCCACGGACAACGGCGGCAAGTATGCCGTCACCCACTTCCACGTGCTCGACCGCACCACCGAGCACTCGCTCGTGGAATACAAGCTTGAGACGGGCCGCAAGAACCAGATTCGCGTCCACTCAGCCGACATGGGGCATCCCGTCTGCGGCGACGAGAAGTATGGCAACGGCGACGACCCGCTCCACCGTCTCTGTCTTCATGCCTGGCTGCTGTGCTTCAACCATCCCGTCACGGGGCAGCCGATGGAGTTTGAGACTCCCGTCCCCGTAGCTTTTAGAAAATTATTCAAATAAGGAGTTTATGGACAGTAATATCGGATATTACCTGTTTGCACTGGTGGGCATCATTGTGGCCTTCCTGATTGTCAAGAAGGTGACGACGTGCCTGCTGAAGTCGGTGGTGCTCATCGTGCTGGCCGCCGTTCTGGCCTTCGTCTATTTTTATTACATCAGATGACGAGCGAATACCAGATAAGGGTGTTGCCCCAGGTGGCTGCCGACGAGCAGAGCCTGAAGGCGTGGCTGGCCGACGAGAAAGGTTTCGACGTGCGCACCTGCACCGCCGTGCGTATTCTGAAGCGCAGCATCGATGCCCGCCAGCGCACCATCTTCGTCAACCTCAAGGTGCGCGTCTATCTGAACGAGCAGCCGGCCGACGATGCGTATGTGCATACAGTCTACGGCGATGTCTCGGAGTGCCCGCAGGTCATCGTCGTCGGGGCTGGGCCGGGCGGACTGTTCGCTGCCTTGCGACTCATTGAGTTAGGCCTGCGACCCATCGTGCTCGAGCGTGGCAAGAACGTCCACGACCGTAAGCGCGACCTGGCCGAGATTGCCCGCACGCAGCAGGTCGACGGCGAGAGCAACTACTGCTTCGGCGAGGGTGGGGCAGGGGCTTACTCTGACGGCAAGCTCTACACCCGCTCGAAGAAGCGCGGCAGCATCGACAAGATTCTGAACGTACTGTGTCAGCACGGTGCCTCGACAGCCATTCTCGCCGACGCTCATCCGCACATCGGCACCGACCGTCTGCCAAAGGTCATCGAGAACATCCGCAACACCATCATCCGCAGTGGCGGCGAGGTTCACTTCCAGACGAAGATGACCAGTCTGATCATTGCTGGCGACAAGGTTGTCGGATGCGTGGCCGACAAGGAGTATCGCGGACCCGTGATTCTGGCTACAGGCCACTCTGCCAGAGACGTTTACCACTATCTGGCTAATGCAAAGGTTGAACTCGAGGCGAAGGGCATCGCCGTCGGCGTGCGCCTGGAGCATCCGTCGCAGTTGATTGACCAGATTCAGTATCATTCGCGTCAGGGCCGGGGGCGCTATCTGCCTGCAGCAGAGTATTCTTTTGTCACCCAGGTCGACGGGCGTGGCGTCTATTCGTTCTGTATGTGTCCAGGCGGCTTCGTCATCCCGGCTGCTACCGACAAGGAGCAAATCGTGGTCAACGGCATGAGTCCCGCTAATCGCGGTACGGCTTGGTCGAACAGCGGCATGGTGGTCGAGGTAAGACCCGAGGATGTGGAGGACGGCGATGACGTGCTGAAGGTGATGAGGTTCCAGCAGCAGCTGGAGCGCCTCTGCTGGCAACAGGGCAATATGAAGCAGACGGCCCCGGCGCAGCGCATGGCCGACTTCGTGAACAGCCGCCTCAGCTACGACCTGCCCCGCAGCAGCTATGCCCCGGGCCTGCTGTCGAGTCCGCTCCACTTTTGGCTGCCGCCGATGATAGGCCGCCGGCTGCAGGAGGGCTTCAAGACGTTTGGCCGCCAGGCTCACGGCTTCCTTACCAACGAGGCCGTACTGATTGCCGTCGAGACGCGCACGAGCAGTCCGGTGCGCATCGTGCGCGATGCCGCCACACTGCAGCATATCCGTCTGCAGGGACTCTTCCCCTGCGGCGAGGGAGCAGGCTATGCCGGCGGCATCGTCTCTGCTGCCGTCGACGGTGAGCGCTGTGCCGAGATGTGTGCGGAACTTTTTTTAGGGAAATCAGACTATTAAACGTATTATAGTCATAAGGCCTCTAATTTATGATTTATGGCTAATAGTTATTTGTTAGGTTTTGACGTCGGCAGTTCGTCAGTCAAGGCATCTTTGGTTAACGCCGACAGCGGCAAGTGTGTGGCTTCTGCATTCTATCCGGAGAAGGAGGCGCCGATTATGGCGGCCAAAGCAGGATGGGCTGAACAGGAACCCAGTTCGTGGTGGGAGTATGCAAAGCTCTCGCTGAAGAAGATTATGAGTGAGGCCGGTGCTACGGCCGAGGAAATCAAGGCCATCGGCATCTCCTACCAGATGCACGGCCTGGTGTGTGTCGACAAGGACCTTCAGGTGCTCAGACCCTCCATCATCTGGTGCGACTCTCGGGCCGTTCCTTACGGCGAGAAGGCTTTCAGGGAGTTGGGGGCGGAGCAGTGCCTGAGCCATCTGCTCAACTCGCCAGGCAACTTCACTGCTGCCAAACTGGCGTGGGTGAAGGAGAACGAGCCTGAACTCTATAGTAAAATATATAAGGTGATGCTGCCGGGCGACTATCTGGCCATGCGACTGAGCGGTGTGGCCAACACTACGGTCAGCGGGCTCTCAGAGGGTATGTTCTGGGACTTTAAGGAGAACCAGCCCGCACAGTTCCTGCTCGACTACTACGGCTTCGACCGCTCGCTGATTGCCGACATCGTACCCACGTTTGCCTGTCAGAGTGAAGTGTGCGCTGAAGCTGCCGCCGAACTGGGGCTGAAGGCCGGCACGCCCATCACCTACCGTGGAGGCGACCAGCCAAACAATGCCCTGTCGCTGAATGTGCTCAATCCGGGCGAGATTGCCGCAACGGCCGGCACGTCGGGGGTCGTCTACGGCGTACTCGGCGAGGTGAACTACGACAGGAAGTCGCGCGTCAACACCTTTGCACACGTCAACCATACGGCCGACCAGACCCGACTGGGCGTGCTCCTCTGCATCAACGGAACGGGCATCCTGAACGCCTGGGTACACCGCAACGTGACGCCAGACATCTCCTACGCCGAGATGAACAACCTGGCCGCCACGGCACCCATCGGCAGCGAGGGCGTGACCATCATCCCCTTCGGCAACGGTGCTGAGCGTGTACTGGAGAACAAGGAAATCGGCTGCTCCATCAATGGCCTGAACTTCAACAAGCACTCGAAGGCTCACATCGTGCGCGCCGCCCAGGAGGGCATCGTCTTCTCCTTCTGCTACGGCATGGAGATTATGCAGCAGATGGGTATGGACATCCGGAAAATTCACGCCGGCAAGGCCAATATGTTCCTCTCGCCGCTCTTCCGCAATACATTGGCCGGCGTCAGCGGAGCTACCATCGAGCTGTACGACACCGACGGCTCTGTCGGTGCTGCCAAGGGTGCTGGCATTGGTGCAGGAATCTATAAGGACAACAACGAGGCATTCGCCACGCTGGAGAAGCTGGAGGTCATCGAGCCGGTCGAGGCTGACCGCGAGGCCTACAAGGCTGCCTATGAGACTTGGAAAGACACTTTAAACAATAAACACTAATCAACTTAAAATTTAAAACTTATGACAAAAGAGTATTTCCCGTTTACTGGTAAGATTCCTTTCGAGGGAAAGGACAGTAAGAACGTAATGGCTTTCCACTATTACGAACCTGAGAAGGTCGTGATGGGGAAGAAAATGAAGGACTGGCTGAAGTATGCCATGGCCTGGTGGCACACACTGGGAGGCGCCTCTGCCGACCAGTTCGGCGGTCAGACACGCATCTACGAGTGGGACAAGGCTGCCGACCCTGTGCAGCGCGCCAAGGACAAGATGGATGCAGGCTTCGAGATTATGGACAAGCTGGGCATCGAATATTTCTGCTTCCACGATGTCGACCTCGTTGAAGAGGCTGACACCATCGACGAGTACGAGGCTCGCATGAAGGCCATTACCGACTATGCCCTCGAGAAGATGAAGCAGTTCCCCAACATCAAACTGCTCTGGGGTACGGCCAACGTCTTCGGCAACAAGCGCTATGCCAACGGTGCATCCACTAATCCCGACTTCGACGTTGTCGCACGCGCCATCGTTCAGATTAAGAACTCCATCGACGCTACCATCAAGCTCGGCGGAACGAACTACGTGTTCTGGGGCGGACGGGAGGGCTACATGAGCCTGCTCAACACCGACCAGAAGCGCGAGAAGGAGCACATGGCCACAATGCTGACAATGGCCCGCGACTACGCTCGCTCGAAGGGCTTCAAGGGAACGTTCCTCATCGAGCCGAAGCCGATGGAACCGTCGAAACACCAGTATGACGTCGACACAGAGACCGTCATCGGATTCCTCCGTGCACACGGTCTCGACAAAGACTTCAAGGTGAACATCGAGGTGAACCACGCCACACTGGCCGGCCACACCTTCGAGCACGAGCTGGCCTGCGCCGTCGATGCCGGTATGCTGGGCTCTATCGATGCCAACCGCGGCGATGCCCAGAACGGCTGGGACACCGACCAGTTCCCCATCGACAACTACGAACTGACACAGGCCATGATGGAGATTATCCGCAACGGTGGCTTCAAGGACGGCGGTACTAACTTCGATGCCAAGATTCGCCGTAACAGCACCGACCTCGAGGACCTGTTCATCGCTCACATCAGCGGTATGGATGCCATGGCCCGCGCCCTGATGAATGCCGCCGACATCCTCGAGAACTCTGAGCTGCCCGCCATGAAGAAGGCCCGCTACGCCTCGTTCGACAGCGGCATCGGCAAGGACTTTGAGGACGGCAAGCTCACCCTCGAGCAGGCTTACGAGTATGGCAAGAAGGTAGGCGAACCCAAGCAGACCTCTGGCAAGCAGGAGAAGTACGAGACTATCGTCGCCCTCTTTGCTAAGTAATCCCTTCGTCTGATTTCAAGGAGTCCCCAGAGGCAACCGCTTCTGGGGATTCCTTCTTCTCTTGACTTTGCTGTTCCGCCGCCTGGCACTTATTACGACTGTCGGTGCGACTGCACCCTTGTGTCACCCGTGCCACCCTCTCAAACAGGGTGTACGCCCAGTGTACATCGGCATTGTGTCACCCTGACACCCTCTTGAACGGTA
>CAJOLE010000032.1 GCA_905235325.1 uncultured Prevotella sp. | reverse complement strand
GGGATGAATGGGCTGAATGGGCAGAATGGGAAAAGGCGGCGGGTTTTACTGAAAAGGCGGCGGGTTTTGGGGAAAAGGCGGCGGGTTTTGGATGGAAAGTTACTATGTTTGCAGGTGCAAACATAGTAACTTGAATAATAGAACAAACAGGTATTGGAAAAAGAAGAATCCCCTCCGTTATCTGGCGGAGGGGATTCTTTTACGGTTTATCTTGAGTCTGGTTACGACTCCTGTTTCTCGCGGTTCTCCTGGTCGATGGCCTTGATCTTCTCGCGGACCAGTTCCATGTCGTCCTTCAGCTTCTGCACCTTGCGGTTCATCTCGTCGATGAGCGAGTTGCCCTTCTTCGAGCTGACGCTCAGGAATCCGAGGTTGTTCTCGTAAGTCTGGATTTCCTGCTTCATGGCCTCATACTGGCGGAACAGGCGGGCACGCTCATTGTCAAGCGCATTCTCGCCACGCTCGGCCACCTGCTTCAGGTTCTGCTTGAACGTGTTCAGGCGGCGCTTGGCCACTGAGATGTTCAGGTCCTTGTAGAGCTTGTCGAGCACGGCGTGGTATTCCTCGTAGAGCTTGTCCTTCTCGCGGAAGGGCACGTGGCCGATGGCCTGATACTCGCTGACCAGCTGCTGGACCGTCTCCTGCAGGTTGTCGCCAGCCTCCTCGGTCACGAGTTTCAGCCGGGCAATGACGTCGCGCTTCTTCTCAAGGTTGGCGTGCTCCTCGCCACGGGTGCCGGCGGTGGCGGCATTGCGTGCCTCGAAGAACTTGTTGCAGGCCCCGAGGAACTCCTCCCACAGCTGGTCGCCCAGTTTCTTGGGCACCATGCCTATCTGCTTCCACTCCCTCTGCAGGTTGATGAGCTTGTCGCCCGTCGACTTCCATTCGGTGGAGTCCTGCAGGGCCTTGGCCTTCTCGATGAGTGCGCGCTTCTTCTCGGCGTTCTCCTTGAAGGTGTCCTTCAGCGTCTTGAAATACTCTGCCTTGCGGCCGAAGAAGTCGTCGCAAGCAGCGCGGAAGCGCTCGAATATCTTGACGTTCATCTTCTGCGGGGCGAAGCCGATGGTCTTCCACTCCTGCTGCAGCTCGATAATCTCCTTCGTGCGGCGCTCCCAGTCGCCGCTGCCCTTGTTCTCCTCGGCGGCGATGGCCTCCACCTTCTCGCAGAGGGCGGTCTTCTTCTGCAGGTTCTCCTCCTCGCGGGCGCGGATGCCCTCGAAGTGCTGCTGGTGGCGCTTGTTGATGACGGTCGAGGCGGCCTTGAAGCGGTTCCACACCTCCTCGCGCAGGTCCTTCGACACGGGGCCTACCTCGCGGTACTCCTGATGCAGCTTCTGCAGTTGGTGGAAGGCACTGATGACGTCGGGCTCCTCGGCCAGCTTCTCGGCTGCGTCGCAGAGTTTCTTCTTCAGCTCCAGGTTCTTCTTGAAGTCATATTCGCGGGCTTCACTGTTCAGCTTCAGCAGGTCGTAGAACTGCTCGACATACAGCTGGTAGTTGCGCCACAGCTCGTTGGCCTTCTCGGCGGGAACGGCCTTGATGTCGCGCCACTCCTGCTGCAGGGCCTTGAACTCCTGGAACGTCTTGTTGGCCTCCTCGGGCGAGGTGACCATAGCCTTTATCTTCTCAATGATCTCGAGCTTCTTACGCAGGTTCTCCTCCTTCTCGGCCTCCTGCTCGCGGAACTGCTGCTGGCGGCGCTCCCTGATGACGCCCATTTCGGCCTTGAAGACTTCCTCGTCTTCGTCGGGGGTAATCTGATACTGTTCGGGGTCGCCGCCGCCGTCGATGTAAGCCCGCAGCTTGGATTCGCGCTCGGCAATGTGGAGCTTGTAGAATGCGGTCTTCAGATAGTCTACCTCGTCCTTCTGGGGCATCTCCTCGCCGTGGGCAATCTCCTTCACGCGGTCGAGCACCTCTTTCTTCGTCTCATAGACTTTGCGCTCCACGGGTGCCTCCTTCGGCTCTTCCTGAGCTTCCGGCTCCTTCGGCTCTTCGGTTGTCTCCGGTGTTTCCGGGGCTGCCTCTTCGGCTGGCGAAGCGGCTTCGACGGTTACTACTTCAGGAGCTGCAGCTTCCTGATTCACTTTTTCTTCACTGATCCCCTGCTCGAGGATGTTTTCTTGAGAGTCCATAATAACTGCTTTTGGTTACTGTTATCGTGAGTACACACAATATTTTCCGCCGCACGCGCAGGCATGACGACGAATGAGGGTGTAAAATTACAAAAATCTTCGGAGTTGCGCAGCATAACTCCGAAGATTTCTCTGCCAATTATTGTTTTTTAACTTTTCGGCGCGGTATCGTAACAACTCAGCTCCCTCTTGCTACAGCTCCAGGTCAACGTCGTGCTGCTCGTGCCAGGGCAGGCCCTGCTTGTTGAGCTGCTCCATGAAGGGGTCAGGGTCGAACTCCTCGACGTTGTAGACGCCGGGCTTGCGCCAGAGACCCTTGCAGAACATCATGGCACCAATCATGGCGGGCACGCCGGTGGTGTACGATACGCCCTGCATACCCGTCTCCTCGTAGGCGGCGCGATGCGAGCAGTTGTTATATACATAATAGGTGTGCTCCTGTCCGTCGTTGCCAATACCGCGTATGCGGCAGCCGATGCTGGTCTCGCCCTCGTAGTTCTCGCCGAGGTCCTGCGGGTTGGGCAGCACGGCCTTGAGGAACTGCAGCGGCACGATCTTCACCCTTGCCACGCCCGAGCCGTCGGCCATCGGTGCTTCATACTCCACCTCGTCGATGCGGCTCATGCCGATATTTTGGATTACCTCAAGGTGCTTCAGGTACTGCTGTCCGAAGGTCATCCAGAAGCGTGCGCGGCGGATGGTCGGGTAGTTCAGCACGAGCGATTCAATCTCCTCGTGGTGCAGCAGGTAGCTGTCGCGCGGGCCGATGCCCGGGTAGGTCAGGTCCTGGTGAATCTCGAGCGGCTCGGTCTCCACCCACTTGCCGTTCTCCCAGTAGAGTCCCTTCTGGGTAATCTCGCGGATGTTGATTTCGGGGTTGAAGTTGGTAGCGAATGCCTTGTGGTGGTCGCCGGCGTTGCAGTCGACGATGTCAAGATACTGCACCTCGCTGAAGTGGTGCTTGGCGGCGTAGGCGGTGAAGATGCTCGTCACGCCCGGGTCGAAGCCGCAGCCGAGGATGGCTGTCAGGCCGGCCTCGCGGAACCTGTCGCGGTAGGCCCACTGCCATGAATACTCGAAGTGAGCCTCGTCCTTCGGCTCGTAGTTGGCCGTGTCGAGATAGGAGCATCCGCAGGCCAGGCAGGCATCCATGATGGTGAGGTCCTGATAGGGCAGGGCGAGGTTGACGACCAGCTCGGGCTTATAGTCGGCGAAGAGCGCCTTCAGCTGCTCCACGTCGTCGGCATCCACCTGGGCTGTCTTGATGTCCATCTTGTAGCCCTTGCGGTGGATGGCCTCCACAATCTGGTCGCACTTCGCCTTGCGGCGGCTTGCTATCATAAACTCGGTAAACACGTCGGCATTCTGCGCTATCTTGAACGCAGCCACCGTAGCGACGCCTCCGGCGCCAATCATTAGTACTCTTGCCATTCTGCTATTCTGTTTTAGTAATCATGGCACAAAGTAACAACATTTTTCAGACATGACCAAATCTTTTCCGATGTTTTTTTACTTGCACAGCCTCACCTCGCTCAGTCGCGGCGTCTGTCGGCCCTGCCCTGCGGCGATACCGACGGTCACAGACCCCTGCAGCGTGGCGGGCAGGCTGAGGGTGGCTGTGCCTTGGCGGTCGAGGCTGACGGTGCCCACCTCCTGGCCGTCGACGCTGACCGTCATGCCCTCGCGGTCGGCGAATCCTTTCAGGCGGAGCGTCTTGGCACCGTCGGCCTTCAGCTGATAGGTGAACAGACTGCGGGTGCGGCGCCAGTGTATGCCCTCGTCGGAGCCGTTCCACGAGCCGTTGCCGCTGAAGAAGTGGTCGCTCTCCGACTGCTGCTCGCCGCAGTACACCTTGTCGACCGTCTGAGCCTCCAAGGCCATGCGTGCCTGCTCCTCGGCCGCCATCTCCTGCTGGCGGGCAGTCCACTCCTGCTGCGTGTAGAGCGGGAAGTAAATTTGGTAGCGGCACTCGTAGAGCTGGTAGAACGGCTGAAGCGTCACGCCCTCGAACGAGGGGATGGTGACACCGCTGAGCCTGAAGTTCAAGGGCTTACCGTCGACGGGCTGCAGATGGGTCAGCACCTCGCCGGGCGAACCGATGAGCCCCGGCATCTGGGTGAGCGGAATCTTGGGGCCGTTGGCGATGTGGCCTCCGCGGCTGTCGTCGGCATACATACCGTCCTGTCGGTCGGTGCCGGTCTTGGCGGCGAGCACGATGGGTCCGTAGAGGAAGGAGTACTGGGGCTTGCCGTCGGGTGTGGTCTCTGCGGTCAGGTGCATCGGGATGTCCACGCGAATCTGGTCGCCGTCCTGCCACTTGCGGTCGATGACGAGGTAGCCGTTGTCGGTCCTGGTGGCGACGGCAGAACCGTCGGCCGCAGCGGCTTTCATGCCTTCGCACCATTTCGGGATGCGTATCTTCAAGGCAAACTGTCGTGGCTTCTTCGTCTTGACCGTCAGCATGGTGGATGGCTCTTGCGGGAAGCGGTTCTCCTGAGTGACGGTCATGTCGCCCCAAGTCAGCGTCGAGGGGATGAAGAGGTTCACCAGCAGGTCGTTGCCCTCGTGGGCGTAGATCATCTCGCCGTAGCGGGCGGGATTCTCGATGCCTGTTCCCACGCAGCACCACATCGATGTCTGCGGCTGTGAGTAGACGCGGTAGTGGCCCGCGCGCATCGGCGTGAAGTAGACGAATCCGCCCTGCACGGGGTTGAGTATCGAGAGAATATGGTTGTAGAGTGCGCGCTCATAGTAGTCGATGTAGCTCTTGTCGGCCGTGGTCTGGTAGAGCATCTTCGTCAGGCGCAGCATATTAAAGGTGTTGCAGCTCTCGGGGCCCTGCTCCGAGGCCAGCATTTCGCTGAAGTCGTCGGTGGGGTTGAAGTGCTCGCGCATGGAGTTGCCTCCGATGCTGACGCTGCGCTGGCCGATGACCACCTGCCAGAAGAAGCGGGCGGCGCGGTCCCAGTCGTCGAGGCCCTCGAGGTCGGCGATGCGCTTGTAGCCGATGACCTTCGGAATCTGCGTGTTGGCGTGCTTGCCCGTCAGGTTGTCCTCGCCCTTCAGCAGTGGCTGCAGCATACGCTGGTCGCTGAACTGGTGGGCCAGTCGCAGGTATTTCTTGTCGCCGGTGATGGCGTAGACGTCGGCAAAGGTCTCGTTCAGTCCGCCGTGCTCGCTGATGAGCATCTGCTGGATCTGCTCGTCGTTGAGCTGGCTCACCTCGCTGATCATCCAGTCGGCGAGCCTGACCAGCATCTCGCGGGCATCCTTGCGTCCGGCAATGAGGTAGGCATCGCGCAGGCCGGCGTAAATCTTGTGTATATTATAAAGAGGTACCCAGCGGTCGTTCAGTCCGAAGGAGTTCGGGCGGATGTCGCCGCGTGCTATCTCGCCCCAAATCGTCTTGGGGTCGGGCACGCCGCTCAGGTAGCCGTCGCCGCTGGCCTCCTGACAGCGCCGCAGCTCGCTGAGCACATAGTCGAGGCGGGCCTCAATCTCCTTGTTGCCCGTTGCCGCCAGCATATAGCTCAGTGCCGACACGTAGTGGCCGCCGATGTGGCCGTCGAGGCCCGTGTTCTCCCAGTTGGTGTAGTTCTCGGCCTTGGGTGTCAGGCCGGCTCCCTTCAGGTAGGGTGCCAGCAGGCGGTCGGCATCGAGCCCGAGCAGGTGGTGTATGTCGGCCTGCTGGTTCTTGAGGAACTGACTGTCGCCCAGCCTGACGCTGCTGATGGGGAAAGTCTCTGCCCGCATGGGCAGGGCGGCCGCTGCGCTCTGGGCGACAGAGAAGTGGTGAAGGGTAAGCAAGGCTGCGCAGGCCAGAAGGAGTCGTTTCATAGTTGTCGTGGCTTGTGGTTAGTGGTTACAGAAGTTTGAATTCGTCGACGTCGATGTAGCCGCCGGCCTTCTTCGTGGCATAGTTGAAGACGGCAAACTTCGAGCCCATGAAGAATCGGCGGTAGTCGAAGATGCAGCGGTAGTTTCTGGTGCCTATCTGCTTCCACTCCTGTCCGTCGAGACTGTAGTAGAAGTTGGCGGCGTCGTTGTGGCCGGGCCTAAAGTCGCCGTCGATACGCAGCCAGACCTGTCGGGCCTTGGGGGCCATCTTTGTCAGCGACACGCCCTCGACCAGTTTGTCGTCAACGTTGGCGACGGCCTTCTCGCGGTCTGTGAGGCTGACCTTCTGCTCGCTCATCTCGAGGACGACGCTCTTGCCGCTCTTTTTCAGGGTGAGCACGCCCGAGTCGCCGTTGAAGGCACAGAAGCCGGCGCAGTCGCCGTCCTTCATCTTCGAGAAGTCGATGCAGACGGCACCACTGCACGTCGGGCCGAACATACGCTGCGTCAGGGTGTTGGGCGCCAAGTAGAGGTTAGGCACCACGCGGCTGGTCTTCAGGCGCAGGAATCCGTGGCGCTCGCTGAGGCTCCAGGCCGCGTCGACGGGGTTGTGGTTCCACTGCCAGTGCAGGCCCAGCGTGGTCGTGTCGAACTCGTCGGCGCAGACGATTTCCTTCTTGGGCTGACCGCTGCGGTAGGGGCGCACCACGTCGGGCACCTTGCCGCGCTCGTCGCCCAGCATCGGCCAGCCGTCGATCCAGCGCACCGGCGAGAGCGTCAGCACGCGACCCACGCCGCCACGGTCCTGGAACATGATGCCGTACCAGTCGCCTTCCTCGGTATCGACGATGGTGCCCTGAGCCAGATAGGAGAAGCCGCCGAAGTCGCTCTCGAGGATGACGTTCTTCTCCCACGTGCCGTTCAGGTCCTTCGTGCGGTAGCACACCTCACGGCGGTGGCGGCCCGGTGCAAAGACGTGGCTGATGAGCTGGGCGTAGTACGTGCCGTTATGCTTGACGACGCGCGTGCCCTCCAGCAGTCCGCGCTCGTCGGCCTCGCGCTCGAAGTAGTGGCGCAGCGAGCCTTCGACGACGCCCTTCAGGTCGCGCGTCAGCTGGCACATCTCGCCCGTCCCGAAGAAGACGTATGGCGTGCCGTCGTCGTCGAAGAAGAGCGTGGCGTCGTGGAAGTGGCGCAGCCGGGCGTGGATGGTCCACGGCCCCTCGGCCTTCGGGGCGGTAAAGATATAGGTGTCGCCCATCGGCCCGTCCTCGTTGGGAGCCAGTAGTGCCCAGAAACGGCCGTCGTGATATTTCAGCGACGTGGCCCACTGGCCTCGGCCGTAGACCGTGCCCTCCTGCAGGTCGTACTTCGGCGAGTCGGTCAGCCGGTCGAAGATGTAGCCCACGGTCTCCCAGTTCTTCAGGTCCTTCGAGGCCATCACCGGTGCGCCGGGCATCAGGTGCATCGTGGTGGTGACTAAATAGAAGGTGTCGCCGACGCGGATGACGTCCGGGTCGGGGGTGTCGGCCCAGAGCATCGGGTTGCTGATCATCGTACTGTCTTGTGCTGTGGCGGTCGTCGGGGTTGTAGGTGCCACCGTTGAGCGGTCACCGCCACGACGGCGCTGGCCCTGCTGGCCCTGCGGGCTGCGCGGTGGGCGTGCCGGCAGTTCCCACTTCGGGGCTTTCATGTCCTTGATGTATTCGTAGGCCAGCTTGGGCTTGTACTCAGTGTCCCAGGGCAGCGGATAGTTGGCCGCGCCGAGCCAGGAGTCGCGGTCGCTGAGGTTCCAGAATGTCACGCAGTCGATGACGTCCTTATGCTTGCGGAACACGCTGAAGCAGCGGGCGTACTGGTCGGCCAGGTGCTGCTTCACCGAGTCGGTCACGTTGGCCCCCTCGCGGCTGAACTGCAGTCCGCCGCCCATCTCCTCGTTGATGCGGATGTCGAACTCCGTAATCTGTATGTGCTTCACGATGGTCTTGAACTTCGTGATGGCCTGGTCAATCAGGTTCTCAGAGGGGAAGTAGATATTGTAGTGGCCCTGCATACCGATGCCGTCGATGGGCACGCCCTTGTCCTTCATCTTCTTCACCATATTATATATACGGTCGCGCTTGTGGGGGTCGACGGTGCTGTAGTCGTTATAGTAGAGCAGGGCGTCGGGGTCGGCCTCGCGGGCATACTGGAATGCCTTCTCGATGAACTCGTCGCCGCAGAGACGGTACATCGGGCTCTGGCGGTAGGGGTCGGTGGCATTGGCGTTGTCGTCGATGGCCTCGTTGACCACGTCCCAGCAGTAAACGATGTCCTTATAGCGCGTGACGACGGCCTGGATGTGATTCTTCATGCGCTGATAGAACACCTCCTTGGTGGGGTTGTCGCCGAGCATCCATCGGCCTATCTGCGAGTGCCACATCAGGCAGTGGCCGCGCAGCTTGATGCCGTTCTGCCGGGCGAAGTCGGCAATGCGGTCTGCGTTTTCCCAGTTGAACTTTCCCTCCTGTGGTTCGGTGGGCTCGGGCTTCATGTCGTTCTCGGCAGTCATGCTGTTGAACTCCTTCTTGATGAGTGCCATCTGTTCGGGGTTAGTCACGTTGCGCTGGTTGACAGCCACGCCAATCATGAAGTAGTCCTTATAGACGTCCTTCAGTCCTTGCGCCCACGTCGTGGTGCTGCTCATGGCGAGCGTCATGGCTGCGAGGGCAATCTTTGAATAATGTTTCATAATGTTGTTTTGTTAGGGTATGTTTGTTCTGTGTGCAAAGATAGCAAAAAAAACTGAAAGTAACCACCGTCATTTGTGTCTCATACTTTTGTTTATGTTTCATAACCTTGCATTCCGTTATCTTTCTGGCAGAAAAATGAAGCGATTCGCAAAAACAAGCAGGGAAAGTTTGCTATATACAAAAAAAACATTAACTTTGCACCGACTAATTAAAACGATGAGCGTATGACAGTAGTATCTTCCACCGACTTCCGTGCCAACATGACCAAGTTCTTCGCCCTGGCCGACAGTGGCGAGCGCGTCGTAGTGCGGTCGCGCCAAGGCAGCTACAGCCTGAAACCCGTGAAGACCGCCGAAAAGAAGACCCCAAAAACCCGACGCAACGTGACCGATGAGGTGTGCCGCGCCTTGAAGGACTGGAAAGAATATCTTGAGACAGGAAAGTCTGATAAATTCCGCCCCGCAGACGAACTAATCGATGAGTTACGAAATATCCAGGCATAGCGACTTCGACAGGTCTATCAAACGACTTGCCAAATAAACTAAGAGACTAAACCATAAACCATTGCCAAAGACCCGCCGCCTTTTCTCCAAAACCCGCCGCCTTTTCATCAAAACCCGGCGCCTTTTCCCATTCCGCCCATCAACCTAACCTTCAACCTTCAACCTCCAACCTCAGGTGTCGGTTCAGGTGTCGGTTCCACCTCTGAAGGCGGTCGTCGAGGGTCGTTTTTCTCGATGAAACCGCCCTTTTTTGCATATATAGTTGTCAATAGCAGGTTTTATCCTACACTTCCTACACTTCCTACACCTAAAATTTTCGGGCAGGTGTAGGGAGTGTAGGAAGTGTAGGATGTCTCTTGCTATTCGTAACTACATCGTTCTGATGCGCCGGTTTTAGTTACCGACGCCACCCCTGCCTATATATTAGCATCAACAAATGGCACACTCTCTCTATTCCGCTTGGAAACGGTAGGTCTGTCCGGCCACGGTCTCGATGTCGTACTCATTGACCTGGCGCAGCGGGATCAGCGTGAAGTCCTTCAGCTCTTGTGAGCGCAGCGGGGTGCTGACGGCGGCAGGGGCGAAGAGCGGGTTGGGGCAGGGACCCTCGGCTTTGGTCAGCCCCTTCCCCTTCAGCGGGACGTAGGAGCGCAGGCGCAGCGTGCCGCCGATGGTGGAGCGCACCACGGCGGAGCGGAGCCGGCCCTCGCTCCACTCCTCGTCGACGATGAAACCGCCACGTGTGCGCAGGCCGCTGACGCTGCCTTTCTGCCAGTCGTCGGGCAGTGCGGGCAGCAGGTGGACGGCTCCGTCGTGGCTCTGCACGAGCATCTCGCAGATGCCTGCCGACACGCCGAAGTTGCCGTCGATCTGGAACGGCGGGTGGGCATCGAAGAGGTTGGGGTAGGTGCGGCCGTCGGGATATTGGCGGGCGGCACCGTCGTCGGGCAGCAGGTGGAGCATATTCTTGATGATGGTGAAGGCATGGTTGCCGTCGAGCATACGTGCCCAGAAGTTGGTCTTCCAGCCGAGGCTCCAGCCGGTGGCCTTGTCGCCGCGCTGTCGCAGGGTGTTGGCGGCGGCGGTGAAGAGGTCGGGGTGGGAGTAGGGTGAAATCTGGTTCGACGGGAACAGGCCGTAGAGGTGTGAGATGTGGCGGTGCTCGTCGCGTGGGTCGTCACCGTCGATGAGCCACTCCTGCAGCTGGCCGTAGCGGCCTATCTGCATGGGGGGCAGGTTCTGCATGGCAAAGCGCAGGCGGTCGGCATAGGCACTGTCGCGGTGCAGCACGTCGGCAGCCTGCAGCGTCAGCGAGAGCACGTCGAAGGCTATCTGGTTGTCCATCGTCGAGCCGGCACAGACGTTGGTGCCCTTGCCGCGCGGCCCGTGCTCAGGCGACACGGTGGGCACGGTCATCAGCCAGCCTGCGGCCTGCTTCACCTCGCCGGCAGCGGGATATGCCTGCATATAGTCGAGCAGGAAGTCGGCGGCACCCTTCAGCACCGTGTAGTACGACTCGAGGAACTGGCGGTCGCCGGTGTAGAGGTAGTGCTGCCAGAGGTGGGTCGTCAGCCAGGCGCCGCCGGTGGGGAACATTCCCCAGGGCGTGCCGTCGACAGGTCCGGCAATACGCCAGATGTCGGTGTTGTGGTGGGCCACCCAGCCGCGGGCACCGTACATCAGGCGGGCCGTCTCTGCGCCGGTCACGCTGAGGTCGCGGATCATCGAGAAGAGCGGCTCCTGCGTCTCGGCGAGGTTGCCGGTGAGTGCGGGCCAGTAGTTCATCTCGGCATTGATGTTGATGGTGTACTTCGAGTCCCACGGGGCTTTCATCTTGTCGTTCCACACACCCTGCAGGTTGGCGGCCTGTCCGCCGGGCTGGCTCGACGAGATGAGCAGGTAGCGGCCGTACTGCATCATCAGCGCCACCATGTCGAGGTCGGTGGGGTCGTTCTCGAAGGCGGCGAGGCGCTTGTCGGTCTCCAGGCCGGAGTTGGCTGACTTCGGCAGCGTCAGGCTGACGCGGTTGTACTGTTCCTGGTATTTCCTGACGTGGGCGGCCAGCAGCTGCTTGTAGGGCTTGCCCTTGACGCTGGCCAGCGTCTGGGTGTTCTTCTTCTTCGGATTGCCGCTGACGTCCTTGTAGTTCACGAAGTTGGTGGCGGCGGTGATGTAGAGCGTGGCGGTGGTGGCATCGTCAACGCTCAGCTTGTCAGTGCCTCGCTCCACCTTGCCGTCGGTCTCAACCAGGACGCGGCACTCGGCCTTCAGGCCGGCCTTGACGCCCTCCTGCTCGACGCCGTCGACAACGGCTATGAGTTCGTTGGCGTTATCGGTAGATACGCTCTTCTGCAGCTGGGTGGTGAAGTCGACGTCGAACTCCAGCTCGCCCTTCTTGCCGGCCTTCAGCTGCACGACGACGACGTTGTCGGCCTGCGAGGCGAAGACGGTGCGCTCGAAGCGTACTCCTTTATATATATAAGATGTGGTGGCGGTGGCGTCGCCGAGGTTCAGCGCGCGCTCATACTTCTGCACGTCCTGATGGCCCAGCGACAGCTTCAGCGAGCCGAGGGGCAGGAAGCGCATACCGTGGGGGCCGGGCACGAAGTACTTGTCGAGGAGCTTGGCGGCCTGGCCCTCCTTGCCCTGGAAGATGAGGCGGCGCACCTCGGGCAGGTAGGTCAGTGCCTCCTTGGGATTGTTGTCGTAGGGCTGTCCGCTCCAGAACGTCTCTTCGTTGAGCTGGATTTCCTCAACGTCGGTGCCGCCGTAGATCATGGCACCGAGATGGGAGTTACCTACGGGCAGTGCCTCGAGCCAGTGGCCGGCGGGCTTGGCATACCAGATACGATGGGGCTGGGCTGTCGCTGCCATACACAGGACGGCGGGCAGCAAGATGGCAAAAAGTCTGTTTCTCATATTCCTTGTAGTCTTATTGTTTGAACTGCCACCAGTCGAAGTTGAAGAGCTTCGGACCCTTGCGGCCTTTGAAGACGATGTAGAGGTCGTGGATGGTGGATAGTGGATGGTGGCTGGTGGGCTTGGGCAGGTCTGCACAAAGGGGTTCTGGGCTGTCTGCGTCAGTGCAGTCAAGGCTGTTAAGGTAGTAGTCAATAGTTTCTTCATCATTCTTCGTTCTTGGTTATTGCTTGTGTTCGGCAAAGGTACGGAAAAACGGCGAAACGACAATAAGTTTACGTCTCATTTTCTTTCATTACAGACAAGAAAAAGCCAAAAAAACTTAAAGTAGCGGCTCTTTTTAGCCAAAAAGACACAACGTAACGTAATTTTAACTATATTTGCAGTGTTTTCCCCGACGTTTATGTCGTCACAAAGACTTTATAGCTCCTTTTTTATTAACACTAAAAACAAGAACAATGGAAAACGTAGTCAAAACCCCCTCGATGTCATTCGGGGAAGCCTTGAAGACCTGCTTCAAGAAGTATGTAACATTCAGTGGGCGAGCCCGCCGTTCTGAGTTCTGGTGGTTCAGTGTTCTGAACATTCTGCTCACCATTGCCTCATACGCCGTGGTATGGTGGAAGATGGCTAAAATCGACGAGGTACAGGCCCAAGTGGCCGAAGTAATGTTCGACGAAGAGAAGATGGCTGCGCTCACCGCCCAGGCCGAGAGCCTCGACACCACGTTCTATGTGCTGATGGGCGTCATCATCATTATCTCTCTGCTGCTGTTGCTGCCCTCGTTAGGCGTTGCCGTCCGCCGTCTGCACGACACGGGCAAGTCGGGCTGGTGGCTCCTCGCCATGATTATCCCCATCGTGAACTTCGTCATTGCGATCCTCCTGCTGATTTACTACCTGAAGGACAGCGACCCGAATCCGAACAAGTATGGCCCGTCGCCGAAGTACATTGTGAAGAATACTGCCGAATAGGCTTGACTTCTACGAACCAGCGCGAATTTCACGAATTGTCTGCGATGCCGGATTGCTCACAGAATAATTCGTGAAATTCGCGCTGGTTCGTAGTCGATAAAAATAAAATAAAAAATCATGCTTACCGTTTCCGGCGGAAGAACTCCTGCATCAGCTGGCTGCAGTCGGCGGCGAGGATGCCGCCGGTGACGGTGGTCTTTGGGTGCAGGGCACGGGGGGCATACTCGCGGTAGCCGCGCTTGGGGTCGTCGCAGCCGTAGACGATGCGGGGCACCTGTGCCCAGCCTAAGGCACCGGCGCACATGGGGCACGGCTCGACGGTGACGTAGAGGGTGCAGTCGGTCAGATACTTGCCGCCGAGGGTGTTGGCGGCGGCGGTGACGGCCTGCATCTCGGCGTGGGCGGTGACGTCGTTGAGTGTCTCCGTCAGGTTGTGGGCACGGGCCACGACGCGCTCTCGGCAGACCACGACGCAGCCGATGGGTATTTCGCCTTCGTCGAAGGCTCGGCGGGCCTCGTCCAAGGCAAGGCGCATGTATTTTTCGTCTTTTTCTTTCATTTTTTTTTCGATGTTTCGATGTTTCGAGGTTTCGGTGTTTCGAAGTTTCGAGGTTTCGAGGTTTCGATGTTTCGAGGTTTCGAGGTTTCGATGTTTCGAAATTACTTAATGTTTAGCGTCCCTTTGCAATTGGGGAAGCCGCTGCAGCTCCAGAACTCCTTGCCGGAATTAATTCCTTTCTGAGTGACGCGCTTGATCATGGGTTTTCCGCACAGCGGACATACGGGGGCGTTGGCCTGGACGCTTTGCTGCTGACGATAGGACAGCCGTTCGGCGGTCAGACCTTCGGTGAAGCCGCCTTCAGCCTTGAAACTCTCCAACAGAGACTGTATCTGACGGCGGAGCATCATGATGAGCCGGTTGCAGAGAATCAACAGGCAGTTGGCAGCCACCAGTGAGTCGCCAGTGTTGAGCCAGCTGTCGAACTTGTGCTTTTGTTTTAGGATATGGATGCTGCTGAGGTGCAGCACATCTTCTTTATAGTCAGGAGTATCCAGCTGAACGCTGTTAACGGCATGACATTCTGCTGACTTCGTCGACCAGGGCGTAGTTTCATATCGCAACAGCCAGTTGAGGTAGTCATTCGTCAGTTCGGCAAGACTGGCTCGCGCCACATCAATCAGTTTCATCTCTGTTTCTCGCGACGTGGAATGACGTGAACTCCCCTCGGCAATGTTGGCCGGTACTGATCGCGCTGCCATGACCATCTGGTCGAAGAGTCGCCCACACGGGTCATTTGTGAGGTTCAGGTAGCGGATGCAGAAGTCCTGCGTAGCCAATTGTATCACATTGGCGAAGACCCATGTGTCAAGCCAGTAGTATTTGAAGATGGCGATTTCCATGATTGTTCGTTTTTTGTGCTGCAAAGTTAGGAAATTATTCACAATTCACCATGCACAATTCATAATTATTTCGTAACTTTGCACCATGGAATGGAAAATTGTGCATATCGACGAGACCGACTCCACCAACCGGTGGCTGAAGGAGCGGCGGACGGACGAGGCGATGGTCGTCGTGGCCGACTACCAGACGGCGGGCCGCGGCTGCGGTCAGAACACATGGGAGTCGGAGCGCGGCAAGAACCTGCTGTTCTCGATGCTGACCCATCCGCACGAGGTGCCCGTCGCCAAGCAGTTCCACATCTCGATGGCCATCTCGCTGGCTATCTGTGAGGCCCTGGGGCAGCACATCGGCGACCTGAGCATCAAATGGCCCAACGACATCTATTGGCGTGACGGCAAGATCGGCGGCATCCTGATAGAGAACCTGATTCAGGGCAGCGTGATCAAGGACTGCATCATCGGGGTGGGACTGAACGTCAACCAGCGACGGTTCCACAGTGACGCGCCCAATCCGGTGTCGGTGTGGCAGATCTGTGAACACGAGACGGACCGCAAGCAGTTGCTGAACGACATTCTGCAGGCATTCGACAGGCAGACGGGTCGAGACGTGCGCCGGCCGTATCTCTCGATGCTGTACCGTCGCAAGGGCATCTATCCCTATGCCGACAAGGACGGCGCGTTCATGGCCGAGTTCATTGACGTTGAGGACGACGGTCATCTGCTCTTGCGCGATGACGACGGCCGGCAGCGGCGGTATGCCTTCAAGGAAGTCAGTTTCATCTGAGGGGCGAAAGCCTCGATTTATCGAAACTTCGAAACCTCGAAACCTCGAAACACCGAAACACCGAAACATCGAAACATCGAAACATCGAAACATCGAAAAAAGAAAAAAACAATGTCAAGATTCAAGAGAATTCTACTGAAGCTGTCAGGCGAGAGCCTGATGGGACAGCAAGGCCACGGCATCGACCCGGAACGGCTGAGTGACTACGCAAAGCAAATCAAGGAGGTCAGCGAGATGGGCGTGCAGATAGGCATCGTCATTGGCGGCGGCAACATCTTCCGCGGCCTGTCGGGCTCGAAGAAGGGCTTCGACCGCGTGAAGGGCGACCAGATGGGTATGTGCGCCACGGTCATCAACTCGCTGGCCCTGTCGTCGGCCCTCGATGCCATCGGCGTGAAGAACCGCGTGCTGACGGCCATCCGCATGGAGCCTATCGGGGAGTACTACACGAAGTGGCGCGCCGTCGAGGCACTGGAGCGCGGCGAGGTCTGCATCTTCTCGGCCGGCACGGGCTCACCCTACTTCACCACCGACACGGGTTCGTCGCTGCGCGGCGTGGAGATAGAGGCCGACGTCATGTTAAAAGGTACGCGCGTGGACGGTATCTACACCGCCGACCCCGAGAAGGACCCGACGGCCACGAAGTTCGACGACATCACCTACCAGGAGGTCATAGAGCGCCGGCTGAAGGTGATGGATATGTCGGCCATCTGTATGTGTCAGGACAACGACCTGCCCATCTACGTCTTCAACATGGACGTGACGGGCAACCTGAAGCGGGTGATGGATGGTGAGCCGATAGGCACGCTGGTTCACAACTGAGCCTTGCGCCGCCAGCCGGTGACGACGGACAGCACGACGTACCAGGCAATGATGACGGCGATGCCGCTGACGCGGAACAGCAGGAGCAGGGGAATGCAGGTGAGCAGGAAGATGTACTTCACCTCGTTCCCCTTCCAGCCCCACGTCTTGAACTTCAGGGCGAACATGGGAATCTCGCTCACCAGCAGGTAGCAACTGACGGGGATGAGTGCCAGCACGACGTACAGCCAATAGTCAGGCAGCTGGTAAGGCTCGAACCACGTGTGCCAATGGAGGCTTACGATCAGCGACCCCCAGAACAGGGCGTTGGCCGGCGTGGGCAGTCCGATGAAGCCCAAGGTCTGGCGCTCGTCGAGATTGAACTTCGCTAACCGCAGGGCCGAGAAGGCAGCGATGACGAAGGCCAGGAAGGGCACGAGGGGCAGGTGGATATGGAACGAGCCGATGAAGCTGAACACCATGGCCGACGGGGCAAAGCCGAAGGTGACGTCGTCGGCCAGCGAGTCGAGCTCCTTGCCGATAGGCGACGAGACGTGCAGCAGGCGTGCCGTCATCCCATCGAAGAAGTCGAACACGGCACCGATGACGATGAACAGCAGTGCCAGCTGGTAATCACCCTGGAAAGCCCAATAAGTAGCAATGCAGCCCGAAATGAGGTTGCAGCAGGTGATGGTGTTGGGTATATGCTTCTTCACTTCTTACTTCAGTTTGGCGATTACGGTTTGGTCGCCCGTCGTCGGCTGGTCCATGGTGACGCAGACTTTCGCATTGAGCGGCAGGAAGACGTCGACGCGCGAACCGAGCTTGATGAAGCCCAGGTGCTGGTCGATGTAGCAGTCCTCGTCGGGCTTGGCGTAGGTCACGATGCGCCGGGCCAGTGCGCCGGCAATCTGCCTCACCAGGATGCTCTCGCCCTCGGGAGTCTCTATCATGATGTCGGCACGCTCGTTCTCCTCGCTGGCCTTTGGCAGCCATGCCTTGTGGTAGTTGCCGTTCCTGTGGTTCACGAACTTCACGCGGCCGTCGACGGGAATCCAGTTGGCATGGACGTTGAAGGGGCTCATGAAGATCGAGACCATCAGCCGCTTGTCGTGGAAGTAGTCGTTCTCCTCAGTCTCCTCGATGACCACTATCTTGCCGTCGGCCGGAGCCACGACCGTGCGCTCTGAGTCGCCGTTGAAGTAGCGAATGGGGCAGCGGTAGAAGTTCAGGGCAATGAGCCAGGCCGTCACCAATATGCCGCCCACGACAGCCATAACGATATGACAGACGAGCGGACTGACGGCAGAGAGTGCATACCACAGCCCGAAGCAGACGGCAAAGATAACGACGGCACCATAGAGCAGCTCGCTCGTGCCCTCGCGATGGATTCTTATCTTTTTAAGCTTCTTGATTCTTTCTCCCATGGTTAGTCTGTAAGCAATTGCGAGTGCAAAGGTAAGCAATAATTGTGAATTACGCACTTCAATTAGCTTTTTTTTTTCCATTTTCTGCTTTTCAGATAGTTTTTTTTTGCTATCTTTGCGCCCGAATTGCGAAAAAGACCATGCTGTTAGACATTGTATTGATCGTAGTGGGTGTGGCCCTCGTGCTCTGGGGTGCCGACCGACTGACCGAAGGAGCTTCGGGACTGGCCCGGCGGATGAATGTGCCCGAGATAGTGATTGGACTGACGATTGTGGCGGCGGGAACGTCGGCACCGGAGCTGTTCGTCAGCTTAGTGTCGGCCCTGAAGGGCACGCCCGACATGGCGCTGGGCAATGTCGTCGGCTCAAACATCTTCAACACGCTGCTCATCGTGGGCTGCGCAGCGATGGTGGCTCCGATGGTGATTTCGAAATCGACGGTGAAGAAGGATATTCCGTTCACCGTCATTGCCTCGGTGCTGCTGCTGGCGGCCTGCATGGACTTTCTGCCGACGGGCGACATTAGCGGACATGAGCTTAGCCGCCTTGACGGGCTGCTGCTGTTGGCGGGGTTCGCCGTGTTTATGGTCTATACGTTCAGGGTGGCTGTGACTAAGCCGCAGCAAACGAGTGAAGGGGAGGACGACGGTGCTGTCACGACGATGGGCGTCTGGAAGGGGGTGCTGTTTGTGGTGATTGGGCTGGCGTGCCTCATCTTCGGCAGTAACCTGTTTGTGGACTCTGCCACCGACGTGGCCCGCGAACTGAACATCAGCGAGGGCGTCATCGGACTGACCATCGTGGCCGGCGGCACGTCGATGCCCGAACTGGCCACGAGTGTGGTGGCGGCCCGCAAGGGGCAGTCGGCCATTGCCATCGGCAACGTCATCGGCTCGAACGTCTTCAACATCCTGCTCATCCTCGGCCTGACGGCTTCCATCAGTCCGATGGCGATACAGGGCATCACGCTGGCCGACCTGTCGGTGATGATGTTGAGCGTGCTGATGGTCTGGGGCTTCTCCTATACAAAATACACGGTCGCCCGTTGGGAGGGCGCCGTGCTTGTCTTGGTGTTCTTAGGCTATATGGCCTGGCTCTGGCAGTCTGTTGCCTGACGACTTTCCGCGTCATTCCGCCGTTGGTCTCCGTCCCTTCGGGCCGAGCGCCCGTTCCCCGTTACCGTTTCTCCTTCATCAGATAGACCACGGTGGGGAGGTGGTCGCTGAAGCCGTTGAGCCAGACTCCTCCGGCATGTGTGCGCAGCGTGTTGCCCTTGTAGCGGCCATCCTTCTGGAAGAGGTAGTCGCGGCGGAATATCTGATGCCTTCTCAGCTTCAGCGTACCGTAGTCGCTGGCTCCCTCCTGGTGCAGCAGGTTCTGGCTCAGGATAATCTGGTCGAACAGGTTCCACTTGCCGTCATACTGCAGGGTGCCCGTGCCCGAGGCCAGCACGTCCCACCACGGGTTGTAGAGGCCGTTAGGCGGCACATCCTTTATCTTACGCTTGGCACCGAGTGCTACGGCCATCGACTTGTCCTGAGGGTCGTCGTTCATGTCGCCCATGATGATAATCTTGATGTTGGGGTCTTGCTCTTGTATCCGCTCCTTCAGTTCACGGATCTGCCGGCCGCCTTCCTCCCGATAGAACGACTCGGCACCGCGCGACGGCAGGTGGCAGACGATGATGGCCACGTTCTCGCCGGCGAGGACGCCGTTCACCAGCAGGAACCCACGGGTGGCCCGGTTGGCGTCCTTGGCCTGTGTATATATATAAGGTACGAGCTCCTGGCTGCGCACCCGGAAAAGCGACGGGTTGTAGAGCAGGGCGCAGTCAACACCGCGACGGTCGGGGCCCTCGATGTGGACGAACTTGAAGTTCTTGGCCTTCAGCGGCGGCTGGTTGCAGAGGTCGGTCAGGCAGTGGGCGTTCTCGACCTCGCTGACGCCGATGGCGGCACACCCCACTTCAGGCAGCACGTCGGTGCCCATCTCGGAGAGCACGCGGGCCATGTTCTTCAGCTTGCTGTTGTACTTCAGCTCCGTCCACTTGTTGGCACCGTCGGGCAGATACTCATAGTCGTTCTTACCCTCGTCGTGCTGGGTGTCGAAGAGGTTCTCCAGGTTATAGAACCCTACACCATAGACCGAATACAGCGTCTGGGCGCTGGTCGTGCCCGTTGCCAACAGCAGGACGAGCAACAGAAATGTGATGTATCTTTTCATAGTCAGTCAGTAATATTATGTAGGTTGGAGGGGTTGCCCCCTCTTTCCCCATTAAGAACCGTACGTGCGACTTTCACCGCATACGGCTCAAGTTATTGCTAAGTTATTGTC
>CAJOLE010000031.1 GCA_905235325.1 uncultured Prevotella sp. | reverse complement strand
GAGGTAGGCGCGCTGGGTGAACTCTCCCGGGCGGGCCATGCGGCAGCCATGTTGGATGAGGAGTTCCAGAATCTTGTTGATGATGTAGCGTGAGCCGTGACAGGAGATTTCGGCGGAGTCTTCGCCTGTGTAGCTGTGTGGGGCGTGGAAGACTGTGATGAGGGCTTCGTCGATGGGGTGGGGATGCTGTGATACAGCATCATACTCGACCAGGCGGGTGAAGTGGACGGTGTTGGCAGCGACGGTGTCGCAGCGTAGTGGGCAGAGGGTGCTGACGATAGGGAGAGCGTCGGGGCCGCTGATGCGGATGATGGCAAGTGCGCCCCCGGCAGCGGTGGCGGGGGCGCAGATGGTGTCGTTGCAGAGGATGTTCATTTACTGTTTTTTGTCTTTGACGATGCCTGAGAGTGCATCGGCGGCGTTGTCGTTGAGGTTGACGTTGCGCGTAGTGACGGCCTCGATACTGCCAGCCTTCATGATGTCGGCCATATCGACGCCAGTGGCCGACTTGAGCACATCGAAGGCCTGCTTGATGGCCACGGGCACGTTGCCGCTGAGCGAGGTGACGCCACCGCCATCGGCACTATAGATGTTGACATCCTTGATGGCAGAGATGGGCTTAGCCACGTTTTCGGCTATCTGCGGCAGAATCTCAATCATCATTTGTGCGATAGCAGCGTTGTTGTACTTCTTGAATGCCTCTGCCTTCTTATCCATTGCCAGTGCCTCGGCCTCACCTTTCTTCTGAATGGCGTATGCTTCGGCTTCACCTTTCGCCTTGATACCGATGGCCTCTTGTTCCAGACGATACCTTACGGCATCCGACTCTGCGTTCTGGGCCAGTGCGCGCTGCTCGGCTTCGTACTTTTGGGCTTCTGCCACACGTTTGCGCTGCTCCAAGTCGGCTGCGGCGTCTTTTTCTACTTTGTACTTGTCTGCATCGGCTTTCTTCTCGACCTCGGCGGCCAGCTGGTTCATTCGGATTTCAATCTGCTCTTTCGATAGAATCTGCTCGCGCTTGGTCTTCTCAATCTCGGCTTCGACGGTTTTGATGTTGATAGTCTTCTGCTGTTCCTGCTGCTGGATGGCATAGGCGGCATCGGCATCAGCCTGCGCCGTGTCAGCCTCACGTTTTAGGGCTGCACGCTTCAGAGCCAGGTCGTTGTTTTTGATGGCAATGGCCGTGTCGGCATCAACGCGTGCATCGTTGGCATCTTTGTCGGCCTTCGACACCTCAATCTTCACGTCGCGTTCGGCCACGGCCCGGTTGATGGCGGCATCTTTCTTGATCTTGGCTGTGTTGTCGGCACCGAGATCCTTGATAAGTCCCTCGCGGTCGGTCACATTCTGGATGTTGCAGGAGATGATTTCGATGCCCAGCTTGGCCATGTCGGGCTGCGCCTTCTGCATCACCTGGTCAGAGAATCCGTCACGGTCGGTATTGAGCGAGCGCAGGTCGAGGGTGCCGATGATTTCGCGCATATTGCCCTGCGAGTCCTGCAGTTGAGTGGCAATCTCCTCGGGCAGCATGTTCAGGAAGTTTTTGGCAGCCAGACGTGTACCCTCGTTGTTGGGTGTTACTCGGATTTTTGCCACGGCATCGACGTCGACGTTGATGAAGTCGTTGGTGGGCACGCTCTCCTCCGTCTTGATGTCAACAGTTATTTGGCCTAAGTACACCTTGTCGAGGCGCTCGAGGAATGGAATGCGGAATCCGCCCTTACCGATAAGCACCCGAGGCTGTCTGGAAAGTCCAGAAATGATGTAGGCAAACGAAGGTGGTGCCTTTACGTAGGAAACGAAGATAAATAAGACGAGCAGCAGTATAGCTACCGTGATGAGTGTGTAAATTGTAAGTTGATCCATAATAATAGAATAAAATAGCTTTGGTTAAATACGGTCAAGAACCCTTCCTATAAGTGTATCAATAGAGTTTTTGTACTCGGTGTTCATCTTCTGCGTGTAGCGGTTGGCAATCACCATGCAGCAGGTCATGGCGCGATGTCCGAGCAGAGAAGCCATTCCCGCGAGGGCCGAACTTTCCATCTCGAAATTGCAGATTCTCATGCCTTCATACTCGAACGCCTCAATTTTCTCGTTCTGCTTAGGGTCGGCAATGTCGGCACGGAGCACACGTCCCTGCGGGCCGTAGAAACCGCCGCATGAGATGGTGTAGCCGCGCACCATATCGTCCTGGGCAATCTGGTCGATGAGCTCTTCGTCGGCTACGGCAACGTAGGGATTACCCTTGACGGTGTCCCACTGCATGTGCTCCATGAACGCTTTCTCCATCGGAATGTCGCAGACAACGTTGCGCCCAGCATAATAGTTCAGCAGGCCGTCGAAGCCGATGCTCTTGACCGAGGCTATGAAGCTGCCCGTCGGCGTGAAGGGGTGTAGGCCGCCGCACGTGCCGATGCGCACCATCGTGAGTGTGCGGTGCTCGTCGCGTTCCTCGCGGGTAGCGTAGTTGATGTTTGCCAGCGTGTCGAGCTCGTTGGCAACGATGTCGATGTTGTCGCATCCGATGCCGTGGCTCTGCACGGTGATGCGTTTGCCCTTGTAAGTGCCGGTTATGGTGTGGAACTCGCGGCTGCTGACTTCGCACTCACGCGAGTCGAAATGGTCGGCAACAGTATTGACACGTGCCGGATCGCCCACGAGGATGACGCGGTCGGCCAACTGTTCAGGCTTCAGGTGCAGGTGGAAGCATGATCCGTCGCTGTTGATGATCAGCTCAGATTCCGGGAAGGTTCTTTTTGTTGTCATAGGGCTTGTCAGACTTTATTGGTTTATAGCTTTTATCTCAGCATTGCGTATGACTTTCTCCAGCTGGCTTATGTCGTTCTCCATCTGGTAGTATTCCTGTTCGCAGCCAAGAATCTCGGCTTGCATATTGCTTCTCTCGGCGATATTAGCTTGCGTGGCATAGTAGTTGCGCATTTTTTCAAGGTTGTTGCCCAGCTCGTCGTGCGACTTGCGCATCTGTAGCAGTTTCGCGACGCGCTTGCTGTTGTCGGCATCCTGAAAGTCAGAGAGACTACTATATGTAATGTCGTCGTTGATGACGAACGTAAGTTCAGACTGCTGCTTCTTCTCCTCTTTAAGCCGTCTGCCGGCATTGTTCAGGCGGTCGAGCGTTTCCGTGCGCAATTCGCCGTCGCCCCAGGTGTCGGCAATGCGTTCAATCTTGGCTCTGCTCCTGATGGCCGCCTTGTCGAGCTCGTCGGCCGAGTAGGTGATGCGCTTCTGGTTGGGAATGAAGGTATAGATACACACCTTTCCTTCGGGCTGGCGGCGGTCGGTGGCAAAATAGCCGATGCCGTTCATCTCGTCGATGGTGTACATATAGTCGTTGGCATTCGAGTTGAAGGGCAGGCCGATGTTTTCAGCCAGCAGATACTTGCCCGTCTCAGAGTCGTAGCGCGACACATAGATGTCGAGCCCGCCCAGTCCTTCGTCGCTGATGGCGGCAAAGTATAGCGTAGTGCCGTCGGAGAGCACGAACGGGTAGTTGGTGCGCTGATATTTCCCGAGTCCTTCGAGGGGAGCCGGCTCACTCCAGATGTTGCCAAGCCGGTCAGCCGTAAAGAGCCGCCCGTTCTGTGCAAACCAGCACTTGTTGCCAAACTGGTTGACGTAGACGGTAGAGTAGGGCTGGTCCTCGCTTTTGAAGAAATCGTTGAATCTGGTTATAGTACCTGCCTCATTATTAAGCCGATACGATTCCAAGAACGTCTGCTTGTCGACCACGACGCTGTCGATGAACATAATCTGCTGGGTTGCTTCGAGCATATCCTCAAAAAGCTGTTCCTCTCTTGACAGTTCTACAACAACGGGCTCAACTTTCTTCTTTTTGACAGGGGCTTTCCGCTTCTGTGCCATTGCCGGCATAGCCAGTAAAGCCGCTAATAGGATGATTGTTATCTTGTTATTTCTCATTGCCTCATAAGTTTTGACTTACAAAGATACGAAGAAAAATCAGAAAATGGTGAATCCGACCAAAAGAATTATAAGTTTTTAATAATATTCAGTCAATTTGTAACTCAACGGAAAACGGGAACGAAAACGAAAAAGGGGAACGATAACGGGAACGATAACGGGAACGTTTTGGTTTCGGTTTTCGTTTTACAGGGTGTCACGGTGTCACATAACGACATAACGCACAGGCAGACAGACGATTGTGGTGCGTGTCACCCTCTCAAAAGGGTGTCACAGGGTGACACAAGGGTGACACATTGCGATGGTTAGCAGTAGTTACGGGCTTTCGCCAAACCTCCTTCACCTCAAATTCTCTCGAGAATCTATCCGTCAAGTGGCGGGAAACCGTTAGTCAGAGGCAGGGTTTCAGCCAGATTCTCTCGAGAATTTGCAAGCCCCGTGTCACCCTCGTGTCACCCGTGTCATCCTCTCAAACAGGTTGCACGCCCAGTGTACATCGGCATTGTGTCACCCTGACACCCTGTTCAACGAAAACGACAACGACAACCAAGACGTTCCCGCTCCCGTTTCTGTTATTCATTAGTCAATTTACCCTCCTGCTCCAACGCTCTCCAGATAGAAAAGCGGGCTTCAGGATTCATCTGCTCTATGCGGTTATAGATTTCTGCAATGGCAGCGCGGTTCGTGTCGCGCTCGTGGGGACAGAGTTTTACCAGTTTCTGGTAGCCGCAGAGTTCGGCGTAGCGTCGTATATCGGCCTCGTCGATGAGGCAGAGCGGTCGGATGATTGTGAGGGGCATCTTGCGCATACGCAGCAGGGCAGGCATCGTGTCGAAGCGGCCTTGAAACGTCAGGTTCATCAGCGTGGTGTGGATGATGTCGTCGCGATGGTGGCCCAGTGCAATCTTGTTGCATCCGAGTTGCTGGGCGAGGTTGAAGAGCTGCTTGCGGCGGTGCCAGGAGCAGAGGAAGCAAGGCGGCTTGGGCTTGACTGACGCAGCAGTGTCAGGAACATCATCAAAACGGGTGGTGACGAGGTGGAAGGGAACGTCGAGTGACGAGCAGAACTGCTGCAGGTAGTCAGCAGAGGTCTCGTAGCTGATGTTCTCCATACGGACGTGGACGGCCGCGACGCGGAAGCGTGGGTGGTCAATGCGTGCGCGTTTAGCCAGCAGTTCCGTCAGCAGCAGCGAGTCCTTTCCACCGGAAAGTCCAACGAGCACATAGTCATCGTCCTCAAGTAGCCTGTATGTGGCGAAGGCACGGACAAACCGGTCGTTGAGCCGTTTGAAGAGTTGTTCCTTACCGGTTTTCATTTCATGAAGACCAGATAGACGGCAAGTATGATGAAGAGGAATGCCAGGATGTGGTTCCAGTGCAGGTTCTGTCCTTGGAACATGATGTTGGCAATGACGGCGAAGACCGCCAGCGAGATGCACTCCTGGACAACCTTCAGCTGAACCAGCGTGAATGGTCCGCCGTTGCCGATGAATCCCATACGGTTGGCAGGCACCTGACAGCAGTACTCTAAGAAGGCGATGCCCCACGAGAATACGATGACGCCGAGCAGCGGCCAGTTGTTGCTGACGCCCGCCTCCGACAATTTAAGATGCCCATACCAAGCAAGCGTCATGAAGACGTTGCTTAGTATGAGCAGTAAGATGGTATATAGTCCGTTCATGGTTCGGTGGTGGTGGTTGCGATGGCATCGCAACATACAGAACAACTATTTAGACTGCAGGAATTCATCCATGTTCTGGGCGGCGCGGCGACCGTCGCCCATAGCGAGGATGACGGTGGCACCGCCGCGGACGATGTCGCCGCCGGCGAAGATTTCGAGGCGCGACGACTGCATACCCTCGTTGACGGCTATCGTGTTCTTGCGGCCAAGCTCCAGTCCCTCGATAGACTTCGGCACGAGTGGGTTGGGGCTTACGCCAACGGCAACGATGACCTGGTCGACGTCGAGCGTCACCGTCTTGCCCTCAATGGGCACAGGCGATCGGCGGCCACTTGCGTCAGGCTCGCCCAGTTCCATCACCTGCAATACGGCCTTGCAGACGGCTCCCTGCTCGTCGGCAATGTATTCGATGGGGTTGTGCAGGGTCAGGAAGTCGATGCCCTCCTCCTTGGCGTGCTTCACTTCCTCCAGTCGGGCAGGCATCTCCTGCTCAGAGCGTCGGTAGACGAGCGTCACGTTGCCCCCCAGTCGCTTTGCTGTGCGGCAGGAGTCCATAGCTGTGTTGCCGCCGCCGACGACGAGCACGTTCTTGCCGAAGTTGATAGGCGTGTCGGTAGTGGGGTTGGCAGCGTCCATCAGGTTCACGCGCGTCAGGTATTCGTTCGACGACATGATGTTGATGGCATTCTCGCCCGGGATGTTCATGAAGTTTGGCAGACCGGCACCAGAACCTACAAAGATTCCCTTGAAGCCATCTTTCTCAAGTTGCTCAACACTAATGGTTTTACCAACGATGACATCGGTCTGGAAGTGGACGCCCATCTTAGCCAGATTCTCGATTTCCACGTCGACAATCTTGTTTGGCAGACGGAATTCGGGAATACCATATTTCAGCACGCCGCCAATCTCGTGAAGTGCCTCGAAGACATAGACGTCGTAGCCCTTCTTCACCATATCGCCGGCAAACGACAGACCGGCAGGCCCGGAGCCAACAACGGCCACCTTGATGCCGTTCGAGGGTGCAATCTCTGGCATACTGATGTTGCCGCTCTCGCGCTCATAGTCGGCGGCGAAGCGCTCCAGATAGCCAATGGCCACGGGCTTGCCGCCACTCTTCAGGTGAATACACTTGCTCTCGCACTGCTTCTCCTGCGGGCAGACGCGGCCACAGACGGCCGGCAGCGACGACGTATTCTTCAGCACCTTGGCGGCAGCGAGGAACTGTCCGCGCTCGATATTCTTGACGAACGAAGGAATGTCGATGCTGACAGGGCAGCCCTCGATGCACGACGGCTTGGGGCAGTCCAGACAGCGCTTGGCCTCCTGCATGGCCATCTCCTTGGTCAGGCCGATGTTCACTTCCTCCGTGCGGGTGGTGGCGCGATAGACGGGGTCGAGTTCCGGCATCACCACGCGCTCAATCTGCATACGCTCCTTCGGCTTCATGGCTGTGCGCAACTCCTGGCGCCAAGCGGCTTTCTTGTCGGTAAGCGCCTCGATGGTATCGTTCGTGGGGTCATTGTCCATGACGATGTCTGTGGTTCCCGAGGGAGAAGCTTCGGGCACGGTGGCACTGGCTAAGTGCTCTTCGTAGTGCTCCAGCTCTTCCTGCTCGGCGCGCTTGAAGGTGCCCATGCGCTTGAACATTTCGTCCCAGTCGACGAGGGCGCCGTCGAATTCCGGGCCGTCGATGCAGACGAACTTCGTCTTGCCGCCGATGGTCAGTCGGCAGGCGCCGCACATACCCGTACCGTCGACCATGATGGTGTTCAGGCTGACCTCGCATGGAATGTTGTGCTTCTGTGCCGTGAGGTTCGAGAACTTCATCATGATGGGAGGGCCGATGGCAAATACCTTGTCGACGTGCTCCTGCTCGATGAACTTCTCGATGCCGACGGTCACCACGCCCTTCTCGCCGTAAGAGCCGTCGTCGGTCATGATGATGACCTCGTCGGACGACTCGCGTACCTTATTCTCTAATATAATTAAATCCTTCGAACGTCCGGCCATGACGCTGAGCACGCGGTTGCCGGCCTTCTTCAGTGCCTGGATGATGGGCAGCATCGGAGCCACGCCCAAGCCACCGCCAGCACAGACCACCGTGCCATACTTCTCGATGTGGGTAGGGTTGCCCAGCGGGCCCACCACGTCGGCAATATACTCACCCTCGTTGAGGGCACAGAGCTTCTTGCTTGACAGGCCCACCATCTGGACCACGAGCGTGATGGTGCCACGCTCAATGTCAGCCCCCGCAATGGTCAGCGGCATACGCTCGCCCTTCTTGTCGACGCGGACAATGACGAAGTTGCCCGCCTTGCGGCTTTTGGCTATCAATGGAGCCTCAATCTCGAAGAGGAAAACCTTCTCGGAAAACTGTTCTTTTCTGACGATTTTATTCATATTGGTATTTGTTTGTATCATTCTGCCTACTAAGTTGGGTGCAAAGGTAGCAAATTGTTTTCATATAGCCAACGTTTTCAGTGTTTTTTTCTTGTAGCAGCGCGGCCCGGACATTTCTTTGCCAGTAACAACCGCGCCGAGGTAGCGTGAAATCATCATAAATAAGGATTGCGTGTTACGAAAGAACTCCGTACCTTTGCAGCCGGTTTCAAACAATGCCGGAAAGATGAAGAAATACGTTTTAATATCCCTGGCTGTCATCCTTGTCGTGCAGATGCACGCTCAAAGGCAGGCCGACATGAGGCAGACGGTGGAATATCTTGCTTCGCAGGAGCTTGGCGGCCGATTCCCAGCCACCCGTGGCGATACCCTTGCCTCAGAGTTCATTGCCGACAAGCTGCGCAAGCTGAAGTTCAAGCGGGTGGTCAGGGAGAAGAAGAACAAGGGCTTCTACCATGACTTCACATACGGGAAGACGGAGCAGCGTACCACCCACAACATCATCGCCGTCGTTCCCGGCAAAGACAAGCGCCTCCGAAACGAATACATCGTCGTCGGTTCGCATTACGACCATCTGGGCATGGGCGGCGAAGGCTCCGGCTCGCGTCGGCCCGACACGTTGGGCGTACACCCCGGTGCCGACGACAATGCCAGCGGCGATGCCGTGGTGCTCGAACTGGCCCGCCACTTCAGGAAGGCCGGTTCGCCGCGGAGCATCATCTTCGCATTCTTCGGTGCCGAAGAGCAGGGCCTTGTCGGTTCCAAGCAATTCCTCGACTGGATGAAGCACGACGACAAGCACCGCATCAACCTGCCGCAGGATGTGAAAGGTATTGTGGCGATGGTGAACCTCGATATGGTGGGGCGTATGCGCGACAAGGCCATGAGCGTGTCGGGCACGGGAACCAGCAGCAGCTTTAAGGCGATGGTTGAGGATGTGGCAGAGCAGACCGGCCTGCGCGTCAGCTGCGTCCCCGACGGCTACGGCCCCAGCGACCAGGCATCGTTCGTTGCCGCCGACATCCCGGTACTCTTTCTCACGACGGGTGGCCACATGGAGTATCACACCCCTGCCGACGTGCCTTCGACGTTGAACTACGACGGTATGCAGCAGACCTTGGACTTCACGCAAGAGCTGGTCGCCCGACTGGCGGCCATGCCCCAGGCCCCCGATTACATCAGCGTGCCAAGCAGTCAGACGATGAGTCATGCCAAGTTCAAGGTCACTCTGGGTCTCATGCCCGACGTCATGGGTGCCAGCACCATCCCCGGTCTCCGTGCCGACATTGTGGTGGCCGGCAAGCCTGCGCACAATGCCGGAATCCGTAGCGGCGACATCATTCAGGCAATCGACGGCAAGCCCCTGAAGGACATCAATGAGTATATGGAGCGCCTGGCCGAGCTTCAGCCCGGCACCACCGTTCCCGTGAAGGTGCTTCGCGGCGACGAGACCATCGTTTTTCAAGTTCACTTAACTCCCCCTGTCAAATGAAGAAATCACTCTGTTGGCTTTTGGCCGTCGTCATCACGCTGGCCTTGTGTATCTACCAGCGCATGACGGGTCCCACTTACCCCAAGCGTGTGACCGTGGAACTCAGCGGTGAGCGTTACAAGATAAAGTTGCCGAGGAGTGGGGTCAGGCACGACGAGGCGGTCGTGCTGAAAGGCGTGCCTCAGGGTGTCAAGTCGCAGCTGCACTTCCGCCGCTATCCTACGGCGGACGCATATACTACCGTGGATTTCAGTTTTACTGACGGTGCGTGGCAAGCCTCGTTGCCGGTACAGCCCGTTGCAGGCAAGCTGCAGTATTACATTACCGTCGGCGGGCAGGACTATTCAGCCGACGACCCCGTCGTGATACGTTTCCGCAACGACGTGCCCGCCGGCATACTGGTGCCACATATCCTGCTGATGTTTGCCGCGATGCTGCTGGCCGTCTATACGTTCCTGCTGGTCGTCACGGGCAAGCCGTACAGCAGTTGGCTGAAGGCGACGGCGGCCACCTTGTTCGTAGGCGGCTTCATCTTCGGGCCGCTCGTGCAGCATTCCGCTTTCGGCCCTTGGTGGACGGGATTCCCCTACGGCACCGATCTGACCGACAACAAAACCCTTCTGTCGTTCCTGTTCTTTATGGTGGCTCTTGCCACTCTGAAGTGGAAGCACAACCGTTGGGTCGTCGCTCTTGCAGTGCTGTTCATGATTGTCGTCTTCAGCATTCCGCACAGTGCCTACGGTTCGGAGTATGACTACGCCAACCAGCAGTTGAGTACGGAGAAATAGAAGCTTTACTATACATTAGGTAATCATTTAATCAATTAAACATTTATGAAGTTCAAACGATTTATGACAGTTATGGTTGCCACGATGGCAATCGTGTTCGGCATGAGTTCATGCAGTAGTGACGACGACGACCAGGAGGAGGCCCTGGCCGCACAGGTAGTGGGCACCTATACAGGTCAGGAAATCATCATGGTCATGGGCGATGAGTCGTCAAACGGCACCTCGACCTATGCCTTTGCTAAAGCCTCTGACACTTCTATTGACATGGTCATTCCCCAGTCAGGCGAGAGTGGCATGATGCTTATTCCAGAACTCCCTGTGAAGAACATCCCCTTGTCAAAGGTTGGCAACAGCATTGTCGGAACACTCGCTTCCTATGCTGGAACGGTGATCAATGCCTCCGGCGACGAGAAAGCCTACACTATCAGTAATTTGGCCGTAGCTTTCGAAGATACCCCTAAAGGCAAGGCCGCTGCCGTGACCTTCTCTTTGAAGTACGGCAATATGCCGATGGCTATGGAAACCACTTTTACAGGAGACAAGAAGTAAGTGGTGACAGCGTGCTTGAAGAGACACCTTTTAGCTGGCATGGCCCTGGCCGTGCCGGCTATTCCGCTTTCTGCGCAGACCGACTTCCGCGACTCCGTCAGTCTTGACCCCGTCGTCGTCACCGCCACCCATTCGCCCAAGGCGCTGAAGGATGCCCCTGTCGTCACGCGGCTGATAACGCTCCACGACATCAAGATGGCCGATGCCACCAACATCCAGGATATGCTGACGCACGAGATTCCGGGCTTGGAGTTCGGCTTCGCTATGAGTCAGGAGACGTCGCTCCGCATGAGCGGCTTCGGCGGCAATGCCGTCCTCTTCCTCGTCGACGGCGAGCGCATGGCCGGCGAGACGATGGACAATGCAGACTACAACCGCATGAACCTCGACAACGTCGGGCGCATAGAGATTGTGAAGGGTGCTTCGTCGGCCCTCTATGGCTCCAATGCCGTGGGCGGCGTGGTCAACATCATCAGCCGCGAGAACCTTGAGCCGTGGACGGCCAATGCCAACTCGCGCTACAGCACCTTCGGCCATGAGTGGCGCCACGGTGCCGGCTTCTCGTTCAACACGGCGAAATGGAACTCGCAGACCAACTTCCAGCACACCAGCATCGACCCTGTCGACCTGCCCAAGGCGCACTCCCCGGAGGAGATTGCGGCCGAACTGATGAAGAAGGCGAAGGGACTGCCCTACGATGAGTCGGTGCTGCAGGACGACTCCAACCTCAGCCGGCTCTACGGGCAGAAGACCTACAACGTCAAGGAGCGGCTCACGTGGCGCGCCACCGACCGGCTGACGCTCACCGGCCGCGGCAGCTACTTCTTCCGCACCAGCGAGCGCGACACCTACGACTACCACTTCAACGGCTACAGTGCCGGGCTGAAGAGCCGGTATGCCTGGAATGCCGACCGCCATCTGGAGCTGTCGTATGCCTTCGACCAGTACGACAAGGCCAACTTCACGCCTGACGGCACGCGCACCCACGACCACGACTACAGCAACCGGCAGCACGTCGTTCACGCACTCTACAGCCATCAGGTCGGCAAGAACACGCTCCTCGTGGGCGGCGACTACCTCAACGACTACCTCTCGACCTATCAGTTCGTTGCGGGCACCAGCCACTCGCAGGGCAACTTCGACGGCTATGCCCAGTTCGACTGGAATATAACTGAGCAGCTCAACGTGGTGGGCAGCGTCCGCTACGACTACTTCTCAGCCTCATCACAGCAGGCCCTCACCGAGCGCCTCGCCGTGGTGTACAAGCAGCCGTGGATGACCTTCCGCGCCAACTATGCCAGCGGTTTCCGCGCCCCTACGCTGAAAGAGATGTATATGTTCTACGACATGGGCAACATGGGCTACCTGCTCCGGGGAAACCCCGACCTGAAGCCGGAGAAGAGCCACAACTTCAACGTCGCCCTCGAGCGCACGAACCGCATCAGCAACGGCGGATTCATGGACGGACGCTACAACTTCACGCTCATGGGCTACTGCAACATCTTCGACAAGCGCATCACAACCATCGACGGCGGACTCTACGACGGCATGGAGAGTGCGCTCTACTGGAACGAAGACGGCGTCACCGTCTGGGGTGTGGATTTCAGCATGGGCCACGTCTGGGACTGCGGGCTGTCGCTGAAGATTAACTATTCGTGGCTGCGCGAGTCGGGCGACGTCTTCTTCTCGGAGTTCAATCAGCCCCGGCCTCACTCCATGACTTGGCGTATAGGCTACGGCCACCGCTTCGCGCGCTGCTATGCCCTCGACGCGGCTCTCTCGGGGCGCAGTCAGGGCAAGCCACAGTCGGGGCGCAACGACGTTGACCAGGGCTACACTATCTGGCGTCTGATGCTGCAGCACCACCTCTGGCGCGGCATCACCGTGAACACGGCCGTCGATAATATCTTCAACTACAAGCCGAAGTCATATTACTATTATTCGCCGCTGACCACCGGCACGTCCTTCAGCGTCGGCCTGTCTGTCGACCTGAATAAGATTTAGTTATCGTTGAACCTTAAAAATACTAAAAAACGCGGGCATAAACCCTTGCGGATGTTTATTGAACGGATTCTTTTTAGTACTTTTGCAGCGTCAGAGCGGAAGGTCACATGTCCTTGCATGACAAATCGGTGCTGACCGTGACGTAAGGACACGTCAGCTCCAGCAAAATAACTTGCAGTTGTTAAACAATTCTAAAGCATAAAAACGATGAAGAAGATTCTAATGACAATGGCGCTGGCCGTCGGTATGCTGACGGCAGCGCAGAGCGTTCAGGCACAGGATGTGCTGACGCCCGAGCAGCAGGCTGCCCTGAAGGAGCAGGCCAAGGCTCAGAAGGAAGCCGAGAAGCAAGCCAAGAAGGCCGAGAAGGAGGCTAAGGATGCTGAAAAGGCTCAGAAGAAACAGGAGAAGGAAGCCAAGAAGAGAGAAAAGGAAGCCGAGAAGAAGCATAAGGAGGCCGAGAAGCAGAAGAAGCTGGCCGACCAGGCCAAGAAGGCTCAGAACAAGGCCGAAGATGCTCAGAAGAAAGCTCAGAAGGCCGTACAGAAGGCAGCCGAGAATCCTAGCGACCTGAAGCTGCAGGCCAAGTCGATCAAGGCGCAGCAGGCCGCGCAGAAAGCAGCCGACAAGGCAGCCAAGGCAGCCAAGAAGGCCGACTGAATAAAAAAAGCTCACCAAGACGGTGAGCTTTTTTTTAGTCAGGGTAGGGGGGCGAACTTACTCGCCCTTGATGGCAGCCACGCCGGGGAGCACCTTGCCCTCGATAGCCTCGAGCAGGGCGCCGCCGCCAGTGGAGATGTAGCTCACCTGGTCGGCCAGACCAAACTTGTTGACGCAGGCCACAGAGTCGCCACCGCCAATCAGCGAGAAGGCACCCTCAGCCGTAGCCTTGGCAATAGCCTCGCCGATGGCGCGGCTGCCGGCCGTGAAGGCGTCGCACTCGAACACGCCGGCGGGGCCGTTCCACAGGATGGTCTTGGCACCGTCGATGGCCTTGCGGAAGTCCTCCTGAGAGGCAGGGCCGGCATCGACGCCCTCGAAGCCTGCGGGCACCTTGTTGGCGGGGCAGGTGATAATCTCGGCACCCTCCTTGACGGTCATCGTGCCGAAGTCGAGGCCGTTGGTGGCCGTGCAGTCGCTGCCGAGCACCAGCTCAACGCCGTTCTTCTTGGCCAGCTCCTCAACGCCGAGGGCAACATCCAGCTTGTCGAGCTCGACGATGGAGTTGCCGATTTCGCCGTCGTGAGCCTTGGCGAAGGTGTAGGTCATGCCGCCGCAGAGGATGAGCTTGTCGACCTTGCCGAGCAGGTTCTCGATGATGCCGATCTTCGAGCTGACCTTCGAGCCACCCATGATGGCCACGAACGGGCGCTTGATGTTGCTGAGCACGTTGTCGACGGCCTGCACCTCTTTCTCCATCAGCAGACCGAGCATCTTCGAGTCAGCGTCGAAGTAGTCGGCGATGACAGCCGTAGAGGCGTGCTTGCGGTGAGCCGTGCCGAAGGCGTCCATCACGTAGCAGTCGGCATACGAGGCGAGCGTCTTGGCAAACTCCTTCTGCTGGGCCTTCATGGCCTTCTTGGCGTCGTCGTAGGCGGGGTCAGTCTTCTCGATGCCCACGGGCTTGCCTTCCTCCTCGGGATAGTAGCGCAGGTTCTCGAGCAGCAGAGCCTCGCCCATCTTCAGGGCGGCGGCAGCCTCCTGAGCCTTGGCGCAGTCGGGAGCGAAAGCTACGGGAACGCCCAGGGCCTTCTCCACGGCCTCGCGGATCTGGCCCAGCGAGAGCTTCGGGTTCACCTTACCCTTGGGCTTGCCCATGTGCGACATGATGATTACGGCGCCGCCGTCGGCCAGAATCTTCTTCAGCGTGGGCAGTGCGCCGCGGATGCGGGTGTCGTCAGTAATCTTACCATTCTCGTCGAGGGGCACGTTGAAGTCAACGCGCACGATTGCCTTCTTACCGGCAAAGTTCATTTCGTTGATTGTCATGATTTGAGTTTTTACTGTTTATAAAGATGTGTTGTCTCTCCGGTTATTATTCGTTAAAGATGATGAAGCGGCTGTCCCTGTAGTAGCCATTTTCTTCCACCACGGCATCCTCGTTAACGATGCTGACATCCATCAGCTGCTCAGTCTCTACTTCCAGCACTTCAATGCTGGGCTTGTCGTATTTCTTCATAACGTTTTCCTCCTTCTCTAATTATTTAACAAACATTTTCTTGCCATTCACGATGTACAGGCCCTTCTGTGCGACAGCCACCTTGCGGCCCTGCAGGTCGTAGACGTTCTGGTCGGCAACCGTCTCGACGGCCTTGATGCCGGTAGCCTCGCCCTCGAAGACAACCTTTAGTTCGCGGGCACCGGCAGCGGTGATGTCGTATGTTGTCCTAAGATATGCCTTGCCACCCTTCAGCTTGGCTTCCGTAGCTTTCTTGAAGACTCCATCTTGGAAGATGTAGCAGAAATACTTATCAAATTCATACGAAACCTTCCCATCACTTGTAATACCATACAGTTCGTTGTTAGAAAGCGACGGGGCCGACTCGATGGGCTTGACTGTGTAGGCAGTGCCAGCTGCACCCTTCAGGATGACGCCTCTGGTGGCAGGAACCTGGCCACTTTCCACCTCAGTCAGAACAGCAACACCGTCGGCCACCTTAGCTGTGTAAACTGTAAGGCCGGACTCGCTGAAGTCAACAGGAATAGCGCTGCAATATGTCTCCATGTCCTTAGTCAGCGTGATTTCAAATGGGAGCAGGAGTTTAATTGCTATTGTCGTGACAGTTGAGACGGCATCGGATGTCGCGGCAATGGCCTTGATGGTAGTTGTCTCCGTCACGTCAATGGGTTTGGTATATTCCGTGCTTTTGGTTGTCGGGTCGGAGCCATCAGTGGTATAGTAAATCTTGGCACCTTCTGTAGCACTGGTCAGCTTTACGCTCTGGGACTCGTAATAAGTTCCAGACTGTACAGTCGATACGGGAGCCTCAACAGCAGGGGGATTGCCGTAGGTGACAGTAATGGTATAGATGGTTGCAGTTCCTGTGGCTGTCAAAGTGACTGATTTCGCCGAACCAGTCCATTTGCTTGCCCCATAATTGTTACCTTGTAAATAACCGAGATCCTTACCAGTAAACACAATGCTCTTTATATAATAAGAACCTGCAGTGAATGTAAGCGTTCCGCCAACATAAATACGGAAATCATAATTGCCTTTATTATTCCCACTGCCTTGGAAGATACGAGTATCTGTTTTCCCTTCAGCTGTCGTGGCTGCAATAAATATTCCGTCTTTTTCAATTGATTCAACCTTTGTTCCTTGGCCAGCTTCTGGAAGTTCAATTCCCAAAGCTTCGATTGCATCTTTGTCGTTCAGTATGAATGTAGCACCTGCAGCAATGGTAATCGTTATCTCAGAGATGCTTGACTTAACACTTCCCAAATAGGCAATCGCCTTGATGGTAGCATCATCAGAAACTTCGATAGCCCCTTGATATTCAGTGCTGCTATCTGTCGGATCTGTTCCATCAAGAGTATAATAGATTTTTGCTCCCTCGGTGGTGGTGCTGATTTCTATGCTTTGAGCAGAGGTGTAGCTGCCGGATTCAATAGAGAATGTAGGAGCCTCACATGTGGGTGCGTCACTGCCATCAGAAGTATAGACAACTTTAATATTTGTAATCTGAACATTACCGTTCTTTGTTCCTGAACTATGTCCTACGGTAAAAGTCACGGATGTCTTCCCATCAACTTCTGAGCAAATGTCACCAGAAGCAACATTAGAATCGTTGTATTTCAATACACCACTGTTTCCAGCCGTATATGTAATTGTAACCGAATTCAACTTTCCACTTGTCGTGGCAATTGTTACCGTACCACCGTCAGCTTCATAATGACGCCAACTATTATTACTTGAATAATATTTACTGTTATTACCGTTATCGAGGCCTGTTGCTGAAACAACGGAGTTAATAGATACAGTAGGATAGGCCTGACTATTTTGCCAATTGTTACTTGTTGCATAATCCGATATGGAAATACTAACCTCATTTGCCCATACACTCGTACTTCCAACTATGAGGGCAGGAGCAATGATTTGAAATGTAGTTTTTTGTTCATGTTTCGTTAAATGTTTTATAGATGAATATTAAATTAGTCAGAGTCATGCTGCTTTCTTTCGGCGGCCATTCCCGTTGACCCGTAATGGCTTGCGCCGACGGGTGTTTGGGCTGTTTGCTTTCGTCGTAACGAAAAGTTTGCTGCAAAGGTAATCATTTCTTCGGAAACCACCAAACATTTTAGTATTTTTGACATACGCACGCGCGTATAATGAATAGGCAATGGGGTGAAAGAACCATCACTTCCTACACCTGAACTCATTATCAGTCGGTTACGGACGGCGAACCTGCACCTGAACCTACACCTGAACCTACACCTGGCGATGATTCGCCGTTAGTTCTGCCGTCCTGTCGTCCTGAATATTCATGCAGTTTGCCGGGCGTCGCTTTTCGTCTGAAACCCGCCGCCTTTTTCGCAAAACCCGCCGCCTTTTTCCGAAAAAGTGCCGCTTTTAGGCGGAATCCTATCGGCTTGCGGCTATTTTTCAGTGGTTTCGATTAAATATACATTCCGGCGAATAGATATGCAGTCTTGGCGCAGGTGTAGGAAGTGTAGGAAGTGTAGGTTCATAATGACAATTCGCAATCAACGTGCGCGCGCGTAGAATGTTAAAATGGGCCTGATGATGATGTCATGTCGCAGATTATTCGTACTTTTGCCGACGATATGAAAGACTCAGTGATTATTCTCAGCGGCGGCATGGACTCCGTGACGCTGCTTTACGACGAGCAGGAGCGCATCGCCCTGGCCGTCTCGTTCGACTACGGGTCGAACCACAATGCGCGTGAGATTCCCTTTGCACGGCTCCACTGCGAGCGGTTGGGCATCGAGCATCTGGTGATTCCCCTGCAGTTCATGGCGCAGTATTTCGAGAGCTCGCTGCTGCAGGGTGCCGCCGCCATTCCCGAGGGGCACTATGCCGACGAAAACATGAAGTCGACCGTCGTGCCCTTCCGCAACGGCATCATGCTCTCGGTGGCCGTCGGACTGGCTGAGAGCCGCGGTCTGAAGCACGTGATGATGGCCAACCACGGCGGCGACCACACCATCTACCCCGACTGCCGGCCGGAGTTTGTGGCGGCCATGAGCGAGGCTGCCCGCACGGGGACTTATCCCGGCATTACGCTGCTCTGCCCGTTTACCAACCTGACGAAGGCGCAGATAGCTGCCCGTGGCCGCGAACTTGGCATCGACTACGCCGAGACGTGGTCGTGCTACAAGGGCGGCGAGCGCCACTGCGGCCGCTGCGGCACGTGCGTCGAGCGGCGCGAGGCGCTGGCTGAGGCGGGCATCGACGACCCGACGGTGTATGAGGGTGAATAAAAAGAAAAGGAGCGACTGGCCGCTCCTTTTCCAATGTGCTTACTGCTGTAGCAGATACTGCTTGAAGTCGCCGAACTCCTTGGTCATCGGGACGCTCTGCTTCTCGCCGCGCATGAAGGCGGCCAGGCGCTCGGGAATCTCGACGTCGATACCGAGGATGTCGTCGACCTTCTCCTTGAACTTGGCGGGGTGCGCCGTCTCGCAGAACACGCCGACCTCGCCCTCCTGCAGTCCGTCGGCGAGGGCCTGATAGCCGCAGGCACCGTGGGGGTCGAGCACGTAGCCCGTCGCCTCGTAGCACTGGCGCATGGTCTGGCGTATCTGGTCGTCGGTGTAGGTGGCGCCGCTGATGAGGCTGCTGATGCGCTCGTGGCTGCCCTTGTAGAGGTCGTAGATGCGGGCGAAGTTCGAGGGGTCGCCCACGTCCATGGCGTTGGCCAGCGTCTGTACCGATGGCTTGGGCTCGTACTGGCCCGTCTGCAGATAGTTATAGAAGACGTCGTTGGCGTTGTTGGCGGCGATGAACCGCTTGACGGGTAGCCCCATCTCGTGGCCGAAGAGGGCGGCGCAGATGTTGCCGAAGTTGCCCGAGGGCACGCAGACCACCAGTTCGCCGGCCTTGCCGAGCGCCTTCATCCGTGCGTAGGCGTTGAAGTAGTAGAACGCCTGGGGCAGGAAGCGGGCCACGTTGATGGAGTTGGCCGACGTGAGCTTCATGTGCTTGTTCAGCTCGTCGTCCATGAAGGCCGACTTCACGAGGCGCTGGCAGTCGTCGAAGACGCCGTCGACCTCGACCGCCGTGATGTTCTGGCCGAGCGTGGTGAACTGGCACTCCTGTATGGGGCTGACCTTTCCCTTGGGGTAGAGCACGTAGACGTGGATGCCCTCGACGCCGAGGAATCCGTTGGCCACGGCCGAGCCGGTGTCGCCGGAGGTTGCGACGAGGACGTTCACCAGGTCGCTCTTGCCCTCCATGCGTATGAAGTACTGCAGCAGGCGGGCCATGAATCGTGCGCCGACGTCCTTGAAGGCGAGTGTGGGTCCGTGGAAGAGTTCGAGTGCGTAGATGCTGTCGCTGACCTCGACGACGGGGCAGTCGAACCGGAGCGTGTCGTAGACGATGTCCTGCAGGGCGTCGAGGTCGATGTCTTCGCCGAAGAAGGCACTGGCCACGTTGTAGGCGATGTCCTGGAACTCCATGTCGTGAATGTTGTCGAAGAAAGCCTTCGGCAGATGCTTGATTTGCTGTGGCATGTAGAGACCGCGGTCCTCTGCCAGTCCTTTTACCACCGCCTTGTGAAGGTCGGCAACGGGTGCGTTTCCGTTAGTACTGTAGTACTTCATAACTGTCTGGTAATATGTGTATTGCTTGTTTTCGTTTTAGATAACCTCGATGCCCTGCTGGCGGCACAGTTCGAGGCTCATCTCCTTCAGTTTGAACTTCTGGATCTTGCCTGAGCCGGTCAGTGGGAACTGGTCGATGAAGAAGACGTACTTGGGAATCTTGTAGCGGGCAATCTTGCCTCGGCAGAACTCCTGCACGTCCTCGGGCTCCATCTTGGCCCCCTCCTCGAGGATGATGAAGGCGCCGACGGCCTCGCCGTACTTCTTCGACGGCACGGCGGCCACCTGAACGTCGCGGATGCCGGGCATGTGGTAGAGGAACTCCTCGATCTCGCGCGGGTAGATGTTCTCGCCGCCGCGGATGATCATGTCCTTGATGCGGCCGGTAATCTTGTAGAAGCCCTGCTCGTCCTTCATGCCGAGGTCGCCGGAGTGCAGGTAGCCGTTCTTGTCGATGACCTCTTCCGTTGCAGCAGGGTTCTTGTAGTAGCCCTTCATCACGTTGAAGCCCTTGCAGCACATCTCGCCCTGCACGCCGACGGGGCACTCCTCGCCGGTGTCGGGGTTGAGCACCTTCACGTCGACGAAGGGGAAGTCGCGGCCCACGGTGGTGCATCGCTGCTCGAAGGTGTCGTTGAGGCAGGTCTGCGTCATGCCGGGCGACGACTCGGTGAGGCCGTAGACGGACGTGATGGTCATATACATCTTCTCAGAGACCTGCTTCATCAGCTCTACGGGGCAGAGCGAGCCGGCCATGATGCCGGTGCGCAGGCAGGTGAGGTCGAACATATCGAACATCGGGTGGTTCAGCTCGGCAATGAACATCGTCGGCACGCCGTAGACGGCCGTACACCGCTCCTTATGGATGGAGGCGAGGACGACGAGGGGGTCGAACTTCTCGACCATGACCTCGGTGCAGCCGTGGGTGAGGCAGTTCATCGTGGCGAGGACCACGCCGAAGCAGTGGAACAGTGGCACGCAGACGCAGAGCTTGTCGTCCTGGGTGAAGCCCATGTTCTCGCCGGTGAAGTAGCCGTCGTTGGCAATGCCGAAGTGTGTGAGCATGACGCCCTTGGGGAATCCCGTGGTGCCGCTGGTGTACTGCATGTTGCAGACGTCGTGGCACGACACCTGGCGCTTCAGCTCGAGGAGCGTCTCGTCCTCGACGTTCTGGCCGAGGAGCAGCAGCTCGGCGGTGTTGAACATACCGCGGTACTTCTCCATGCCGATGTAGACGACGTTCTTCAGGTGGGGGAAGCGCTCGCTGTTCAGGTGGCCGCGCTCGCAGGTCTTCAGCTCGGGCAGCATGGTGTAGGTCATGTCGACGTAGTTGCAGTCCCACGTGCCGTCGGTGATGCAGAGCGTCTGCATGTCGGAGTCCTTGCAGAGATACTCCAGCTCGTTCTGCTTGTAGTTGGTGTTCACCGTGACGAGCACGGCGCCGATTTTGGCCGTGGCGTAGAGGAACGTCAGCCAGTCGGGCACGTTAGTAGCCCAGATGCCGACGTTAGAGCCTCTGGTCACGCCGATGGCGATGAGGCCCTTGGCCAGGTCGTCGACGCGCTCGTTGAACTTCGACCATGTGAAGCGCAGGTTGCGGTCGCTGTAGACGATGTACTCCTTGTCGGGCGTGGTCTCTGCCCAGTGTTCGAGCCACTCTCCGAGTGTGCGCTCCCAGAGCTGGTAGCCGTCCTCTTTCGTCTCGGCGGGGTAGGTGCGGTCAGGCAGCGGACGGCCTGCCATGTCAAGACGAGCCTGCAGACCCTCCCCCTGCCCCTCCCTGTGAGGGAGGGGGGAATATACATTGGGGGCGGAATTGCTATTATTATTCTGTTCCATTGAAATATTCTTCTATTTGTTGTATTACGTTGTCAATATCATTAAGTACTTCTTCGTTCTTAAATCGCATAATGTGATATCCCATGTTTTCGAGCCTTTCTTCCCTGACTTTATCGTCTTCCTGCTGTCTGGGTTCTGAGTGGTATCCGCCGTCAACCTCTATCACCAGACCGTCGTGTCTGGAAACAAAATCAACGATATAGTCACCGATGATATGTTGACGAAGGAATCTAACTCCTATAGCATTTCTACGCAAGGCATCCCATAACAATTCCTCTGCGAGGGTAGAATTCTTCCTATTCTCTCTTGCATATTCTTTTAACAAGCCGTACCTGTCGGGTGAAGCTGTTTTGTATCCCATTCGCAGAAAAACATATTTCTCCCCTCCCTACAGGGAGGGGCAGGGGGTGGGTCTTCTAAAACGGTATATAGATAAGTGCCAGAATCTTGGCCTGCTTGCCTGCGGCACCGTGAAGGTGGTGCTTCACGATGGAGTCATAGTAGATGGTGTCGCCCTCGGCGAGATGGTAGGTGTCCTTGCCATAGGCAAGCTCAATCTCGCCCTCCATGACGTAGATGAACTCCTCGCCCTCGTGGGCCGAGAGCTGATAGTCGGGAGCCTCGGCAGGGTTGATGTCGATGATGAACGGCTCCATGTGTCGGCCGGCCTTCTGCTGGGCCAGGGGGTGATACTCCATGTGCCTGCGGGCATCGGTGGCACCGTTCGAGAAGCTGATGCTCGTCTTGCGCTCGCGGTCGGCGGCGCGTGTCACCACAGGCCCCAAGGCGTCGCTGTCGTCAAGGAATGTGCCTAAGCGCACACCCAAGGCGCGGGCTATCTTAATCAGCGGCCCCAACGACGGGAGGTTCTGGTCGTTCTCAATAGATATGATCTGTTCTGCCGACAGACCGCTACGCTCGGCAATCTCCTCAATGCTGAGGTTCTTTGTCTCTCTGATTCCCTTGATTTTGGAACCAATGATTGTGTTGTTGATGGTCATTCTCTTTTTACTGTATTTGTTATTAGTAATTCCTTTTCACTTCCCCGCCAGCGACTCCTTATACCACTGGAAGAGGCGGTTCACGCCGTCGTCAATCTCAACCTTGTGCGTCCAGCCGAGGGAGTGGAGCTTCTCGACGTCGATGAGCTTGCGCATGGTGCCGTCGGGCTTGGTGGCATCGAACTCCACGGTGCCCTCGAAGCCTACGGCCTTGACCACCAGCTCTGACAGCTGCCGGATGGTCAGTTCCTTGCCCGTGCCCACGTTGATGTGGCAGTTGCGGATCTCGCCTAACTTCGGGATGGCTCCGCCGCGGCCGGCCGAGTGGTTGCGGTCGACGGCTCCGTCGACGGCTGTGCCGTAGTGTACGCTGGAGTACTTCTCGATGCCGATGATGTCGGCGAAGTCGACGTTCAGCAGCACGTGGACAGAGGCGTCGGCCATGTCCTCGCTCCAGAGGAACTCGCGCAGGGGCGTGCCCGTTCCCCAGAGCACCACCTTATTATTATATATACCGTACTTCGCCAGTATGTTCTCTATGTCGTCACGCTGTGACGACCCGTCGAAGCCCTCTACCGGACGGATGTCGAGGTCGCGGCGGATGGCCTGCCAGTCGCCGTCGTGGATGAGCTTGGCCAGATAGACCTTGCGCATCATGGCGGGCATGACGTGGGAGTTCTCCAAGTGGAAGTTGTCGTTGGGGCCGTAGAGGTTGGTGGGCATCACGGCGATGTAGTTGGTGCCGTATTGCAGGTTGTAGGACTCGCACATCTTCAGCCCGGCAATCTTGGCGATGGCATACTCCTCGTTGGTGTACTCCAAGGGCGACGTCAGCAGGCAGTCCTCCTTCATGGGCTGCGGCGCGTTCTTCGGGTAGATGCACGTCGAGCCGAGAAAGAGCAGCTTCTTCACGCCGTGGGCGTAAGCTTCGGAGATGACGTTGCACTGAATCTTCATGTTCTGCATGATGAAGTCGGCACGGTAGAGCGAGTTGGCCATGATGCCGCCCACGAAGGCGGCGGCCAGCACGACGGCGTCAGGCTGCTCGTCGTCGAAAAACCGGCGGACGGCCACCTGATCGGTCAGGTCAAGCTCCCTGTGCGTGCGGCCCACGAGGTTGGTGTAGCCCCGCTGCAGCAGGTTGTTCCAGATGGCGGAGCCTACCAGTCCGTGGTGGCCCGCAACGTATATCTTGCTGTCCTTACTGAGCATCGTCCATGTGTGCTTTGATGAACAACTTCTTCACGAACTTCATGTCGTGGCTGACCATGATCTTCACCAGGTCCTCGAACGACGTCTTCTGCGGGTTCCAGCCGAGCTTGGCCTTGGCCTTGGCGGGGTTGCCTAACAGCTGGTCGACCTCGGCGGGGCGGAAGTACTTCGGGTCGACCTCGACCAGCGCGCGGCCCGTAGCACGGTCGTAGCCCTTCTCGTCGATGCCGTCGCCGCGCCACTCCAGTTCGATGCCTGCCTCGCGGAATGCCAGCGTGCAGAACTCGCGCACGGTGTGATATTCGCCCGTGGCAATGACGAAGTCGTCGGGCTCGGGCTGCTGCAGGATGAGCCACATACACTCGATGTAGTCCTTGGCGTAGCCCCAGTCGCGCAGCGAGTTCAGGTTGCCGAGATAGAGCTTGTCCTGATAGCCCTGGGCTATGCGGGCGGCGGCCAGCGTGATCTTGCGGGTGACGAAGGTCTCGCCCCGGCGCTCCGACTCGTGGTTGAACAGGATGCCGTTGCAGCAGAACATTCCGTATGACTCGCGGTAGTTCTTCATGATCCAGAAGCCGTAGAGCTTGGCCACGGCGTAGGGTGAACGGGGGTAGAACGGCGTCGTCTCTGACTGGGGCACCTCCTGCACCTTGCCGTAGAGCTCGGAGGTAGAGGCCTGGTAGATGCGGCACGTGTCGGCCAGCCCGCAGATGCGCACGGCCTCCAGGAGGCGGAGCACGCCGTTGGCATCGGTGTCGGCGGTGTACTCGGGCACGTCGAACGACACCTTCACGTGGCTCTGGGCGGCGAGGTTATAGATTTCCGTCGGGCGCACCTTCGAGATGACGCGGATGAGCGATGACGAGTCGGTCATGTCGGCCCAGTGGAGGTTGACGAGGCGGGTTTTCTTCATGTCGCGCACCCACTCGTCGAGGTAGAGATGCTCGATGCGGGCGGTGTTGAACGACGACGAGCGGCGCAAGAGCCCGTGTACTTCGTAGCCTTTCTCAATGAGAAACTCTGCCAGGTAGCTTCCGTCCTGTCCCGTGATACCGGTTATAAGGGCAACTTTCTTTTCTTCCATATTTGGTTTTTTCTTTTTTCGATGTTTCGAAATATCGAGATTCCGATTTTAATGTTATGACTCTCCGCTGAACTGCTTGATGCGCTGTTCCTCTGACAGCTTACATATCAATAAGGTGTCGTTACACTCGGCGACGATGTAGCCCTCCAGACCCTGGATGACCACACGCTTCTCCTGCGTGGTGTGGACGATGCAGTTGTGGCTCTCGAACATATTGATGTCCTGACCGATGCAGACGTTGCCGTAGAGATCCTTGTGGCTCTGCTGGTGGAGCGAGCCCCACGTACCGAGGTCGCTCCAGCCGAAGTCGGCGGGGCAGACGAAGATTTCCTCGGCCTTCTCCATGATGGCATAGTCGACAGAGATGCTCTCGCACTCGGGGAACCGCTGGTTGATCAGCTCCTGCTCCTTGTCGGTGCCGTAGAAGGGAAGCATCGACTCGAAAAGCTTCGCCATTGTCGGCTGGTACATACGGAAGGCATTGACGATAGTGTTGATGTTCCAGATGAAGATGCCGGCGTTCCAGTAGTAGTTAGGCTGCTTGATGTACTGCTGGGCCGTCTCTAAGTCGGGCTTCTCGCGGAAGGAGTCGACGTGGAACACGCCCTTGTTGCGCAGCGAGTGGACGGCGAGGTTGGCCTGGATGTAGCCGTAGCCCGTCTCAGGGCGGTTGGGCTTCATGCCGAGCGTGACGATGGCATCGGTGTCGCAGGTAAAGTTCATACACTCTTTAATGACGCGCTGGAACTCCTTGACGTCCAAGATAATATGGTCGGATGGCGTCACGACGACGTTGGCCTTCGGGTCTTTCGACTTGATGCGCCATGATATATAGGCGATGCAGGGAGCAGTGTTGCGGCGGCACGGCTCGTAGAGAATGTTGCTGTGAGGCATGTCGGGTAGCTGGCTAGCTACGATGTCGGCGTATTTCTGGTTGGTGACCACCCAGATGTTCTCTGGCTTGATGAGGTTGCCGAACCGCTCGACCGTCATTTGCAGCAGTGACTTGCCCGTGCCGAGCACGTCGATGAACTGCTTGGGATGGTCAGCGGTGCTCATGGGGTAGAAGCGGCTGCCGACGCCGCCTGCCATAATGACTAAATGGTTGTTAATCTGTTTCATGCTCAACAATCTTTTTCTTTAAAGTATGCTTGATAATAAGGAATGCGACAGCAAAGAGCAGCAGGCCGACAATAACCTGCTTGATGTACTCTGCATACTCGCTGATAGTGTCGTTCAGCTGCTCCTCGGGCACGATGGCGTGCAGATACCAGCCCAGGGCGGCCAGTAACGAGTGCCAGCCGCCGGCGCCGATGGTGGTAAAGAGCAGGAACTTCCAGTAGTTCATCCGTGCCAGGCCGGCAGGAATGCTGATAAGGTGGCGGATGACGGGAACGAAGCGCCCCGTCAGCGTGGCGGCCACGCCGTGGTCGTCGAAGTAGCGCTCGCTCTTCTCTATCTTCTGCTGGTTGAGCAGGCAGAGGTGGCCGAGGCGGCTGTTGGCAAAGCGGTAGACCACTGGCCGTCCGACGTAGAGGGCAACGAAGTAGTTGATGGAGGCGCCGACGTCGGCACCGATGGTAGCAAACAAGATAATCAGCAGAACGTTCAGCGAACCGCCGGCGGCGTGGTAGGCCGCAGGTGTCACCACGAACTCCGACGGTACGGGTACGACGGTGCTTTCCAGCAGCATCAGCAGGAATATCGTCGGATAATTCAGGTTGCTCAACAGTGTGCTAAGTATATTCATCACTTTTCAGTTCTCACTTCTTCAGTTCCTTCACCATATATCCGTGGTAGTCCTCGGGCTTCATCCCCTCAGGGAAGAGGTGCGAGAGCACCAACTTAGCCTCGTCGGGATTGCGCTTGCAGCATAGTTCCAGATAGTCCAGGAACTCTTGGTCGCGCTTCATCTCGTAGCAGCAGAGCGCCATGTATCCAAAGCCTTCGTTCCAGTCACTGTCGATGTACTTGAAGAAACTTTTGAACATCTTGTAGGCGGCCTCGACATAGTGATTGTCGTAGAGCGACACAATGATGCGCAGGACAGTGCGCAGGTTGTTCTCAGACAGCTTCACAGCCTGGCGGAACATCTCCTCTGCCTCCTGGAGCTTACCGTTGCCTAACAGGATGTGCCCTTTCACGACGAGCATGTCCACGTGGTCACAGTCCAGCATTTCGGTCTGGTCGATATAGTAGAGCGCCGTCTCGGGCATCTTCAGTTCGCTGTAAGCGAAGCCCAGCTCCTGATAGATTTCCACGAGGTAGGGCGAGTCGTCGGGGGCCGTCTTCTCGGCTTCGAGCAGTTGCTTGACGGCTTCCTCATATTGGCCCAGGTTGATGAGGCACGTGCCCTGATACATCAGTCCGAACTCGTCGTCGGGCACCTTCTCGCTGTAGCGGCGGTAGAAGTCGAGTGCCTCCTTGTAGTTCTCCAAGCGGTAAAGGCCGTTGGCCTTGGCCAGTATGCCATCAGTGTCTTCCGGGTCGATGGCAATGGCGTATTCGCTGCTGGTCACCGAGGCACTGTAGTCCTCTTTCATATATTGTGTGCTGGCGAGCGCGTTCCAGTAACGCTTCTGGTAGGGGTCGCGGTCGATCAGCTCATTGAAGATGCGCTCGGAGTCGTCGTACTTGCCCAGTCCGAACAGCGTGCGGCCCATCATCTCCTTGAAGTCGTCGCTGCCGTCCTGCTTGGCGCGCATCATCCACTCCATGGCCTTCTCGCTGTAACCGTAGTCGGTATAGAGGTTCACAACGTCGAGCACATAGTCCTGACACTCCTCCAGCGGGCATTCCCTGAACTGCTGCTGCAGGTATTCGTCGGCTTTCTCCACTTCCTCCTGGGCTATCCATATCTCAGCCCTGCAGTAGGTGTATTCGGGCAGGTCGTGGTCGATAATCTGTGACAGGTAGGTCTCGGCAGACTCGAAGTCGTCACGGTCGATGGCATTGTGTATCTGGTAGTTCAGGGCTACCACCGAGTCGGGCTGCAGTTCGAGGGCACGGTCGAGTGCCTTCTTGGCGTCGTCGTAGCGGCCTTCCTGCTGGTAGTAGTCGGCCACGTCGGCCAGGTCGTCGACATCCATGAATACTGGCTGTCCCGACTTCACCGTCCGCTCATAGTCTTCCAGCATCTCGCGGAACTCCTCGTCGTCAAAGTACCCGTCGTCCATTCAGCTCAATTCCTCACTTCTTCCACGTATCTTTCAGTCCGACAGTCTTGTTGAACACTGGATGCTCGGGCGTCGAGTCGCTGTCGGGCGTGAAGTATCCGATGCGCTGGAACTGCAGGTAGCTCAGCGGCTTCATCTGTGCGGCAAACGGCTCGATGTAGCAGTTGCGGAGCACGGTCAGCGAGTCGGGGTTCACTATCTGCTTCATGGCCGTCACGGCGTCGCACTGCTGCGCCTCGCGGATGGCAGCCATCTCGTCGCGTGGGTTCTCCACTTTCCACAGACGGTCGTAGAGCCGCACTTCGGCGCGGACGGCGTTGTGGCACGATACCCAGTGCAGCGTCTTACCCTTGATCTTACGGTCGGCGCCGGGCAGTCCGCTGCGCGTCTCCGGGTCGTAGGTGCAGTAGATGCAGGTGACGTTGCCGTTCTCGTCGACGTCGCAGGCGTGCTCCTCGTCGCACTTGATGATATAGGCGTTCTTCAGTCGGACCTCCTTGCCGGGGGCCAGGCGCATGAACTTTTTCTCGGCCACCTGCTGGAAGTCGTCGCGCTCTATCCACAGCTCGCGGCTGAACTCCACCTCGTGGGTGCCGTCGGCCTCGTTCTCGGGATTGTTCACGGCGGTCAGCATCTCGGTCTGGCCTTCGGGGTAGTTGGTGATGACCACCTTCACGGGGTCGAGCACGGCGGCCACGCGCTGGGCGCGGCTGTTCAGGTCGTCGCGGACGACGCTCTCAAGCAGCGCCATGTCGTTCAGGGCGTCGAGCTTCGTGTAGCCTATCTTATCGATAAACTTGATGATACTCTCGGGCGAGTAGCCGCGGCGGCGCAGACCGCAGATGGTCGGCATTCGTGGGTCGTCCCATCCGCTCACCATGCCCTCGTTGACCATTGCCAGCAGGTTGCGCTTCGACATCAGCGTGTAGTTCAGGTTCAGCTTGTTGAACTCCGTCTGGCGCGGGCGGTTGTCCTCGATGTTGTCGGTCTCGCCGCGCCACTCCTTCATCCAGGTGACAAACAGGTCGTAGAGGGGACGGTGTTCGACGAACTCCAGCGTACACCACGAGTGGGTGACGCCCTCCAAGTAGTCGCTCTGACCGTGGGTGAAGTCGTACATCGGGTAGGCGTTCCACTTCGAGCCGGTCTTCACGTGCGGAATATTCAGCACGCGGTAGATGAGCGGGTCGCGGAACAGCATGTTGGGGTGAGCCATGTCAATCTTGGCGCGCAGCACCAGCGTGCCCGGTTCGCACTGGCCGCTGTTCATATAGTCAAAAAGCTGGAGGTTCTCCTCGACGGGGCGGTCGCGGAAGGGCGAGTTGGTGCCCGGCGAGGTCGTCGTGCCCTTCTGCTGGGCAATCGCCTCGGCTGACTGCTCGTCGACGTAGGCGCGACCCTGCTTGATGAGCCACACGGCGAAGTCCCACAACTGCTGGAAGTAGTCGGAGGCGTAGTAGACGTTGGCCCACTCAAAGCCCAGCCACTTGATGTCGTGCTCGATGCTCTCAATGTATTCGGTGTCCTCCTTTACGGGGTTCGTGTCGTCGAAGCGCAGGTTGCACTCGCCGCCGTATTTCTTGGCCAGTCCGAAGTCGATGGCAATGGCCTTGGCGTGCCCGATGTGCAGGTAGCCGTTAGGCTCTGGCGGGAATCGCGTCTGCAGCCGACCGCCGTTTTTGCCGGCAGCCAGGTCGTCAATCACTTTCTGTTCTACGAAGCTCACAGACCGCTTCTCCTCGTTCTCAATGGTTGTTTTCTCTGTCATATTTCACCTATCTTCTTTTTTACGCTGCAAAGGTACTGCAAAATCCTGAAACCGCCAAACCTTTTGCCGCTTTTTCATTTGTTGGTGTGTACCTAATCACCTATGTACAACTATCGCCGAATTCTCAGGTAGTCTTCCGCTTTATTCATTTATCTGACCATAGAAGATACTCAGTAAGCACATTATTAGTGTTAAAGCAAATGACAGAAAAAGTAAAGACTATACTTTTTCCTGCTGTGTTTCAATCTATTCATAAAGTCGGTAATTACTTGATAGATAACGTCTTACGGTGAATAGTTTTTTTGGTACGGATGACGCAGCTTTTTGTCAAAGGAAACGGCTTGATGAAGGGGCTGTTCTTGTGGATAAAGTGGCGGTTTACGAACGAGAGGCGGCGGTTTTTGCTTTGCTGACCTTGGTCAGCAATTCATTTGGCGGCTCCAAACGAGGTGAATGGCGGCTCCAAACGAGGTGAATGGCGGCTCCAAACGAGGTGAATGGCGGCTCCAAACGAGGTGAATGGCGGCTCCAAACCATGTGAATGGCGGCGAAAGACGAAATAAAAATGGTGAAGAGAGAACCCTTCACCATAATAGATTGATTAGCAGGCGCTTAGCAAAAAAGTGAAGGGTTCTTGGTTTACTTGATTCCCCTTTCATTCAGCGCCTTAGCATAGCGGGCGGCGTTGCGGAGGTGCTCAGCATAGCTGATGGCAAAGTTGTGCGTGCCTGAGAAGTCCTCCTTGGCACACATGTAGAGGTAGTCGTGGCTGACGAAGTTGAGCACGGCGTCGATGCCCTTCACCGAGGCAATCTTAATGGGGCCTGGTGGCAGGCCAGTGTTGCGGTAGGTGTTGTATGGGCTGTCGTAGAACAGCATGTCGTGATAGATGCGGCGCAGCTCGAAGTTCTTCAGCGCGAACTTCACCGTGGGGTCAGCCTGCAGGGGCATACCCTTGTGCAGACGGTTGATGTACATGCCTGCTATCATCGGCTTCTCGTCGTTGTTGGCCGTCTCCTCGTCGATGATGCTGGCCAGCGTACACACCTCGTCGGGGCTCAGCTGGGCAGCCTCGGCCTTAGCCGTGCGCTCGCTGTTCCAGAAGTTGTCGTGCTCCTTCACCATGCGCTCCATGAAGTGGTCGAGCGTTGTGTTCCAGTACACCTCGTAGGTGTTGGGCACGAAAAGTGCGGCGATGGTGCAGGTGTCATAGCCCCAGCGCCGGCAGTATTCGTCGTCGATGAGAGCTTCTGCTATCTCCAAGGAGTCCATCATCAGCTTCCTTCCGAGCACGGCAGCGAGTTTCTGCATGGTGCGCGACTCGGGGATGGTGAGCATCACCGCCTCCTGCTGGCCGTTCTTCATCTTGCGCATTACCGAGAACGTGCTCTCGCCGGGCGCTATGGCGTAGCGGCCCGTGCGCGGATGGCTGGCGTAGTCGGTGTGGCGTATCAGCGTCGAGAATCCGCTCAGCGCGTGCTCCGATGCAATGGGTCGCATCTTGAAGAGCACGGAGTCGATGGTGTCGTCGTCGTCGATGCACACGTACTGCGTTTCGTCCTTCGTCGAGAACGACGTCAGGAAGAAGAAGTAGGCCAGTCCGACGATGGCCAGCAGGCAGACTGCGGCTGCTACAAGCAGATATTTGGCTTTCAGGGCTTTCATGTCGGGTTATTCTCGGCAAAGACCGCCATGCGCTCGTCGAGCTGTGCATACTGGTGGTCTTCGATGAACGACGTACACACGCGCAGCCCCTCCTGGTGGGAGCCTGTGGTGATGAGGCAGATGGCCGAGACACCGTAGTACATCAGCTCCTGTGCGAGCTGTCCGCTGGTCATGCCCTTATAGCCGATGGTGAAGTAGAATCCGTCGGCCACGGGCCGGTCAAGGTCGCGGTCGTAGACGATGTGGAAGCCGTGACGCAGGAAAATCTCCTTCAGCTTTTGGGCTCGGTCGCCGTAGACCTTCACCTCGCTGCGGAAGTCGTACTCGCCGTCGCAGGCAGCGCGGAACATGGCGGCCAGGGCATACTGTGCCGAGTGGCTCGTGCCCGACGAGAGGGCGTAGAGCATACGGGTCGAGAAGACCAGTCCGAAGGGCAGTCCCTCGTAGCGCGCGGCCAGGTCGTGGAAGTGTCGGCTGAAGAGCTTGTCGCTGATGCACACCACGCCGATGCGCTCTCCGGCATAGCTGAACGCCTTCGAGCCCGATATGAGCAGCATATAGTTGTCGGTATAGCGTGCCACCGACGGCTGGTAGGGCGGCTCGAAGGGCTTCGAGAGGTCCTGCCGGAAGTCCATGGCGAAGTAGGCCAGGTCCTCCATGATGATGCAGTCGTAGCGTGTGGCCAGCTCGCCGATGGTCTGCAGCTCCTGTTCGGTCAGGCAGACCCACGACGGGTTGTTGGGGTTTGAGTAGACGATGGCGCAGATGTTGCCCTTTGCCAGGTAGCTTTCCAACTTCGGGCCGAGCTTCTCGCCACGGAAGTCGTAGACGTCGAACGTCTCGTAGCTGACGCCCTGCACCTGCAGCTGCATCTTCTGCACGGGGAAGCCCGGGTCGATGAAGAGCACGGTGTCGCGGCGCTTGTCTGCCTGCGAGCAGGTGAGGAACGAGGCGAACGTGCCCTGCATGCTTCCCGTGACGGGGACGCAGCCCTCGGGCTTGATGTCGACGTCGATGAACGCCTTGACAAAGCGTGAGGCCTGCTGCTTCAGCTCCGGGTAGCCCTGAATGTCGGGGTAGGAGTGGGCAATGCCGTCCTTGAGGGCCTTGATCTGGGCGTCGACGCCCACCTGTGCGGCGGGGAGTCCTGGTATGCCCATTTCCATCTTGATAAACTCGATGCCGCTTTCCTTCTCGGCCATGGCGGCCACCTGCTTCACCTCGCGTATGGTGGCCTTGGCGAAGTCCTGAATGCCCATCTGGGCTATCAGTCCGTCGACAATCTCCTTCTTGATGGGTGTCGGTTTCATTTCTGAGCCTCCCTTCCTAATGCCAATGCCTTGATGTTGGCCTCGACGACGGCCTCGCCCTTGCGCCCGAAGACGCGACGGATGGCGTCCTCAAGCTTCTGATACTCAATGCCGAGCGCCTTCTGTGCAGCGCCGAGCAGGATGACGTTGGCCGAGCGGGGCACACCGCCCGTCTTAGCCATCTGCTCGATGTCGATGCGTATGACGTTGGGCAGCCGGTCGAGGTCGGCGTTGATGACGTCCATGTCGGGGTAGTTGGGAATATTCTTGAACGGCGTTGCCGATGTGATAATCCAGCCGTCCTTTGCCAGGAAGGGCAGGTAGCGCAGGGCCTCCATCGGCTCCATCGAGATGATGACGTCGGCGGAGCCGCGTGCAATGAGGTCGCTGTAGATGGGTTCGCTCGAAATGCGCAGGTTCGACTGCACGTCGCCGCCGCGCTGGCTCATGCCGTGTACCTCGGCCTGCTTGATGTAGAGGTTCTCGTTCATGGCGGCTTCGCCTATGATGGTGGCGATTGAGAGGATGCCTTGTCCGCCCACGCCGCAAAGTATGATGTCAGTCTTCATGATTGTCGATTTACCGTTTTACGAATTACGAATTGGCTTGTGCCTTCTTCTGCTTCAGGTGGCGCTGCAGGGTCTGCATACACTCTCGTCGCGGAATGATGACACTTGTGCCGTTGTAGTTGATTTCGTCGCGGATGGCCTGGGTAATCTCCGGCATGTTCTTCGGCAGGGGGACGACCACTCTCAGGTGCTCGTCGCTCAGGCCCAGTCCGCGGCAGATGGCCTCAAACTTGTTGGTGCCGGCGGAGTCCTGTCCGCCCGTCATGCCCGTGGTCAGGTTGTCAGAGATGATAACGGTGATGTTGGCGTTCTCGTTGATGGCGTCGAGCAGCCCGGTCATGCCGCTGTGGGTGAACGTGGAGTCGCCGATGACGGCTATTGCGGGCCACTGTCCGGCGTCGGCCGCACCCTTGGCCATCGTGATCGATGCGCCCATGTCGACGCACGAGTGGATGGCACGGAAGGGGGGCAGGAAGCCCAGCGTGTAGCAGCCTATGTCGCCGAAGACGCGCGGGTTGTCGTACTCGCGCAGCACCTCGTTCAGGGCGGCGTAGACGTCGCGGTGGCCGCAGCCCTGGCAGAGTGCGGGCGGGCGCGGGGCCACGTCGGCACACGGGTCGAAGCACTGTCCGGCCTCCATGCCGAGGGCCTTCTTCACGAAGTCGGGGTTCAGCTCGCCCGTGCGGGGCAGCGTGCCGTCGAGCTTGCCGTGGACGTTCTTCAGGTCGTAGACGCCGCGCACGATGTCCTCGATGAAGGGCTGTCCCTCCTCGACGATGAGCACCTGGCCGCACTCCTCCATCAGTCGGCGCACCAGCTGCTTCGGCAGCGGGTACTGCGAGATTTTCAGGATGGGGTAGGGGCATCCGTCGGGGAAGCACTCCATGACGTAGTTGTAGCCGATGCCGCTGGCCAGTATGCCCAACGACTTGTCGGCTCCGTCCGTATATTTATTATAAGGTGATGCGGTGGCGTCATCCTCGAGCTGCGTCTGCTGGGCGGTGACGATGTCGTTGCGCCTCTTGGCATTGACGGGCAGCAGCACCCAGTTCTTGACCTCGGCATCGTAGTTCAGTTCGTTCGGCTGACGTGGCTCGTCAACACACTCGACGACGGCGCGCGAGTGGGCCATGCGTGTGGTGACGCGCATGAGCACGGGCAGCTTCACGCGCTCCGAGTAGTCGAAGGCGGCGGCCATCATGTCGTAGGCCTCCTGCTGGTTCGACGGCTCGAACGTCGGTATGAGGGCAAACTTGCCGTAGAAGCGCGAGTCCTGCTCGTCCTGGCTGGAGTGCATCGACGGGTCGTCGGCCACGAGGACGACGACGCCTCCGTTGACGCCCGTCATGCCGCTGTTGACAAACGGGTCGGCACAGACGTTCAGTCCGACGTGCTTCATGCAGACCATTGCGCGCTTGCCCATGAACGACATGCCGAGTGCGGCCTCCATGGCCGTCTTCTCGTTGGTACTCCAGCGGCTGTGTACGCCGCGCTCCTTGGCCAGGGCATTGCCCTGTATGAACTCAGTAATCTCGGTCGACGGCGTGCCGGGGTAGGCATATACGCCTGACAGTCCGGCGTGCAGCGCTCCCAGCGCTATGGCTTCGTCGCCCAACAATAATTTCTTTTCTTTCATTTGTTTGTGCCCCCTAAGTTAGGGGTTGAGGGTCTGAACAAGCGATTATCAGACCATTCCTTATTGTTAACATATTGGGGGGTATCTGCGCCTGTTCAGACCCCCAACCCCCTAACTTAGGGGGCTTATTGCCGAATCAGATTTCCCACCCGATAGCCGAGGCGCCGAGCACGGCGGCTGAGGCACCGTCGAGGCCGCTCACGAGAAACTTTGCCTTGCCGCGGAAAATCTTCATGACGTGGGCGTCGTATGCCTCGCGGATGGGCTTCATGATCAGCTCGCCGGCCTTTACCATGCCGCCGAAGAAGATGAACGCCTCAGGGCTGGAGAAGGCCGTGAAGTCGACGCAGGCCTCGCCCAGCATCTTGCCCGTGAACTGGTAGATCTCTTTGGCCAGCTCGTCGCCCTTGCCGGCGGCAATCGAGACGTCGAGCGACGTGATGTCGTCGGGGTTCATCTCGCGCAGCAGCGACGGGCGCGTGGTCGTGGCCAGCAGTTCGCGGGCCGTGCGTGCCACACCCGTTGCCGAGCAGTAAGCCTCTAAGCAGCCCGTGCGCCCGCAGCCGCAGCTGCGGCCCTCGGCGCCGCGCACCATCGTCACGTGGCCCAGCTCGCCGGCAAAGCCGTCGTGGCCGTAGAGCAGCTGTCCGTTCACCACGATGCCCGAGCCGACACCCGTTCCTAACGTGATGACGATGAAGTTCTTCATGCCGCGTGCCACGCCGTAGACCATCTCGCCCAGGGCGGCGGCGTTGGCATCGTTGGTCAGCGCCACGGGTATGTTGCCGAGCCGCTCGCTGAACATCTTGGCCAGGGGGACCACCTCGTCGTGAGCCCAGGGCAGGTTAGGTGCATACTCAATGGTGCCGTTGTAGAAGTTGCCGTTGGGGGCACCGATGCCCATCGCCTTGATCTTGTCCAGGCCACCCACCTGTTCGATGATGGGCTGCAGGGCCGCCACGCAGGCCTCGACGTAGTCAGCCGCCGTGGTATAGCCGCCGGTCTTGATGGCCGTCGTTGCCTTGATGTCGCCGCGTGCGTCGACAATTCCAAACACAGAGTTCGTACCTCCTAAGTCCAAGCCAATCACGTATGGCTTTATTGCTTGCTGTTCGTTCATAATTTTAACGTTTTAGGGTTTTCTGTACATTTGCGCGGCAAAGTTACGAAATATTTGCGATTTAAACGAACAATTACCGTGAATTTTTTTAGAATTGCGCGGGCTGCTAATAATCGGTGGTTCTGGCGACGTCGCGCAAAAGAAAAATACCACCTGCCTCGGCGTCCGACTGCCAAAACCCGCCGCCTTTTCAGCAAAACCCGCCGCCTTTTGTCTAAAACCCGCCGCGTTTTGTCCAAAACCCGCCGCCTTTTCCCATTCAGCCCATCAACCTTCAACCTCCAACCTCAGGTGTAGGTTCAGGTGTCGGTTCCAGCCCGAAAACCCTGTTGCAGCCCTTATTCCTTACCCCTTGCCTATATATATATAGTTGTCATTCACACTTTATATCCTACACTTCCTACACTTCCTACACCTAAAAAAGTCGGGCAGGTGTAGGGAGTGTAGGAAGTGTAGGATGTATCCTGCAATCCACAATCAGTAGTGACAGAGCCCCCGACGCCGCCGGTTGAGGCGCTAAAGCGACATTAAGTTAAAAACAATCACAGAATTGCTTGGCCGTTCGGGGATTTATTTGTACCTTTGCAGTCGCAATGCCGTTTCATGTGCCCATCAACATATTAGACTTCATCTTCAAGGGCATGCTCATAGGGATGATTGCATCGGCGCCGATGGGGCCGGTGGGCATACTCTGTGTGCAGCGCACGCTGAACAAGGGCCGCTGGTTCGGGCTGGCCACGGGCATCGGCGCCGCCGTGAGCGACATCATCTACGCAGGAATCGCCGGCTTCGGCATGTCGTTCGTCATGGACCTCATCAGCAACGACCGGAACCGCTTCTATCTCCAGATAGCCGGTAGCCTGATGCTGCTCTGCTTCGGCCTGTACACATACCACAGCGACCCGATGAAGAAGATGCACCAGTCAGGGCAGCAGAAGGGCACACTCTGGTACAACACGTGGACGGCCTTCCTCGTGACATTCTCCAACCCGCTCATCATCTTCCTCTTCATCGCCATGTATGCGCAGTTCGCCTTCGTGCTGCCCAACCATTCGTTCGAGATGCTGGTAGGCTTTGCAAGCATCGTCGGCGGTGCAATGCTGTGGTGGTGGGGACTGACGTGGCTGGTCGACAAAATCCGCGCGAAGTTCGACGAGAACGGCATTAAGATTATCAATCAGGTCATCGGCGTGGGCGTCATCATCGGCTCAATCATCATGCTGATCGGCACGACGACCAACCTGCTGAGATGGTGACAAATCGTAAATAGTAACAACGTGTATATTGCTCAGGAATTAAGAAAGAACAACATTGCCGAGTACCTGCTGTATATGTGGCAGGTCGAGGATACCATCAGGGCCTTCGGCTGCTCGCTGGGCCGCATACGCCGCGAGTACGTGGCCCGCTTCGACTACAGCGACGAGCAGAAGGAGGAGGAACTCGACTGGTTTGGCAACCTCATCCGCATGATGAACCAGGAGGGCTGCCGCGAGCAGGGCCACCTGCAGATCAACAAGGTGACGCTCCAGATGCTCGCCGAGCTGCACCAGCAGCTGCTCGAGTCGCCGAAGTTCCCGTTCTACAACGCGGCCTACTACAAGGTGCTGCCGTTCATCGTCGAGCTGCGCAGCCGCGGAGCCGACCGCGAGGAGAACGAGATTGAGACCTGCTTCAACTCGCTCTACGGCGTGATGATGCTGCGCCTGCAGAAGAAGGAGATAACGCCCAACACCGAGCACGCCGTGAAGGAAATCTCAACGTTCATCGGTATGCTCGCCGACTACTATAAAAAGGATAAGGAAGAAGGACTCAAATTTGAATAATGAATATACTGATTACAGGCTGTAACGGCCAATTAGGAAACGAGATGCAGTTGCTGGAGGCGGTCAACCCCCAGCACACCTATTTTAATACCGACGTAGAGGAACTCGACATCACCGACCGCGAGACGGTGGCAGCTTTCGTAGAGCACAACCGGATTGACGGCATCGTCAACTGTGCGGCCTACACCGCCGTCGACAAGGCCGAGGAGAACCAGGAGCTGTGCGACAGGCTGAACCACGTGGCCCCGGGCTATCTGGCCGAGGCCGTCGAGCGGCGCGGCGGCTGGCTGATACAGATTTCGACCGACTACGTCTTCGACGGCACCAGCCACACACCCTACGTCGAGACCGACCCCGTCTGTCCGAACAGCGTCTACGGCAGCACGAAGCTGGCCGGCGAGCAGGCCGCCCGGCAGGCCTGCGCCAAGACCATGATCATCCGCACGGCGTGGCTCTACTCAACCTTTGGCAACAACTTCGTCAAGACGATGATCCGGCTCGGCAACGAGCGCCCGCAGCTGGGCGTCATCTTCGATCAAATAGGTACGCCCACCTACGCCCGCGACCTGGCCGTCTGCATCATGACAGTCATCAACCAAGGCGTGAAGCCAGGCGTCTATCACTTTAGCAATGAGGGCGTTATATCGTGGTATGACTTTACGAAGGCCATCCACCGCATAGCCGGCATCACCCAGTGCGCCGTCCGTCCGCTGCATACGTCGGAGTACCCCACGCCCGCCGCCCGTCCCCACTACTCAGTGCTCGACAAGACGAAAATCAAGCAGACCTACGGTATCGAAATCCCCTACTGGGAGGAGTCGCTGGCCGAGTGCATTGAGAAACTGAATAATCAGCTGATATAATATTGTTTGGTAACAATGTCAGAACTAATTTGTAATGAATCAAGAAATAGAAAGAAGAAGAACGTTTGCGATTATTTCGCACCCTGATGCCGGTAAGACCACGCTGACCGAGAAGTTCCTGCTTTTCGGCGGACAGATACAGGTGGCCGGCGCGGTGAAGAGCAACAAGATCAAGAAGACCGCCACCTCAGACTGGATGGACATCGAGAAGCAGCGCGGCATATCGGTCTCGACGTCGGTCATGGAGTTTGACTATACTCCCGACGGCAAGGACGTGGAGTATAAGGTGAACATACTCGACACGCCGGGCCACCAGGACTTCGCCGAAGACACGTTCCGCACGCTTACCGCCGTCGACTCGGCCATCATCGTCGTCGACGGTGCGAAGGGCGTGGAGACACAGACGCGCAAGCTGATGACCGTCTGCCGCATGAGAAAGACACCCGTCATCATCTTCATCAACAAGATGGACCGCGAGGGCCGCGACCCCTTCGACCTGCTCGACGAACTTGAGCAGGAGCTGGAAATCAAGGTACGCCCGCTCAGCTGGCCCATCAACCAAGGGGCGAAGTTCAAGGGCGTGTACAACATCTACGAGCAGAAGCTCGACCTCTTCACCCCCGACAAGCAGCGCGTCACGGAAAAGGTGGAGGTTGACATCGACAGCGAAGAACTGGACTCGAGAGTCGGTGCGCAGGATGCCGGCAAGCTCCGCGACGACCTGGAACTCATCGACGGTGTCTACCCGGAGTTCGATGTCGAGACCTACCGTCAGGCCGAGGTCGCCCCGGTGTTCTTCGGCTCGGCGCTGAATAACTTCGGTGTGCAGGAGCTGCTGAACTGCTTCGTCGAGATTGCCCCGTCGCCCCGGCCCACGAAGGCCGAGGAGCGCGAGGTGCAGCCCGGCGAGCAGAAGTTTACGGGCTTCATCTTCAAGATTACAGCCAATATCGACCCCAACCACCGCTCGTGCATCGCTTTCTGCAAAGTGTGCAGCGGCAAGTTCCAGCGCAACCAGCCCTATCTGCACGTGCGGCAGCAGAAGACGATGCGCTTCACCTCGCCCACGCAGTTCATGGCTCAGCGCAAGTCGACCATCGACGAAGCCTGGCCGGGCGACATCGTCGGACTGCCCGACACCGGCGGCATCTTCAAGATCGGCGACACGCTGACCGAGGGCGAGCAGCTCCACTTCCGCGGACTGCCCTCGTTCTCGCCCGAGCTGTTCAAGTATATCGAGAACGACGACCCCATGAAGTCGAAGCAGCTCCAGAAAGGCATCGACCAGCTCATGGACGAGGGCGTGGCCCAGCTGTTTGTCAACCAGTTCAACGGTCGGAAGATTATTGGCACCGTCGGCCAGCTGCAGTTCGAGGTCATCCAGTACCGGCTGGAGAATGAATACAATGCCAAGTGCCGCTGGGAGCCGGTACACCTGTACAAGGCATGTTGGATTTCGGGCGACGACGAGAAGGAGCTCGAAGCCTTCAAGAAGCGCAAGTACCAGTACATGGCCAAGGACAAGGAGGGGCGCGACGTGTTCCTCGCCGATTCCGGCTATATGCTCTCGATGGCGCAGCAGGACTTCGAGCACATACAGTTTCACTTTACATCAGAATTCTAATGACACGCGAAGAAGACATACGAAAGGCTGTCGAGACATTGCGGCAGGGTGGGGTGATACTCTACCCGACGGACACCGTCTGGGGCATCGGCTGCGATGCTACCAATGCCGAGGCCGTGAAGCGGGTGTACGAGATTAAGCAGCGCGACGACTCGAAGGCACTTATCTGCCTCGTCGACAGCGACGCCCGCCTGCAGCGCTATGTCCGCCAGGTGCCCGATGTGGCCTGGCAGCTGATAGACAGTCTGCAGGATGGCGGCAAGCCAACGACGCTCATCCTCGACGGTGCCGTCAACCTGGCACCGAACCTCATTGCCGACGACGGCTCGATAGGTATCCGCATCACGCAGGAGCCCTTCTCGAAGGAACTCTGCTACCGTTTCCAGAAGGCACTGGTATCGACGTCGGCCAACATCAGCGGTGAGCCGGCGGCGCAGAACTACTGCGACATCGACCCCCGGATTGTTGAGGCCGTAGACTACGTCTGCTGGAGCCGCCGACAGGAGCATAAGCCCCACACGCCGTCGAGCATCATCAAGCTTGGGCTGGGCGGCGAGGTCGCCATTATCAGGAAGTGATGCGGACGGCGGTCGTAGGCGGTGGTGCAGCCGGATTCTTTCTGGCTGTGAACCTGAAGGAGATGGCTCCGCAGATGGAAGTGACCATCCTGGAGCGCAGTCAGCGGGTGCTGACCAAGGTCGAAGTGTCGGGCGGCGGTCGCTGTAACTGCACCAATACCTTCGACGGCGTCGGCGACCTCTCGCAGGTCTATCCGCGCGGCCACAGACTGCTGAAGCGGCTGTTCCGTCAGTTCGGCTGCCGCGATGCCTACCAGTGGTTTGAGCGTCACGGTGTCAGGCTCGTCACGCAGGACGACGGTTGTGTCTTTCCCGCTTCGCAGGACTCGCACACCATCATCGACTGCTTCCTGAGCGAGGCCCGTCGCCACAATATAAAAATATGTACGGGCAAGAAGATTGAGACACTTGCCGATCTGGCCGATTACGACTATGTGGCCGTCTGCACAGGCGGTTCGCCGCGAGCCGAGGGGCTGCGGTGGCTGGCCGACGCAGGCCATGAGATTGTGCCGCCCGTGCCGTCGCTCTTCACGCTGAGCATCGCCGACGAGGCTCTGACGGCGCTGATGGGAACGGTGGCGGAGCAGGCGCAGACCATGATACCCGGCACCAAGCTGCGTGCCGACGGTCCGCTGCTGATTACCCATTGGGGTGTCAGCGGGCCGGCTGTACTGAGACTGTCGAGCTATGCCGCCCGCCATCTGGCCGAAGCCGGTTACAAGGTGCCGCTGAGTATCAACTGGGTGGGACTCCGCGAGCCGGAGGCGCTGTCGGCCTTGCAGGCAGTGATGGAGCAGAATCCGCAGAAGCAGCTTCAGAGTGTCCGTCCCTGTGGACTGCCCTCACGGCTATGGGAATCTCTGCTGCGGAAGACGCTGGGCGAGCGCGCCACCAACCGCTGGCAGAACCTGAACCAGAAGGAACTGAACCGCCTGGCGAACGTGCTGACCAACGATGGCTACATGACGGCGGGACGTGCTGCCTTTCGCGATGAGTTCGTCACCTGCGGCGGCATCGCGCTGACAAGTGTCAATCCCGCGACGCTGGAAAGCCGCCACGTGCCGAACCTCTACTTCGCAGGCGAGGTGCTCGACATTGACGGCGTGACGGGAGGCTTCAACTTCCAGGCGGCGTGGACGACGGCATACACTGTGGCGCGGGCGATTGAAGTGAAAAGTGGGATGTGAAAAGTAATTTGAAAAGATGAGTAATGAGAAATGGATAGAACGGGTACATAACTGGCGTGTGGAGCACGTCAGCGACAAGATGTTTCTGCTTGTTCTGGCACTCGTCGTGGGCTTCTTTGCCGCTGTGGCAGCCTATATCCTGCACAGTATCATCAACCTGATTGTGGCCCTGCTGACTTCTCAGTTCGAGCGGTCGCACGCCAACTGGCTCTATCTGGTCTATCCCGTCGTGGGCATCTACCTGACGTCGCTCTTCGTGAGCTACATCGTGCGCGACGACATCTCGCACGGCATTACCCGCATTCTCTATGCCATCTCGTCGAACAAGTCGCGCCTGAAGTCGCACAACTGCTGGTCGAGCGTCATTGCTTCGGCCATCACCATCGGCTTCGGTGGCTCTGTGGGAGCCGAGGCTCCCATCGTGCTGACAGGCTCGGCCATCGGCTCAAATCTCGGTCAGCTGTTCCACCTCGACCGCAAGACGCTGATGACGCTCGTCGGCTGCGGTGCTGCAGGAGCCATCGCGGGTATCTTCAAGGCTCCGATAGCCGGACTGGTCTTCACGCTCGAAGTGCTGCTCATCGACATGACGATGTCGTCGCTGCTGCCCATCCTTATCAGCTGTGTTACAGCCACTTGCTTTACCTACATCTTCCGCGGCAATGAAGCCCTGTTTACCTTCCACCTTGACAACGTTTGGACGGTGGAGCGCATACCGGCCTGTCTGCTGCTGGGCATCTCGTGTGGTCTGGTGTCGCTCTACTTTATCCGCACGATGAGCTTTGCCGAAGGCATCTTTGAACGGTTTAAGGACCGGCCCCACGTGCGGCTGGCCATCGGCGGAACGCTGCTCAGTCTGCTCATCTTCCTCTTCCCGGTTCTCTACGGCGAGGGCTACACCAGCATTAACCTGCTGCTTAACGGAAAGACGGAGGCCGACTGGAATCAGATACTCGACAACTCGCTCTTTGCTGGCCAGGCGGCAATGCTCTTGCCGTATCTGGCGTTGGTCCTGCTGACCAAGGTCTTTGCAACATCGGCCACCAACGGCGGCGGAGGCTGCGGCGGAACATTCGCGCCCTCGCTGTTTATTGGCTGCTTTGCGGGGTTCCTCTTCTCGCGGTTGTGGAACATTGAGCAGATAGGAACCTACCTGCCTGAGAAGAATTTCGCGCTGATGGGAATGGCCGGCGTGATGTCGGGCGTCATGCACGCCCCGCTGACGGGTATCTTCCTCATCGCCGAACTGACTGGCGGCTACAGTCTGCTGCTGCCGCTGATGATTGTCTCGGTCTCGGCCTATCTGACCATCATCGTCTTTGAACCCCACAGCATCTACGGTGCCCGACTGGCCAAAGAGGGCCGGCTGCTGACCCACCATACGGACCACGCCGCTCTGACGCTGATGAACCTTGAATCGGTTATCGACCGCGACTATGTGGCCGTCAGCCCCGATATGGAGTTGGGGCAGATTGTGAACAAGGTGAGCCGCACCCATATTCGCGTGCTGCCCGTCACTGACAACGCTGGAACACTGTTGGGCGAGGTTGATATCACGCACATCAGAAAGGTGCTCTTCCGCATCGAGCTCTACCACCATTTCAGAGCCTCGCAGTTGATGGAGGAGCCCGTGGCCACGCTGACTGACACGGCACCGATGACCACCGTGATGAAAACTTTCGAGCGTACCGGGGCCGAGTGGCTACCCGTCATCGCCAGCGACAAACACCTGAAAGGCTATATCTCCCGCCAGCGTCTCTACACGCTCTACCGCAAGATGGTTCACGACTTGAGCGAGGACTGAGTCGTCTTGTCAGTCTTTCGTGGCGACGAGGTAGGCAATGATGATGGCAACATCCTGAATATCTATGCGTCCGTCGGCGTTGACGTCGGCCGCCTCTTCAGAGAATGCCGGCGTCTCGCGGCCCAGGATGTGGCTCGAGACGGCGACGGCGTCATCGGTGCTGACCTTGCCGTCGTTGTTGGCATCGCCCACAAGGATGGTGGGCATATTGAGGTCGATGCCCGGCGTTATGGGATTGGCCGGCAGCTCATCCTGGGCTTTCGTGAAGGCAGCCGCCAGGCAGAGAATGGTGGTAAGAAGTAAATGTCGTCTCATCTTGTCTATCCGAATAATGCGCGCAGGGCCTCTTCTACCTTCCTGACGGGATGGAGGTTGATGTGGAACTTCTTGCGGTCGAAGCCCTGCATGTTGTACTTTGGTATAATCATGTCGCTGAATCCCAACTTCTCTGCTTCGGCAATACGCTGCTCGATGCGGTTCACGGGGCGCACCTCGCCGCTCAGGCCCACCTCGCCCGCCATGCACCAGCCGCCTTCTATCGGCGTGTCAACGTTTGACGAAAGCACGGCGGCAATGACGGAGAGGTCCATCGCCATGTCGGTGACTCGCAGACCGCCTGCAATGTTGAGGAACACGTCCTTCTGCATCAGCTTGAATCCCACGCGCTTCTCGAGCACGGCCAGCAGCATGTTCAGGCGACGCTGGTCGAAGCCGGTGGCCGACCGCTGCGGCGTGCCGTAAGCAGCCGACGACACCAGGGCCTGCGTCTCGACGAGGAAGGGACGTACACCCTCGATGGCCGACGAGATGGCCACGCCCGAGAGCCCGTCGTGGTCTTCGGTCAGCAGCAGTTCCGAGGGGTTCGACACCTGCCGCAGTCCCGTCTGCTGCATCTCATAGATGCCCAGTTCTGAGGTGCTTCCGAAGCGGTTCTTCATGCTTCGCAGTATGCGGTACATATAGTGCTGGTCGCCCTCGAACTGAATGACGGCATCGACGATGTGCTCCAGTATCTTTGGGCCAGCCAGCGAGCCCTCCTTGGTGATGTGGCCGATGAGGATGACCGGCACCCCCGAGGTCTTGGCGAAGCGCAGCAGGGCCGAGGCGCACTCACGTACCTGGGCAATGCTGCCTGCCGACGACTCCACGTCCTCGGTGGCTATGGTCTGTATGGAGTCTATCACCACCAGTTGGGGCAGTGTCTCCTTGATGTGCTCGAAGATGGTCTCCAACGAGTTCTCGCAGAGAATCATGAAGTTGTCGTTCTCGGTGTGGGCAATGCGCTCGGCGCGCATCTTCAGCTGGTGGGCACTCTCCTCGCCGCTGACGTAGAGCACGCGCATGTCGGTCAGCCGCAGCATGGTCTGCAGTGTCAGTGTCGACTTGCCGATGCCCGGCTCGCCGCCTAAGAGGATGATGCTGCCGGGAACCAGTCCGCCGCCGAGCACGCGGTTCAGCTCGCTGTCGAGCATGTCGATGCGCGGGTCGTCCTTCGCCGAGATGTCGCGCAGGCGGAGCACCTTGGCGGCGCTGCTGCCCTTGGCCGACACAGTCGCTGCCGACTTGCCTGGCAGGGTGGGGGCGGCGCTCACCTTGATTTCCTTGAACGTGTTCCACCGTCCGCAGGCGGGACACTTGCCAATCCATTTGGCCGACTCTTGTCCGCAGTTCTCGCAGACGTATGCTGTTTTGTCTTTCATCGTGTGGGGGGTATGGGGGTAATGGGGGTAATGGGCTTGATGGGCTTGATGGGGGGATGTTTAGGGGGACTGCAGCCAGTCGTCGAGCAGCATGCGGGCGATGGATAGCTTCTCGGGGATGGTGGGCAGATTGTCGCGCCGGAACCAGCCGCCTTTGGCTATCTCGCTGCGCTGCAGGTGGATTTCGCCTGCGACGTAGTCGGCGTGGAAGCCTACCATCAGCCCGCAGGGGTAGGGCCAGGGCTGCGAGGCGAAGTAGCGGATGTTGGTAATCGTAACGCCCGTCTCCTCCAGTGCCTCGCGGGCAACGGCTTCCTCCAGTGTCTCGCCTGTCTCGACGAAGCCCGCCACAAGACCGTAGAAATCGCGCTTAAAGTTCTTGGCCCTCACAAGCAGCACCTCGTCGCCCCGATGGATGAGCACGATGACGGCGGTGGCCAGCTGGGGCCATATCTCCTTGCCGCACTCCGTACACTTCTTCGATATGTCGGTGTCCATGCGCATCGGTGCGCCGCAGACGCCGCAGAATTTGGTATTCTGGTCCCAGTAGAGCAGCTCCTGGCACTTGCCGGCCTTGAGGTAGAGTTCGCGGGGCAGTTTGTAGTAGCTCTGGCGGAGGGGGAAGGGCTGGAGGGCGGAGGGTTGCGGCGACGCCGCAGCACAGCCGACCGGCGTGGCGGCGGGCGGAACCGTAGGCGGGCTGTCCAAACGGTAGGCGACGACGGGGGTGCCGTCGGCCATTGGGGTGATGTTCATCAGGTGGGTCCAGGGCTTCACCTCGGTGGGGGGCTCGTCCTGGCACGGTATGGTGTAGCTGCCGTCAGCCAGTGGCTGCAGCAGCAGGTCGTCCTTGCAGAATACGAAATAGTACTTCTTCATTTTCCGAACAGTAAAAGGCTGTCGCGCTTCAGGGCAGGCTTGGCCCACTCTTCAGGCACAAAGCGCCAGTTGTGGTTAGGCTGGGGGTTGACGGTGCCCATGCGCTCAATCTCCTGCGTCAGGTAGTAGCGCTGGTCGAGTTCGGAGCGGAAGAGCACGCGCCCTTCGAGCGAGTCCTTGGGGATGCCGGCTCCCCGGGTGAGCAGTTCGCCGCCGCCGTTGGCGCGGTAGCTGTTCATCACCACACGGTACCACCGCTTCTCGTCGAAGGGCTGTCCGTTCGACATTCTGAGGATGTGTACCTTCTGGCCGTCGGGCTTGGTGAGGTCAACCTCATAGTCGATGCCGCAGGCTGAATCGAAGTTGAACGTATAGTATTGGAATCCTGTGCGTTGCTGGTCTTCCTTCGAGGCATCGTTTAGGCGCAGTGCATGGTCGTCGGCCGACTTCATGGTGTTGGTCCACATATCGTAGCTGTACTCCAGGTGCTTGCGTATCTCCTCACCCGTCATGCGGAGCACGAAGAGCAGGTTCTCGAAGCGGTAGAGCTTGAACATATCGCCCTGGGTGACGTCGCCGGCGTTGATGACGGTGTTGAACGACAGGGGAGCGTTCAGCGAGATGTCGGCCTTCGAAATCTGCATCTGCAGGTTATGGATGAGGTCGGTGAAGGCCGAGTTGCCAAAGAAACTCTCGCGGGTATAGATGGCGCTCTCGAAGCGACCTATGCGCCGGTCGACGTAGGTCTTGATGCGGTCGATCGTCGGCTGGAAGTGGCTGACCATCTGCTGGTCGACCTCCTCGTCGCGCACGCTGACAATCTGTCCCTTGATGTCCTTCTTCGTCAGCTGTCCGTTGGTGAAGGTCAGTTCAATCTCTGCCTCGGCCACGTTGTTGGCGTAGCAGCTGGGGTCGATGCAGAGCACGCGGCGGCCGTCGCGGCAGGTAATCCACTCGTTGTGGACCTGATGGTCGTGGCCGAAGAAGATGATGTCGAAACCGGGCACCTCGCGGGCTACCGATTCGGTGGCGTTCTCCTCGTACTCGTCGGTCTTGATGCCGCCGTTCAGCCCAGAGTGGAACAGGCCGAAGATGAGGTCGGGGCGCTCTGTCTCCTTGATATATTTTATCCACTTGCGGGCGCAGCTGGTCATCTCTTCAAACTCCAATCCCTTCCATACCGACTTGTTCAGCCAGTTGGGAATGGCGGGCGTCAGCATACCCAGTACAACAATCTTCACGCCGTCTCTGTAGTGGACGGAGTAGGGCTTCAGACCCGTGTAGATGCTCTGCAGACTGGCCTCGCCGTTCTTACACTCCTCTTTGACAATGTTGGCGCCCAACAGCGGACAGCGCACCTCGCGGATCCACTTGTCGTAGACCTTGTGGCCAGGCTCCACGTCGTGGTTGCCCACGGTCTCGGCATCATACTTCAGGTAGTTGATGACTTGTGCCGACAGGTTCTCATCGTCGGGCATGACGTAGTTCGACCAGTAGACGCAGGGCTGCCCCTGCAGTATGTCGCCGTTGTCAATGAGCAGCAGCCGGTCGCCGTAGGTCTTCCGCTGGCGGTTGATATACGTGCTTGCTCGCGAGAGCGTGCCCTTCAAGGGCTTCTTCTCCATGAAGTCGTAGGGGAAGAAGTGGCCGTGTACGTCGCTCGTCTCGATGACCTTCAGCCGGACGGTCTTCTGCGTCTGTGCTTGTGCTGATAGTGCCAGTGCCATGACGGAAATGGCTGTCAGGAAGTGTCTTCTCATCTTCGTTCTCTCTTTCTTGTCTTGCAAAGTTACAAATTAAATTGAACACGACATTCCTGCCGCAGAACTTTTACGTAACTTTAACGCTTCTGAAGCGAACTGGTATGGCGTTAAAAGTTCAAAAAATCGGGTGAGAGTGTTAATGTTCCCAAATCGCTTTGCCACGTCGGTAAAAGTTTGTACCTTTGGCCGAAAAAGAAGTAAGAACATGAAATATCCTGCTAAGATTGACGTTGCCGTACTGCTGCTGTTCTTCAACAGGCCCGAGAGCTTCAGCCAGGTCTTTGCTGAAGTCAGGAAGGCACGGCCTTCAAAGCTTTTCCTCTACCAGGACGGCCCTCGTGGTGAGCGAGACAGGGCGGGCATC
>CAJOLE010000030.1:28332-29598 GCA_905235325.1 uncultured Prevotella sp. | reverse complement strand
CAAGTTTATAAATCAGTACTTCAAAGAAGAACGTCGGGCGCAGATAGACCAGAACATCACTCCTGCCAAATACAATAAACTGTTTGGAGAGCTCTCCAACCGTCAATGTGAGATTATCGATGACAAAGAGTCGAAATATATCGTGGTGGCAGCAGGACCAGGAAGCGGTAAGACACGCGTGTTAGTGCATAAGTTGGCTTCATTGTTATTGCTTGAAGATGTAAAACACGAGCAACTACTGATGCTTACGTTCTCAAGAGCTGCGGCAACAGAGTTCAAGAAACGACTCATTGATTTGGTGGGTAATGCTGCGCACTTTGTGGACATCAAAACATTCCATTCCTATAGTTTTGACCTTATTGGCAAACAGGGAAGTCTGGATGAAGCGAAGGATGTGGTACGCCTGGCAGCGGAGATGATAGAAAATGGTGAGGTGGAAGCATCGAAAATTGCCAAGAGCGTTCTAGTCATTGATGAGGCTCAGGATATGGGGGCAGATGACTTCCGATTAGTTCAAGCTTTGATGCGACAAAATGAGGACATGCGCGTGATTGCTGTTGGCGACGATGACCAGAACATCTACGCTTTCCGTGGTTCTGATTCCAGACACATGATATCTTTGGCCCAACAAGAGGGGGCCAAATTGTACGAGATGACAGACAATTATCGTTCAGATAAAACCATCGTTGATTGTGCTAATCGCTTTGTACAGCGCATTCCCGGTCGCTTGAAGCATGCTTCCATCAAGTCTGCAACAGGGGGAGATGGCAAGGTGATGACCTTGAAATCGCTTTTGGATGCGGGAATAAAAGTAGAGGGAAGTACAGCTCAATGAAGAAACAATGCAGGTGGCTTACGAGCTGGAGCAGCGTGGCCTTCATGCCACCGTTGCACAATCAATGGGAGGTTTCCGATTTGGCAACTTGGCCGAGGTGCGCTATTTCCTTAAACAAATAGGCAAGGATGATGTAACTATCTCAAAAGAAAAGTGGCAGGAGGCGAAACGTAAGACACTCGAAACGTATGCCAACAGTAGTTGCCTAAGTGTCATGCAGCATTTCTTTGCAGACTTTGAGCAGACCCATAGCTCTCTTTACCGAAGCGACTTGCGTGAGTATATCTTTGAATCGAACCTTGAGGATTTCATTGCCGCTGATGAAAAGTCCATCTTTGTGAGCACCATCCATAAAGCAAAAGGCAGGGAGTTTGATACTGTATATCTGTTGTCGCCAGTACCTGACGGCAGAGATGTGAGCGATATGCGTT
>CAJOLE010000030.1:0-28315 GCA_905235325.1 uncultured Prevotella sp. | reverse complement strand
CCAAACATCATCTCTATCTTGCCACAACGCCACTGTCGGAGTCATCTTCTATCTGTATAGCCCTCAATATGCATGATGTAAAGCTGGACTTCTTCAAAGGCCGTAAGGAAATTGTTCTCCGTCTTAGAAGTGGTGACAACCTGCTTTACAAAGATGATTACCTACTCAACGAGCAAAATATCTATATTGCTGTTCTATCAACTTCTGGTAAAGAGAAGGTGAAGATGTGGACAGAAAGAGGTTATGAGGTTACCGGTGCTAAAGTAAGTTATACATTAGCATGGAAGCCACAAGACTCCAATATAGAATATGCTGTATGTTTGGCGAATGTAGTGCTGTCGAAAAGGGATGAAATAAAAGTAAGTTGAAATATGGCAACGTGGACTAAAGAAAACCTACCAAGGAGTGCCGCAGGGACAGGTCTGTGTCACGTAACATGAATGAGCAATTGAGCGTATCGATGAATGAAGTAAGAGGTAAGACGTAATAATCGACCGTAGGGAAGCGTTATTGAAATAAAGGACTACGAGGTATGAAGAAAGAAGATAAAGAATTATTATTGCGATTGCTCCAGCAGCACAAGGAACTGGGCATATCGGAGCAGATAGACTTTGAGAAGTTCTATCAGGATTCAATTGTCGCTAATTCTATTTCGCTTGTCGATTGTGATTACAGTACGGTTATCGACCAAACCGAAATAGGAGAATGGTCGATAAAGCCATCGCAGGCAGAGAAACTGGTCGATATTTCGGCTTTTGTGACCGATAAAGACCATATTACGACAGAAATCATCGTCAGTCACTTCGGTTTCAATCCTACCACCGCTAAGCGATACCTGCGCCAACTAACCGAGTTTGGCTATTTAGAGGCTCATGGAGGTAATAAGAACAGGACATACTTTAGGCATACTCTACCCAAGGTGTAGCCCTACTCTAAGCTGCTTCTAAGCTTACTCATGAGTATGCTTAGTGTATGGCTAGAAGCTGACTAAAAAGAGCCTGAAAGCAGGCTAAACGATGGAAGATGGCAGTGGTATGAAGGAAGAAGTAATATCGCAACGAATAAAAACGTTATAAAAATAAGGATAAAGAGAACAAACTTATATCAAGAGATACAAACATTATTAACAAACACGAAATGTAATGCAAAAATCAGTATTTACGGTTTTATGCACCATAGCATATGCTATGAGTGCCACCGCACAAACCATGGTTTATCCGCAGGCCGAGTGGACGGCAGCAGGCGATATACTGATGCACACACCGGGCCAGGAACTTTTCAATGGCGTGATTCACCCCTCGGCAGGATTGTTTCAGAACTATTTCGACGTGGAAAAGGCTGCCAAGGAGCATCGCGGCTATATCAGCATGCTGGAGAACAACGGCCTCCGCGTACACACGGTGATGGACATACTGGGCGAGGTAGGTATCGACAGCCTGCGCACACTGGCCTCTGCTGTGCTGACGTACGACATCAGTAGCATACCCGACGGGAAGGAGGATGAGGTAGAGGAGTATCGCCAGGATGTGCTGTCGAAGATGTCGCGTGGCGACCTCATACGCTGCATCCTGCTGCAGCCCACGGTGAAACTGATGCGCACCGACAACAACACGGGCTATGAGGCGCAGTATATCCAGAACCCGCTGATGAACCTCCACCCGCGACCAGAGCATCACCACGCCGCGAGGACACGTCATCTGCCACATGAACAGTAGCCAGCGGAGACCAGAAACGGACATCATAGCCCTGTGCTACGAACATCTGGGACTGAAGCCTATCCTGCATATCACGGGCGACGGACGCTTAGAGGGTGGCGACTACATCCCTGCCGGCACCATCTCACTGATAGGCTGCGGTATGCGTACCAACGACGAGGGCATACGCCAGATGATGGAGGTTGACGCCTTCGGGCACGACACCGTCGTTGTGGTGCGCGACCATAAGTTATGGCAGATGCAGATGCACCTAGACACCCACTTCAACATCATTGACCGCAACCTGTGCACTATGGTGAGCAGCCGCCTCAATGCCCAGCCCGGTGACCCCGAGTTCAACACCTGCGACATCTGGGCCCGTCAGCCTGGCACCAAGGAGTACCACCTGTGGAAGCAGGACCTGCCCTTCGTGGAGTATATCAAGAGTCGCGGTTTCCAGATTATCCCCATCGACTACGACGACGAGATGCACTATGCCAACAATTTCCTCACCATTGCCCCGCGCCACATCATGGCCGTTGGCGGACAGTCGGAAGAGTTGCAGCAGCGATTCCATGATGCCGGCGTCACCGTGGAGTGGATACCATTAGAGAATCTTATTGACGGTTACGGTGCCGCCCACTGCATGACGCAGGTGCTGCAGCGCGAGGCCTACACGACAACACCAACGGCTGTCTCTGCTGTCAGACGACAGGAGAATGCTGAGGCTCCCATCTTCAGCCTGTCAGGACAGCAGTTACAGGCTGAGCCCGCTACACGCACTATTTACATCAAGGGAGGTCGTAAACTCGCTGGACATTAAGGTTTCCATCAGCCACTTTCAAAAAAAAGGCCTCCTGTGTTCATTTTTTGCAGGAATTAGTTGGAATGAATGGGGAAAAAGCGTATCTTTGTACCGATTATGTCGAGAAATTGGTCCGGACGAAACGCTAACTAAGCAAAGAAACTATGGATGACAAAAGAAGAAGGCACGCAGAAGAAGGAAAGAACGTATCGTTGCAACGACTGCGGCGGCACAATATACAGGCACGAGGTGTTCTGCTCGAAGTGTGGAAAACTGCTGGACAGATACGACTTCAAGGATTAGGGCGGGAATCTGCTAAATTGACAGGTAATAGGTAAAAAGAACGTATAGAATTGTTTATCCGATGAAAAAGATATTTAGATGGTTTTCCCTCAGGTCGCTACACTCGAAGACAAGTCTGGCCGTCACCTTGACGGCGGCTGTGCTGATAGAAGTTACGAGTGCCGTGCAGTATTTCTTTGCCAAGGAGGGTATCCGCCAGGAGGTGGAGCATCGTGCCCAGAGTGAGCTTAGGGCCAAGAGCCTGGAGATACGGAACGTGATGACCGCCGTGGAGGTGGCGGTCGAGAACATGTCATGGGCTGTGGAGCAGAGGCTCGCACAGCCCGACTCGCTGCTGCTTGTCACGCAGAAGTTGCTGGCTGACAACCAGTACATCGTGGGTAGTGCCGTGGCCTTCGAACCCTATTACTACAAGGAGAAGGGACGGCAGTTCTCGCCCTACACCTACAAGCACGACGGCACCACGACGAGCTTGCAGCTTGGCACCGACCAGTACGACTATCACTCGATGGAGTGGTATACGGCTCCCATTCAGTCGGGGCAGGCGCATTGGAGCGAGCCATACTTCGACGAGGGCGGCGGCGAGATGATGATGTCCACCTACAGCCTGCCCATACACGATGCTACAGGTCGCTGCGTGGGAGTGTTCACTGCAGACGTGTCGCTCGACTGGCTGTCTGAGACCATCAACGCACGCCACATCTATCCCTCCAGCTACAATGTCCTTGTTTCGCGCAGCGGGCAGATTATGGCTTGTCCGGTGGAGAGCCTTGTCATGCACAGAAGCATCAGCGAGGTTACGGCCAACATGGAGGATACGGTCATACAGCACATCAACCGGCAGCTGGCGGCAGGAAAAAGTGGTCAGGCCGTCGTACATGACGACAAGGGGCAGAAGAAGTATCTGTTCTACGCCCTGATGGATGAAAACACGGGATGGGCAATGGCTGTCGTATGTCCCGACCGTGAGATTTTCCGCGGTCTGCGCCAGGTGACCTTCAACCTCTCCATTTTGATGCTTTTCGGCGTGGCTCTTCTTTCCTTAATCATCTGGAGGGCAGCCCGCAGTGCCCAGCGACTGCAGGCTGTGAATGAAGAGAAGGGGCGCATAGAGAATGAGTTGCACATAGCCCGTGCCATTCAGATGTCCATGCTGCCCAAGACCTTTCCCCCTTGTCCCGACTGTGACGAGATTACCATGTATGCCCGTTTGACACCGGCCAAGGCCGTTGGCGGCGACCTCTACGACTTCTATATCCGCGAGGGCAAACTGTTCTTCTGTATCGGCGATGTCTCAGGCAAGGGCATTCCTGCCTCGATGGTGATGGCTGTCACGCGGGCACTGTTCCGCACCATTTCAGCCCATGAGTCGCGGCCTGAACGCATTGTGTCGGCTATCAACAACACTATATCCGAGGACAACGAGACGAACATGTTCGTCACACTGTTCGTCGGTGTCATAGATTTGCAGACTGGACACCTGTTCTATTGCAACGCCGGCCATGATGCCCCGGTGCTCATCTCCCGTGATGGGAGGCGGATAGGAATGTTGCCAGTTGACTGCAACCTGCCTGCTGGCGTGATGAACGGCTGGACGTTCAGTGAGCAGGATACGTTTATAGACAGCGGCACCACTATCTTCCTCTATACCGACGGACTGACCGAGGCCGAGAATGCAGAGCACGGACAGTTTGGCGAGGAGAGGATGACTGCGCAGTTGTCCCGACTGCATTTTCATGGAGAGGACGTCGACAGACGTTCTGCGATAAGAGCCTGCATCGATCAGATGACGGATGCCGTCCATGCCTTCGTGGGCGATGCCGAGCAGAGCGACGACTTGACGATGATGGCCATACAGTATTGCCCCAAGCATGAGGACGAGGAACGGCGCAGATTGTCCATCACCCTTCCCAATGACATTGCCACCGTGCCCAAGCTTCAGCATTTCATCGACGAGGTGGGACGGGAGGCATCCCTGGACGCGTCGCTCACAATGAGTCTGAACCTCGCCGTCGAGGAGGCTGTGGTCAACGTGATGGAGTATGCCTACCCGCAGGGAACAATAGGTACGGTGAGTGTCGTTGCCACGATGGAGACCGACATGCTCTCGTTCGTCATTAGCGACAGTGGCAGTCCCTTCGACCCGACTTCCAAAGCCGAAGTTGACACGACCCTCTCGGTAGAAGAGCGTCCTATAGGCGGACTTGGCATCCACCTGGTGCGCCAGATCATGGACTCTGTCTGCTATGAGCGCAAGGATGACAAGAATATCTTAACCCTCAGAAAGAAGATTGATAACATCTAAAATATAATAACTATGTCTTTTGAAGTAAAAGAAAAGGGAGGCATCATGTACGCTACCCTCTGCGGACGCCTCGATACACCCTCTGCAGCAACCGCAGAAAAGGAGATAATTCCCCTACTGGAGAATGCGGACAAGGAAATCATCATCGACTGCAGCGAACTGGAATACATCAGCAGCTCAGGCTTGCGCCTGTTCCTGACTGTGCGCAAGGAAGCTTCCGCCAAGGGCGGCAAGGTCATCGTGGAACACATCAACGACGATGTCAGGAAAGTGTTCTTGATGACAGGCTTTGCCAATCTGTTTGAGATAAGGTAGAGCACAGTGCCTCAGCCGAATCATGTGCCGTCGCTTGAGCAAGAGTGTCGGTACTTTTTTTGTCGTTAATCCGGAACACACCCTCCTTGTTTCAGAAGGGGTTGGTGTCCGGCGGGGGAGGAAGTGCCCGGAGTTTTTGCAGGAACTTAGGGTTCGGCCGTCAGCTCCATGATGTGGCTGACGAGTTCGCCCGAGGAGGTGAGCGTGAGGCCGACCTTCATCAGGTAGTCGCCCGTAAAGGTACGGCCCGAGCAGGCCAGTCGGCTTTTCTGTCCGGGCATGAGGCAAATCTCGCTGACGCGGTAGCGGGCATCGGGGTTGAGGCCCTTCAGACGGACGGGAAGCTGCTGTTCGCCGTAGCGCGGATGCATGTCGTAGGCAAAGACGAGGGCGTGGCTGCGGTCTTCGCTGACGCGCTCCAGGACGCAATGCTCGCCGTCGTAGGGCGAGACGAGGCGGTAGAGTTCGGGCGAGAAGATGACGGGTTTCAGGCGGTTGTACTCGGCGATGGCCTGCCGGCAGTAGGCCATGTCGTCGGCCGAGAGGCCCTTCAGTCCGATGTCGAAGCCGAGCTTACCGGTGAAGGCGACATCGACGCGGAACTTCACGGAGGCGCGGTTGTTCCAGTTCGTCACGTGGGCGCACATGGCCTTGGCGGGCATGAAGTGGGAGTAGCCCCATTGGATGAAGATGCGCTCCACGGGGTCGGTGTTGTCGGAGCACCAGAATTCGGTGAAGTAGCGCAGTCCCTCGTAGTCGGAGCGCCCGCCGCCGCCCGAGCACATCATCATGTAGAGGTCGGGATAGCGCTCCTGCACGCGCTGGAGGACGCTGTAGAGTCCGCGCACATAGTCGACGTAGAGGTTGCCCTGTTCCGTCTTTTCGTAGTGCGAGAAGATGTTGGTGATGGGCGAGTTGCAGTCCCATTTCATGAATTTGATGCGGGGGTTCTCCTGCATCAGTCCGTCGACGATGCCGAAGACGAAGTCCTGCACCTTGGGGTTGGCGAGGTCGAGCACGAGCTGGTTGCGGAAGTAGTAGTCCTCGCGGCCGTCCCATTTCAGTATCCAGTCGGGGTGCTGCTCGGCCAGCTCGCTCTTCGGGTTGACCATCTCGGGCTCGATCCAGATGCCGAAGTCCACGCCGCGCTCGTTTGCAGCCTTGACGAGGTAGGGGATGCCGCCGGGCAGTTTCGAGCGTGTCACCTGCCAGTCGCCCAGTCCGGCACGGTCATCCTTTCGCGGATACTTGTTGCCGAACCATCCGTCGTCGAGCAGGAAGAGGTCCACGCCCAGGTCCTTCGCCTCGCCGAAGAGGTCGGTGAGCTTCTTCTCGTCGAAGTCGAAGTAGGTGTTCTCCCAGTTGTTGAGCAGGGTGAGGCGGTCGTCTTTTCCCTTGTAGAGACGGTGGGCGATTGCCCATCGCTGGAAGCGTCGGCTGCCCAGGCCTGTGCCTTCGGTGGAGAGGGTGAAGATGAAGTCGGGGGTGCGGAAGGTGTCGTCCCTGGCGAGGAGATAGGTGGAGGCGTCGGGATTGATGCCGCTGACGACGCGGAGTGCGCCATCGTGGTCCACTTCGAAGGTGAAGCGGAAGTTGCCGGTCCAGGCCAGGGTGCCCATGAGCACGGTGCCGTGGTCCTCGCTGACGGGACTGCCGATGCCCACCTCGAAGAAGGGCGAGGCGAACATGTTGGCGCGGGTGCCCAGACGGGAGTCGACGATCTTCTTGCCGAACTGCAGCTGTTGGCTGGACATGCGCATCTCCTCGGCCCAGTCGCCCGAGAATTCGGTGAGGAAATACTGCGGTGCCTCGAAGTAGAGCATGGACGAGGCGTAGCGTACGATGCTGACGCGACCTTTCTCGCCGTGGGTTATCTCACTCCACTGGCGGATGATGTCCTCCTGGGGGAACACCTCATAGTGCAGCACGACGGTAATGGGGTAGAGGTCGTCCTGCAGGGTGATGGCGGTCTGGTTACCCTCCTGCGTGTGTCCCTTATACTTCAGGATGCTCGTCGGGTGCCCGCGTGGCGCAGCTCGAAGGCCGGCTCGTAGTAGTCCTCGGTGCCCATTACGGGATAGGCTTCGAAGCCCTTGATGCCGGTGCTCGACAGCTGTCCGTAGGGCTGGTTCAGCAGGCCGATGTCGGTCTGTGCGGAGAGCCGTTCGCCCAGGTAGGTCTGGTAGAGTCGGCCGTTGTCTTTCACTTTCAGCACCAGCTGGACGTGGTCCGTGGCGATGGAGATGTTGGTCTCGGCTGCGGCCCGGAGCGTCAGTCCAAGGAGCAGGATGAGGGCGGGAAAAAGGTGTTTCATTTTGTCGGTTTTAGCGTTTTTGCCTGCAAAGGAGTTGCCTGCAAGGATGCGGGAAACGTGCTTGTCTCGGAAGCGGCAGGCTCTTATTTCGGAAGAGCCTCGCGCTTATTTCGGAAGAGCCTCGCGCTTATTTCGGAAGAGCAAGGCTCTTATTTTGGAAGAGCAAGGCTCTTATCCCTGAAGCGGCGTGCGTTATTTTTGGAAGCGGCGTGCCTGCTCCTCGATGAGGGCGCGGTCGTCGAAGTAGTTTATCTTCATGGCGCGGCGAACCTGGTCCATCGTCTCGCAGGCTGCGGCACGTGCCACCTCGCAGCCCTTGCGCAGTATCTCGTAGACGGCGGGAATGTCCTTCTCGTACTCGGCACGGCGCTGGCGGATGGGCTCCAGCACCTCCTGCAGCACGGCCATCAGCAGCTTCTTGCACTTCACGTCGCCCAGTCCGCCGCGGGTGTAGTGGTCCTTCATCTCCTGCAGCGTCTGGTAGTCGGTGGTGAGGCGTGCCACCTGTTCGTCTGTAGCGAAGGCATCCAGGTAGGTGAACACGGTGTTGCCCTCCAGATGGCCCGGGTCGCTGACCTGCAGGTGGAGGGGGTCGGTGTACATCGTCTTGACCTTCTTGTTCACCTCGTCGGCCGAGTCGGAGAGGTAGATGCAGTTGCCCAGGCTCTTGCTCATCTTGGCCTTGCCGTCGGTGCCGGGCAGACGCAGGCAGGCCGCGTTGTCGGGCAGCAGGATGTTAGGTTCCACGAGCGTCTCGCCGTAGATGTTGTTGAAGCGTCGCACGATTTCCCTGGCCTGTTCCAGCATGGGTTCCTGGTCCTCGCCGGCGGGTACGGTGGTTGCCTTGAACATCGTGATGTCGGCAGCCTGACTGATGGGGTAGGTGAAGAAGCCTACGGGTATGCTCTCGCCGCTGAATCCGCGCATCTGCACCTCGGTCTTGACCGTCGGGTTGCGCTGTAGGCGCGAGACGCTTACGAGGTCCATGAAGTAGAACGACAGTTCGCAGAGCTCGGGTATCTGGCTTTGGATGAAGAGGGTAGTCTTCGTTGGGTCGAGGCCTGCGGCTAGGTAGTCGAGGGCTACCTCGATGACGTTCTGGCGCACTTTCTCGGGGTTCTCGATGTTGTCGGTCAAGGCTTGTGCGTCGGCCTCGAAGACGAAAATCTTGTCGTAGAGCCCGGAGTTCTGCAGTTCCACGCGGCGGCGGAGCGAACCGACATAGTGTCCGATGTGGAGCTTGCCCGTCGGACGGTCGCCGGTAAGGATGATTTTTTCCATTTGATTGTGTGTTATGTTTGTGTTTGTTTCTCTTTTCGTTGTGACGTTATAACGTTATTTCGAGGTTTTTGTTTCGGCATCCCGATGTTCCCCCGAAAGGGGGTTAGGGGACCCCTTAGCCGAACATCTTGTCTATTGCCTCCTGCTGGAGGATGGTGAGGATGGTCTTCCCGGTGGGGGAGAGGTTGGGGTTCTCGCACTGGAAGAGGTCGCCGATGATGTTTTCCATCTGCACGGGTGTGAGCACTTCGCCCACCTCGATGGCGTTGTGACGTGCCAGCACGAGGGCGAGCTTGTGGTGCAAGGCATCGGCATGACCGCCGTCCTGCACCTTGACCGACTCCACCATCTCGCGTACGACGGCCAGCGGGTCGTTCTGCCCCGAGGGAGCTCCGCCGATGGAGAAGCTGCTGCCGCCCAGCGACGAGATGTCGAAGCCCAGGGCCCGCACGTCGTCGAGCATAGCAGTGAGGACGGCGGCATCGGAGGGCGACAGCTCGAGCAGCTCGGGGAAGAGCAGTCCCTGTGTGGCGGCGTTGTGCTCCCGCATCTGCCGGAGGTAGCGCTCGTAGAGGATGCGCTCGTGGGCACGTCGCTGGTCGACTATCATCAGTCCCGACTGTACGGCAGTCAGTATGTATTGCCCCTTGTACTGGTAGTGCTGCGTGCTGCGGTCCGCCTCGTCTTGAAAGAGAGAAGGGGCAAGGGGCTCTTGCTCCTTGCTCCTTGCCCCTTCGAATATCTTCTCCCAGTGCCGCACGGGGTTGCGGTTCTGGCTGTGGGTGCTGAAGGGATTGTAGCTGACATCGAGCTGAACGCGGGGTGCCTTGATGCCGGAGAGGTCGCCGCCCTGGTAGGTCGGGATGTCGGGCCGTCCCTCCACGTCGAAGTCGATGGTGGGCACAGCATTGAACTTGCCCAAGGCATCGCGCACGGCTGCCACGACGATGCTCCATATCTCCTGCTCGTTCTCGAACTTGATCTCCGTCTTCGTGGGGTGAATGTTCACGTCGATGGCGGCTGGGTCCACCTGGAAGAAGATGAAGTAGGGCACCTGTTCGCCCTCAGGTATGAGGTGGTTGAAGGCCTCCATCACAGCATAGTGGAAGCGTGGATGGCGCATGAAGCGGCCGTTGACGAAGAGGTACTGCGAGGCACCCTTCTTGCGGGACGACTCGGGCTTGCCTACGAAGCCGCTTATCCCGACCAGCGTCGTCTCCACCTGCAGCGGCAGGAGCTGTTCGCCCATCTTCTTGCCGAAGATGTTCACGATGCGTTGCAGGGAACTGCCCGCCGGCAGCTGCATCAGGCTGTTGCCGTTACTTGAAAGGGAGAAGGTGACGGAAGGGTTGACCAGTGCGATGCGCTCGAAGTCCTGTATGATGTTGCCCAGCTCCGTCTGGTTCGTCTTGAGGAACTTCCGTCGCGCCGGAACGTTGAAGAAGAGGTTGCTGACCTCGAAGTTGGCTCCCACCGGACACGAGCACACCTCCTGCCCCACGAAGCGCGAGCCCTCGATGCAGAGCCGCACGCCCAGCTCCTGGTCGGCCGTGCGTGTGGTGAGCCGCACCTGTGCCACAGCCGCGATGGAGGCCAGCGCCTCGCCGCGGAAGCCCATGGTGTGGAGCTTGAAGAGGTCCTCGGCATGCAGAATCTTCGACGTGGCGTGGCGCTCGAAGGCCATGCGGGCATCCGTCTCACTCATACCCTTGCCGTCGTCGATGACCTGGATGGACGTACGCCCCGCATCCTGCACCAGCACATCGATGGTCGACGCACCGGCATCCACGGCATTCTCCATCAGTTCCTTGATGACGGATGCCGGACGCTGCACAACCTCGCCGGCAGCGATTTGGTTGGCAACAGAGTCGGGAAGAAGGTGTATGATGTCCATCCTTTTAATTGTTAATTACTCATCTCAGTCCCGTGAGCAGGAAGCGCCATATTACCAGCAGGCCGAAGATAATCAGAATGGCTAAGGGCCAGCCCAGCTTCGATTCGCTCTCCTTGTGCTTCTTCGCACGCGGGGTATAGTTGATGAACGTGCCCCGGAACTTGTCGGGGTTGTAGGGCTCGTCGTGTGTCGGCGCTTCGCCCTGTTCGTGCTTCACGTCATCGACCAGCTTCTGCAGCCGGTCGCGCGACTCGTCGGTGTAGATACTCACGCGGCGGTAGCTGCGTGGCTTCCTTGTGCTGAACAGTTTCATGGGTTATCGTTTTTGGTTTCTGGGCTTTCCGAACCTTCCGGAGTTTCCGGAGTCTCCGGGATTTCCGGAGTTTCCGGGCTCTCTGGGCTCTCCGGCTTTTCCGGGCTTCCCTCTATTCCTCTTTGTTTCTTGATGTCGCTGAGCTTCTGCTTGGGCGCTGCATGGCGCACGCTCTCCTTCAGCTCGCTGCCGGCCTTCTTGGGACGCCACTCGAAGATGTCGTCCTTGTTGAGCGGACGTATATAGTCGAACCATGCGAAGTTCTCCAGATAGAGCATGTTCTGCGGAATGAGCGGGATGGGGTACATGGTGCCGGTGGCGGCAGGCATCCAGATGCGGTCCACCTTCCTGTCCGTCAGGAATATCTTCAGCAAAGTGGTCTCCGTATGGTTCATCTCCACCATGATGCTGTCTTCGTCGAAGGGATAGTAGTTGACGAAGACGTTGCCCTCGGAGGTGGACAGATACATCTCCCCGTTCTTGAAGTAGGAATGCATCTCGTGTCCTGCCACTTGGTTGTAGTGCGTGTCGTCGAGCCGTTCCACCGAAAGCGCCTGCCGCAGTACCCGGGTGCTGTCGATGGTGCTGTCGTTGAAGAAAATCTGTATCTCTTCGCCCAGCTGCTGCTGTCCGGCTTGCCAGAGGATGGGGTCGCGGTACATGACGAGGATGCTGTCGCGGGTGTCGTAGACCATCGAGTCGCACACCGCCTGGAGGTCGCGGCGGAAGGCTCGCATGTGGTGGTAGGCATGTACGACGCGGTAGGTGGAGTCCGTGTCGAGGTTGAAGGTGAAGACCTTGAACGTGTCGGCATGGGCGTACATTGTGTCCTGCTGGCTGTAGTCGATGGAGACGGCACGGTCGGTCGTCATGACGTATTCGGTGCTGTCCTCGTAGTAGCAGTACTCGCCGGTGAACATGTTCTTGTTGACGGCATCGGAGTAGACCACGTTGCCGAAGGCCTCGGCCGTGGACTTGTCGTTGTTCCACACCACGCTGTCGCCCACGAGCCGTTTGCCGTTGTTGGTCAGGATGCTGCGGTCCAGCAGATGCGAGTGCTTCGTCTGCGTGTAGTAGTAGCCCAGCTCGGAATAAATGTGGTTGTCGCCGTTCTCGATGTTGGAGGGGCCTACGATGTGCGCTATGGCCGTCAGCGTGTTGTAGTGCAGCGTGTCGGAGAGAAGCACCGTCTCAGGCTTGGCAGGAGGTGCGGGGTTGACCAATCGGACATTGTAGTTGAAGACGGATTCGCGTGTGGTCGGGCTGTATTCGCCCCAGTCGCTGGTCAGCTCGTTGTTTTGGTCCAGGAGCCGTCCGCCCTCGAAGAAGTAGCCGAGGTCGTAGAGGCGGTCGTAGTCGAGGCTGTCCGTGTAGATGGTCGTGGTGCCGTGCTCGAGCACGACATCATAGCGGGCTCGTGCCAGCTGGTCCAGGCCGTTGTAGTAGAGTACATCGCTGTGGAGCAGGAGCGTGTCGCCCTGGTTCAGTATGACATGGCCGAAGGCATCAAGGGAGTTCGTGGATTCGTAGAAGAGCGCGCTGTCGCAGTAGAGCAGGGCACCGTCGTGGCTGAACTTTACGTTGCCCACCAGGAATTGTGCCGTGCGATGCTTCCGCTCGTCGAAGAAGAGGCGGTTGGCATGCAGCAGGTGCACCTTGCTGTCGGACGGCGGCCTGTTGTTGTCGGTCCGACGCTGGGGCGTTACTGCCATAAGCAGGCAAAGGCCGAAGAACAGTGACGCACAGAGGATGTATAGTCGCTGACCTTTCACTTTATCCACCCGTCATATTGAAATTCGCAGTCCCGCCAGTCCGGGTTGATGCGAATGTATGTGCTCTGTTGCTTCTCCTTTATCCATTTCCGAATTGCCTCCTCGCCCTTTTTTTGCTTCACGACGTTGTTCAGCACTTGGAAGTCTTCGGTGACGCTTGCACGGTGTGTCGTGGTACGGTTCTTGAGGCGGGCGATGGCGCAGATGGTCATGCCCCTTTTGTTGATCATCGTGAAGGGCTTCGAAATCTCGCCGACCTCCAGGGGGTCGACCACACGGGCCAGCTCGGGCGAGAGGGCGGAGAGCTCGCTCATCTCGAAGCGAGTGGTGGTCTCACCCGTCTCCTTCAGGTTGGACATGATGCCGCGGTTGTTGCGTGTGTCCTTGTCGTCCGAAGCATAGCGAACAGCATCCTCGAAGGAAATCTTTTCGTTCTTGATGTCCGAGGTGATGGAGTCCAGGATGACCAGAGCGCTGTCGATGTCGGCCTGTGCCACCTCGGGGCGCTTCAGGATGTGGCGGCACTTCAGCTTGTCGCCGCGCTTGTCGATGAGCTGTATGATGTGGTAGCCGAACTCGCTCTGTGCAATCTTGCTCACCTTCTTGGGGTCTGTGAGGCTGAAGGCGACGCTTGCGAAGCCCGGGTCGAGTTCGCCCTTGCCCATGTAGGGCATCTCGCCGCCCTGACGTGCCGACCCTGGGTCTTCGCTGTAGAGGCGAGCCAGGGTGGAGAAGGAGGTCGTGCCGCTGTTGATGCGGTCGGTGTAGTCGCGCAGCAAGGCTTTGACGCGGTCAATCTCAGCCTGCGGGATGCGTGGCTGCAGCACAAGCAGCTGCACCTCCACCTGTGTGGGGATGAGCGGCAGACTGTCCTCCGGCAGGTCCTTGAAGTAGCGGCGCACCTCGGCGGGTGTCACCTTGATGTCGGACATCAGCTGTTCACGCATACGCATTGCCGTGGCCTCGTCCCTGTACTGTTCGAAGAGTTCCTCGCGTATCTGCACCATGGGCATCTTCATGTACTCCTCGAGCTTCTCCTTCGAGCCAGCCATCATGATTTTCTGGTTGATGTCGTTCTCGACATATTGGCTGACATCGGCATCGGTCACGTTGATGCTGTCGATGACGGCCTGGTGCAGGAAGAGCTTCTGTATGGCCAGTTGTTCGGGTATGACGCAGTAGGGGTTGCCTTTGATTTGCGACCCGTAGTCCAGGCGGCGCTTCTCGATGTCGGAGCGCAGAATGGCCTCGTCGCCGACAATCCAGACAACTTCGTCGATGACGTTCGTCTGGGCTGCCGCCAGCAGGCAGAGAAGCGGGGCAAGGAGACAGAGTGTGTATCGTTTCATGCTTAGTGGTTGTTTACGGTCTTGAGCACGCTTTCGTCTATCTCGAAGGAATAGCGTTTGCGCAGTTCTGCCACGAACTCATCCTCCTTGAGGCGCTGGTAGTCGCTCACTACCTGACTGCTGACGTCGGTCCACTGCTCGGGGCCCTTCTTGAGTACCTTGCCGAAGATGCCCACGTGCGGATAGTTCTTCACAGGCTTCAGCTCTGCATCCTTCACCTTGAAGGCCAGTCGGTCGATGTTGGCATTGTCGCCCTTCTTGAAGACACGGCGCTCCACGCGAACCATGATGCTGTCCTTGTTGAACGTCTCGCGGATGGCTCCCATCCACTGGTCCTGCGGCAGCTTCTTGACGAGCTTCTGCACGGCTTTGATGTCGGCTTCGTTCTTGCAGTAGTAGACCATGCCGCTGTAGTGCGGCTCGTCCCAAGCGTACTGCTTCTTGTTCTTCTTGAAGTAGTTCTGCAGGGCCAGTGTGTCCTTGGCGGCAGGTTCCCATATCTTGCTGTTGCATTCCTCGAAGAGGAGGAGTCCGTCGTGGTACTCCTGCACCAGATACTTCAGTTCGCTGTCCTTGGCGCAGAACTCCTCGGTCTTTTCGTCGAGGATCTGTTCCACGGTCTTCGGTTCCTCGCCTTGGTTGGCGAGCGAGTCAAGGACCTGCTGCGCAAGCTGCTGCTCGATGCCTTGGCCGTCGAGGTACTTCATGATCATGTCGTGCAGTTCCTCGTAGGTCTCGAGGTCTTTCTTGCCGATGAGCTTGATGATGTCGTAGCCGATGGGCATGAGGAAGGGCTCGCTTATCTCGTTCACGTCGAGGGCGTATGCGACGTCCTCAAACTCCTTCATCACCTGGTTGGGGCCAATCCAGGGCAGCATGCCGCCGCGTCCTGCCGAGCCTGGGTCCTGCGATACCTGCCTGGCGAGTTCGGCAAAGTCGGCGCCGTCCTTCAGAGCCTGGTAGACGGAGTCGATGGTTGCTTTGGCCTTGACGCGGTCGTCTTCCGATGCATCCTGGGCCAGTCGTATCAGGATGTGAGCGGGCTGCAGGAGTTGTTTTCCGTCGAGACGGGCCAGCATGCCGTCGTAGTAGGCACGGCATTCACTTTCCTTTGCCCCTTCGGGCACGAGGAGCGGACGTATCTGCTGGTCGCGGTACTGGCGGAACTCCTTCTGGTAGCTTGAGAGCGTGTCGAGATGGTCGTCCAGGGCGGCGAGCACCTTGAGTTTGTAGTTCACGAAGAGCTGGGCATATTCCTCGACGTTCTTCTTGTCGATGACGCCCTCGGAGTTGTTCTTGTTGTAGTTGTACTCGAATTCGCTGCGTGTGACGGGCACGTTGCCGATGCGCATCACGATGGGGTCCTCCTGGGCGGCAGCGGTCAGGGTCAGGGCTGACAGCGCAAGGCATGTGAGTATCTTTTTCATCTCTTGTTGGTTTCTTTTTTCGTTATGACGTTATAACGTTATCACGGGATAACGATGATTGTGCGATTGGGGAATTGGAAGTTTATTGCGGGCGGCTGTAGTTGGGTGCTTCGCTGGTGATGGTCACGTCGTGGGGGTGGCTCTCCTGCACGCCGGCATTCGTGATGCGTACGAACTTGGCGTTGTGGAGATCCTGGATGGTGGCTGCTCCGCAGTAGCCCATGCCGCTGCGCAGTCCGCCGATGAGCTGATAGATGACTTCCTGGACGGAGCCCTTGTAGGGGACGCGGCCGGCGATGCCTTCGGGCACGAGCTTCTTGGTGTCCTTGACGTTCCCCTGGAAGTAGCGGTCCTTGCTGCCGCATTCCATGGCCTCGAGCGAGCCCATGCCGCGGTAGCTCTTGAACTTACGTCCGTTGTAGATGATGGTGTCGCCGGGACTTTCCTCTGTGCCGGCCACGAGGGAACCGATCATGACGCTGTAGCCGCCGGCGGCCAGAGCCTTCACCACGTCGCCGCTGTAGCGCAGTCCGCCGTCGGCGATGAGGGGCACGTCGGTTCCCTGCAGGGCGCTTGCCACATCGTAGACGGCGCTGAGCTGCGGTACGCCGACGCCTGCCACGACGCGTGTGGTGCAGATGCTGCCCGGGCCGATGCCGACCTTCACGCCGTCGGCGCCTGCCTCGACGAGCATGCGTGCTGCCTCGCCTGTGGCGACGTTGCCCACCACGATGTCCACGTCGGGGAATATCTTCTTGGCTTCCTTGAGCTTTTCGATGACGAACTTGCTGTGGCCGTGTGCCGTGTCGATGACGATGGCGTCCACGTCGGCTTCCACCAGAGCCTGTATGCGCTCGATGGTGTCGGCTGTGACGCCCACTCCGGCAGCCACGCGCAGGCGGCCTTTGCTGTCCTTGCAGGCCATGGGCTTGTCTTTGGCTTTGGTGATGTCCTTGTAGGTGATGAGGCCGATGAGCTTGCCGGCATCGTCCAGCACGGGCAGCTTCTCGATCTTGTTCTCCTGCAGAATCTTGGCCGCAGCGCCGAGGTCAGTCTGGACGTGTGTGGTGACGAGGTTCTGGCTTGTCATCACCTCGTCGACGGGGCGGTCGATGTTCTGCTCGAAGCGCAGGTCGCGGTTCGTGACGATGCCCACGAGGTGACGCTCGTCGTCGACGACGGGAATGCCGCCGATGTGGTACTCTGCCATCAGGTCGAGCGCGTCGCGGATGCTGCTGCCTCGCTGGATGGTGATAGGGTCGTAGATCATGCCGTTCTCGGCACGCTTCACGATAGCCACCTGCCGGGCCTGTTCCTCGATGCTCATGTTCTTGTGTATGACACCTATGCCGCCTTCGCGTGCAATGGCAATAGCCATCGGAGCTTCGGTGACGGTGTCCATCGCTGCCGTCACGAAGGGAATCTTCAGGGTGATGTGGCGCGAGAAGCGTGTCTCAAGGGAAACGGTGCGGGGGAGCACTTCGGAGTAAGCGGGAACTAAGAGAACGTCGTCGTAGGTGAGTCCGTCCATCACAATCTTGTCTGCAATAAATGATACCATAGCCTTAAAATCTTTTTTATTGCGTGCAAAGGTACAAAAAAAATGCTTAGGTTGTATGGCCTTGCGAGGTATTTTTTGCCTTATCTACGCGTTTATATATAAATATGTGTTCCGTCGAGAGGGCTTTTAAGGTGAAAAAAACGATGCTTTGGGCTAAAAAAATGAGAAAACATGTCGGTCTTATCACTATTTATTAGTATCTTTGTGCCGAAGTTTAGGAGAAAATAATCAAAATAAGTTAAATAGTTATGTTAAGGAAAATCCGTTTGACGCTTGCCATCCTCTTTTGGGTGCTCATCACTTGGCTGCTTGTGGACTTCACTGGCACGGCGCATGCCTACCTGGGGTGGATGGCTAAAATTCAGTTTGTGCCGGCTCTGCTGGCGCTGAACGTGGGAGCATTGCTCTTTGTGCTGACGCTGACGTTGCTCATGGGGCGCATCTATTGTTCTGTCATCTGTCCGCTGGGCGTGATGCAGGATGCCATCGCCTGGTTCAACAGGAAGAAGAACAAGTACAGCTACTCGCCGGCCCGGACGACGTTGCGCTATGCGGTGCTCGTCGTGGCCTGCGCTGCCCTGGCCCTCGGTGTGGCCTGGATAGGCGGACTCATCTTCCCCTACAGCACCTACGGCCGCATCGTCTCCGTCTGCGTGGCTCCGCTCTACAAGCTTGCCAACAATGGTCTCGCAGCTTTGGCCGAGCACTATGGCAGCTATGCCTTCTACGAGGTGGATGTTTGGATGAAGAGCTTCACGGCTCTTGCTGTGGCGCTGCTGACGTGGGCCGTCATTGCCGTGTTGGCCTGGAAAAATGGACGCACATGGTGCAACACGGTGTGCCCCGTCGGCACGCTGCTTGGCCTTATCAGCCGGCATTCGTATCTGCGGATGACCATCGATGCCGACAAGTGCCGGAACTGCCGCAAGTGCGAGCGTAACTGCAAGGCTGCCTGCATTGACCTGAAGACGCATACCGTCGACCTCTCCCGCTGTGTCGTCTGCGGCAACTGCGAAGGGCAGTGCAAGTTCGATGCATTGCATTTTGCAAGCACCTCCAAGACCCCCTCTAACTCCCCCTTAAAGGGGGAGGACACAGTGCAGGAAGTCTCCCCTTTAGGGGGAGATTTAGAGGGGTCTGGTCGTCGTGCTGCCCTGACCAGCATCGCCCTTCTTGCAGGAACAGCCCTCGCAAAGGCACAGAGCAAGGTGGAGCCCAAGACGACCGACGGCGGTCTGGCCGACATCGTCAAGAAGGAGAAGACGAAGCGCGAGAAGCTCATCACGCCTCCCGGCTCGCTCTCCGTCCGCAACCTGCGCGCCCATTGCACGGCCTGCCAGCTCTGCATCGATGCCTGCCCCAACGACGTGTTGCGCCCCAGCAGCAGTCTGGACCGCTTCATGCAGCCCGAGGTGAGCTTCGAGCGCGGCTACTGCCGGCCCGAGTGCAACCGTTGTTCGCAGGTCTGCCCCACGTCGGCCATCCAGCCCGTCACCGTCGAGCAGCGCACGGCCATCCAGGTGGGACATGCCGTCTGGACGCGCGACCTCTGCATCCCCGTCAGGGACGAGAAGCCCTGCGGACTCTGTGCCCGCAAGTGTCCCGCACAGGCCATTCAGATGGTGCCCCTGCAGGCCGGCGTCCATCAGGACGGATGGCGCTGGCGCGATGCCGACAACCAGGAGATTCCGCGCGAGAAGGTTCTGCTTATCCCCGTCGTGAACGAAGAGAAGTGCATCGGCTGCGGTGCCTGCGAGAACCTCTGTCCGTCGAACCCCCTGAGCGCCATCCATGTGGAAGGCCACGAGGTGCACAGAGAGATATAACGTCATAACGAAAAACATACCAGAATGAAAAAAAATATAGACAGACGAGACTTCCTCAAAGTCTCAGGCGCCACGGCTGCAACGGCAGCCTTGGCATCGTGCGGCATACAGGGCGGCAGCGCAGACGGCGATGTCGACTACATGGGACACCACGAAGGCTCCATTCCAACGGATAAAATGACCTACCGCACCAATCCCAAGCAGGGAGACAAGATCAGTCTGCTGGGCTACGGATGGATGCGACTGCCGAACCAGTCGGGCAGCGACGAGCTGGACCAGGAGCAAATCAACCGCCTCTGCAAGTTCGCGCTCGACCACGGCGTCAACTATTTCGACACGTCGCCCGCCTACTGCCGCGGACGCAGTGAGGCAAGCCTCGGCACAGCCCTCGAAGCCAGCGGCTACAAGCGCAGCGACTACTTCATCGCCACGAAGCTCTCCAACTTCTCGCCCTCGCAGTACAGCCTCGAAGAAGGGCAGGCCATGTTCGAGCGCAGCCTGCAGAACCTGAAGACCGACTACATCGATTACCTCCTCCTGCACAGCATCGGAGGCGGCGGCATGGGCAACCTGCACCAGCGATACCTCGACAACGGACTGCTCGACTGGCTCATGGAACAGCGCGAGGCGGGACGCATCCGCAACCTCGGCTTCTCGTTCCACGGCGACGTCGCCGTCTTCGACTGGGCCCTCGCTCACCACGACCAGTACCACTGGGACTTCGTGCAGATTCAGGCCAACTACGTCGACTGGAACAACGAGCAGGACAAGGGGCGCTCCGGCAAGTATCTCTACGAGGAACTGGTGAAGCGGAACATCCCCGTCGTCATCATGGAACCGCTGCTCGGCGGACGTCTCTCGAAGGTGCCCGACCACGTCGTGGCGCACTTCAAGCAGCGCAAGCCGGAGGACAGCGTGGCTTCATGGGCTTTCCGCTACATCGGTTCCAAGCCCGATGTGATTACCGTCCTGAGCGGCATGACCTACATGGAGCATCTGGAGGACAACCTGCGCACATACGCCCCGCTTGAGGCCCTCACCGAAGAGGAGCAGGACTGGCTGGAGAACGAGACGGCAACGCTCATCAAGAGCTATCCCACCATCGACTGCAACGACTGCAAGTACTGCATGCCGTGCCCCTACGGACTCGACATACCGGGCATCTTCGTGCATTATAATAAATGTGTGAACCAGGGCAACGTCCCCGAGAGCCAGCAGGCCGAGAACTACCAGAAGGCACGCCGCGCCTTCCTCGTCGGCTACGACCGCAGTGTACCCCGCCTCCGCCAGGCCAACCACTGCATCCAGTGCCGCGAATGCGTCAGCCACTGCCCGCAGCAAATTGACATTCCCCGCGAACTGCAGCGCGTAGACGAGTTTGTCGAGAAGCTCAAGCAAGGCACGCTATAGGTCTCATCATAGGTCCTATAGGTCCCATAGGTCTTATAGGTCCCATAACTCGCAGAAAGCCCCTCCTCGGTTTCCCGGAGAGGGGCTTTCTGTGTCGTGGGCTGTCACTTCTTCTCGCTCATCGTGAAGTCGAGTGTGCCTCCTTCGGTGAGCTGACGGTGCGTGAGTTTCCAGTCCGTTATCTTCTGTCCGTTCAGCTTCACGCCCTTCACGTAGATGGCTTTGTCCGACTTGCGCGGTGCGTTGATGACGAGGTCCTTGCCGCCAGGCATGTGCAGGACGGCACGGCGGAACAGGGGCGTGCCGATGACGTACTCAGCCGAACCGGCGTTGAAGGGGTAGAATCCCAGCGAGGAGAAGATGTACCAGGCCGACATCTGGCCGCAGTCGTCGTTGCCCGCATAGCCGCAGGGCGTGGCGTTGTAGAACGTGCTGCGCACCTGCTCCACCAGTTCCTGCGTGCGCCAGGGCTGGCCCGCGAAGTTATAGAGGTACACGGTGTGGTGGCTGGGCTCGTTGCCGTGGGCATATTGTCCGATGAAACCGCTGGCATTGCCGTTCACCTCGCCGCTCGTTTCGGTCAGCGTAAAGTTCTTGTTAAGTTTCTCGATGAAGGGCTTCACACCGCCGAAAAGGTCGATGAGTCCTTGCGGATTCTGCGGCACGAACCACATATACTGCCATGCGTTGCCCTCCACGAAACAGGGATTCTCGTAGCTCAGGGGGTCGAACGGTTCTATCCAATTGCCCTTGTCATCCTTCGGCTGGAAGAAACCAGTGGCCGGATTGAACAGGTTGCGATAGTATTCGCTGCGCTTGCTGAAGCGTTCAAAATCGCCCGTTTTACCGAGCTTTTTAGCTACAGCTGCCACGCACCAGTCGTCGAAGGCCTGCTCCATTGTAATGCTCACGCTGGTGTTCTGCCTGTTCTGCGGCATGTAGCCGAATTCCTCCCACACCTCGAAGGGACTGTTGGGGTGCGTGCGTGTACTGCTCTCCACCATGGCCCGGTAGGCACGCTCCACGTCGAGACCCGGTAGCTCGCTGAGGATGGCGTCGGCCACGACGGGGATGGCATGGTTGCCTATCATGCAGTAGTTGTCCTGGCCCCACAGGTCCCAGATGGGCAGGTAGCCGTAGGTCTCGTGGTGCAGCACCATGTCGCGGACGAACTGCACGGCGGTGTTGGGGTAGAGGAGCGTGTAGAGGGGATGTGCGGCGCGGAAGGTGTCCCACAGGCTGAAGGTGCTGTGGTAGGCCTGGCCCTTGGGCATCTGCTTGATCTCGAAGTTGGTGTCCATGTAGCGGCCGTCCACGTCGCTGACCGTGTTGGGCTGCATCAGCACGTGGTAAAGTCCGGTGTAGAAGATGGTCTTCTGCTCGTCGGTGCCCTCGATGTCGATGGTGGAGAGTTCCTTCTCCCAGGCATCGTGGGCAGCTTTCGTGTAGTAGCCGAAGTCCCACGACTGTGCCTCGGCCTGCATGTTGCGGCGGGCACCGTCGTTGTCAACGGCCGAGATGGCAACCTTCACCATCACTTCCCTGCCTTGCGATGCGTCGAAGGAGAGCGCCGCCCGCAGCGTCCTGCCGTTCACCACGTCGCTGCCGCCGGCATTCCGCCCGCCGTCCATGAGGATGCGGCTCGCTATGGGGCGCGAGAACTCGGCGCGGAAGTACACTTTGCGCAGCTTGGCCCAGCCCGTCACGACGCGGAAGCCTTCGATGGTCTTGTCGTCGAGTACACGTATCTGGCTCTGGATAATCTGATACGCACGCCGACCGGTGTAGTAGGCATCGCCGCGGTAGGTCATGCGGTCCAGGTCGAGGATGATGTTTTGCTCCATTCCATCGGGAAAAACGTACTTATGTATGCCCGCATGCACGGTGGCCGACAGCTCGACGTGAATGTTTTCGCCGCCCAGCAGGTCAACCGAGTAGAAGCCTGGTGCAGCGCTCTCCCTGTCGTGCTTGAAGGGCAGGGCAAAGATGCCGCCCCGCAGCACTTCGGGCGTGACGCGCTTGACGGTCGGCATCAGCGAGATGTCGATGAGGTCGGTGCAGCCCGTGCCGCTGAGGTGCGTGTGGGTGAAGCCGAAGATGGAGTCGCGGTTGTAGTCGTAGCCGCAGCAGGGGTCCCACGTGACGTACTGCTCTGTCTCGGGAGCCAGCTGCACCATGCCCTGAGGCATCGTGGGGCCCGGGAAGGTGCTGCCGCTCAGGGCACCCGTGTCGTCGGTCTGAGTCCCTATGAAAGGATTGACGTACTTCGTGTAGTCTGCTGCCATACAGCCCAGGTAGAAACAGGCTGTGAGGCATGCCATTGCTATTCGTTTTGGGGAGAACATGTTAAATAATTTATAATATTTGTGCAAAGTTCGGGAAATCTTTTGTCTTTTGCAAAGAATTGTATACTTTTGTGGCGATAAAACGATAAACACATTATACTAAGATGACATTCTATCCCCTCCTCGCCTTAATGTTCTCGTTCATGCAGGCCGACACAACGCGGGTCGACAGTACTCAGACCGACAACATCATCCGTGTCGACACCCTGAATGAATTGGAGGTGCGCGGCGACTCTACCCTGCGTGTCAACGATGCTATACGGCAAACGATTGGGAGAGAACTGAAATACCGTCAGGGTACTCCTACCGTGAGCGACATCATCGGGGGCAAGGCAACAGACATGATTATGCACCCCTTCGCCATAAAGGACCGCAAACGTGAACGCAAACATGCGCGTGACCGTAAGATTCTGGAGGAATACGAGCAGCTGGGACGCATCAAGACCTTCGAGGAACTCCTCGACGAGGCCATCCGTCAGCAAGCCATCGAGGACGGTAAGGAACCGCCATCGCGCTCCGGCAAGAAGTAGTAGTGCAGGAAAGGAACCGCCTTCGCCATGAACAAGCTTTCTCCCGTCATCCTTACACTGCTCATTTTCCTTCTGATGCAGGGGGTGGGCACGGCAGCCCTGTTCGGCATTGGCATCTTCCTTTCGCCAGAATTTGCTTCGGCCCTTAGGGATTTTGTCAACGGTACGGCGGACGAACTGCCCCTGTTCACCGCCCTGCCCGTTTCGCTCTTCGCGCTGACCCTGATGGCAGCCAACATCTTGGCCGTCGTGGTCTGTCGCCTCGTGCTGCACAACATCTGTTTCAGGTCCACTTTCGACGTCTCTTCTGTCAACTGGCTGCCAGGCATGCTGGTGCTGCTCGGCGGCATCTTCGGCGCCATTGGCATGTCGGTCGTGACCGATTCTGTCGAGATGCCCGACTCCATGCAGCAGGCATCACTGGCTCTGTCGCACAACATGTGGGGCTTGCTTACGCTTGTTGTCGTCGGGCCCGTCACCGAGGAACTCCTCTTCCGGGAAGCCATTGCCGGCGAGATGCTGCGCCGCGGTGCCGCTCCCTGGGCGGCCATCTTCCTCTCTGCGCTGTCCTTCAGCATCGTGCACCTCAACTTTGCCCAAGGCATCTACGCGCTCCCCCTCGGCATCCTGTTCGGCATTGTCTATTACAAGACCGGAAACATCGTGCTCACCTCCGTGCTACACATATTTAATAATGGAATAGTTGTACTTTTGATGTACGTCTTCGGCAGCGACTATGCCGATGCTTCTTATGCGGAATGGTTCGGCGGCATGACTGTACCTTATGTAATAATGACAATTAGCTTCGTGCTTTGTTGTGCCTTGATGTACGCATTTTGGCATCGTTATACGCCCCGTGAATAATTGCGTGCAAAGATGTTTTTCGGTAAGAGAAGCGAGAAAATAAGGTTAAAATTCTAAAATATGCAGAAAGCTTTGTTAAAATAGCTTAAACACCCTCCTTCCGTTATCCTCATTTCGAAGTATTGTCTTACCTTTGCAAAACATTAGCCCGCAAAGGGGTGTACTATGCAGATAAGAAAATGGAAGTAAACGACAAAACACATAAACATTTCTAATATAATTAACTTAATTAAAAAATGAAAAAGAAACTCATTCAATCACTCACGCTACTGTTAGTGGCAGTAAGTGTGGGAGCGTTCGTATCTTGTAAGGATACCAACGAAGATTTGTACAACGAGTATCGTGCAGAAGCTGCTCAGCAGTCCCTGACTTTGCAGCAGAAGCTTGGTGAGCTTGAGGGAAGAATAGCCGACCTCAAATCGTGCACGTGCGACATGACTCTCGCCAACAGAGTTGAAACCCTCGAAGAATTGGTTGCAGCTCTGACAGGCGGTGGTAGTGGCAGTATCGTTGACATTCTCGATGACTACATCGACGATTTGCTTGGAGGTGGCTCCGGTAGCGGTGGCTTAACACTGGCGGACATTATTAATATTGTCAACAACCTTCAGGGAGAGGATGGTGATTTGGCAAAAATCTACGAAACCCTTCGGATTTATGGTGACGACATTACTACTATCCTGACAACGCTTCAAAATCATGGCGACAACATCCAGCTGCTTCTCACCAACCAGCAGGCTGCACAGACACTGCTCAACAGCACAATCGAAGACCTGAATGCTCTTCAGGCAAAGGTTGATGCCATCAAGCAGTGCGAATGCGACTTCACCACCCTGTGGGATGCCATCCATGATCTGGAAACAGGTCTGGTTGCTGCCGAGGCAAAGGCACAGAACGCAATGGAGTTGGCTACAGATGCCAACACAGCTGCCAACGAGGCAAAGCTGACAGCAAGCGAGGCTAAGGATGCTGCTGATGCTGCAAAAACAATCGCCAATGCTGCTACCGATCTGGCTCAGAAGGCCGTTCAGACTGCTGCAAATGCAGAGGATCTCGCTAAGGCTGCCGGTCTGACCGCGCAGGAGGCTAAGGACTTCGCAGAATCTGCCAAGGAAAGTGCTGAGAATGCCCTCACCATCGCAAACAACGCAATCAGCATTGCAACAACAGCCCTGACTACGGCAAATGCCAATAAGGAGGCTATCGATCAGCTCAAGAATGATATCCAAATCATTCAGACAACCCTCACACAGTATGGCGATCAGATTAACCTGAATACAACGAACATTCAGAAGAACGCCGATGCCATCGCTGAGGCAGTGAACAATATTGCGACTAACGCTGAGAACATTCAGAAGAACAAGGAAGCTATTGAAGCTCTCGACACGAAGATTACAACCGTTAGCCAGGCTGCTGCCGAGGCTCTCCAGAAGGCAATCGATGCATACACTAAGGCTGAAGCCAACGAGTTAGCCATCGAAAACCTGAAGCCCGCAGTTGAGGCCAACGCCGCAGCCATCGAAGGACTTCAGACAAAGGTACAGGATATCGAGACGATTGTCAATGACCTGAAGACTACGGTCAACCAGCACACAGAGCAGATTGCTCAGTTGCAGCAAGACCTTCTTGACGCTAAGGCAGAGTGTGCAACTAACTTCGCAGAAGCAATGGCTTACACCGACGCTGAGATTGCTGCTACCAAGCTTTTTATCGCTGAGAACTACTACACCAAGGAACAGGTTGACTCTCTGTTCAAGGATCTTGATATCAATAGCATCACCCCCATCAACGAAGAGATTGAGTTTATCAAGCAGCACCTTTGCGAGTGCGAGCCTGTTGACCTCACCGATATCCTGCAGCGTCTGGCTGATGCAGAAGGCAACATTGGCACTAACGCCGAGGAAATCGTAAAAATTAAGGAGGCAATTGCTTATGTCATCAACAAGAACATTGAGGAGCTGGCAGATAAGTATGATGACCTGAAGAACGTTATCGACAATCTGAAGTATGTTACTCCCGACGAGCTGGACGACGTAGTTGACGCTCTTGTGGCTAAGGCTCAGGCCGACTCTGCCAACTTCAAGGAGCGCATGGATATCATCGGCGACTCTGTCAAGACGGCTTTCCAGGACATTATCGACCTGAGGACTCTCGTCAACACCCTCGAGAGCACAACGGTTAAGATTGACGACTACGTAGCAGATAAGGATTCCATCCTCAACTTGATCAATGCCAACACAACTAAGATTGAAGATGTTCAGGATGCAGTTGATACCATTCAGGATAACCTCGACGCATTGCAGGACGAACTTGATGCATTGAATGACCGCATGGATGCTGCCGAGGCTAACATCGAGCAGGCTCTGAGTGACATCCAGGACCTCAAGGATGAGGTATCAGCTGTTCAGGAGTTCCTCGCAAAGCAGGTAACCGGCATCATCATCCAGAGCACATACAATCCTGCCTTCGGCACATTGGATCTGCCCTTCGACGTTCAGTCCAACATCCTCGTTGCTTACTATGGCAAGCCCAAGAAGGACGTTGAGTTCCCCACATCGCGCACAAGTAATTATGTACGCCCGGAGGAGGCCCTCACCGAGAAGGATATGGAGATGATCAATGGTGTTGATATCTTTGAGCACACCGCCAACATTCCTCTCATGTTCGAGAACAACTATGCCGGCAAGGTTTACATGACCATCAACCCCAACACTGCCGACCTCACTGGTCTGGAGCTGAGCATTGTCAACACTCAGGACAAAGAGTCTCCCATCAAGCTCGAAGGTGTCAAGAAGAGCACCGAGAAGCTGAAGTTCGGTTACACTCGTGGCGACAATGGCTTCTACGAGGCTGACGCTGTCGTTGCACCCATCGATGTCCAGAAGGTTGATCAAATCTCTGTAGACAAGACTGCCCTCAAGGATGCCTATAACGAGATTGCAAAGAACCGTCTTAATGCAAGCCTCGAAGAGGTTGCAACTGATTTCTATAAGTTTGTGAAGTCCGTGAAGCTTAACAAGAGCGGCTTGAAGTGCTCTTACACCGAGAATGGCAACACACACTCCGTTTACTCTAATTACAACCTGGCTGCTACATCCATCGATCCTCTCGACTTCGCATCGTACAAGGACTGGGACTACCAGACTGTTCCCGGTTACGAACGCGTCAACAACCTGCTCGACAGACTTTCGAAGACAGCCAAGGATAAAATTCATGTCTTCTTCAATGAAATCAACAGCTCTGCTTTGGTTGAGAAGGTAGTTAATCTCCAGATTAATGACATTGAAATCGCTGACCTTTCTGACGATTTGCTCGCTGAGTTCATCCTGCACATGGATACAACCTTCGTAATGGATGGCCTGAGCTATCATCTTCAACTGAGCAAGACTGTTGATGTGCCTGTTAAGTTCGAACAGGATGTCAAAGTTCCTGTCGAAATTGACAAGGAGATCGAAGTTGACTTGACGAACGTGACTGTTGTAACACCGACAATCGTCGTTGAAACTGATGTGGAGAACAAGGATGGGTCAGCAAAGCTTGTTGTTCCTGTAACGAGTAACAATGAAGGAACCGGCACTCCGGTTGGTTATGCAATTGTTAACCTTGATGATGTTGTTGTCAAAGCTGACCCAGAAATCGGAACAATCACTTTGGGTGGTCAGGCTGTTGCTCACTTGGAATATAATGATAGTCTGACAGCCCATATTTCTGTCGACGAGACGTTCCCGGCCCAAGTGGATATCGATGAATGGTTCTACTTCGGTGATAACGGTACAGACAAGAAGACCTTCAACCTCAAATTCAATTATGACATGCGCAAGGCTGCTAAGGATCTCTGGGGTCAGGCTCAGGATGCTCTTGGCGACGTGAACACCATGCTGGCTGACCTCCGCGACATTGTAAACGAAGTGAACAACACATTGGATAAGATCAACAGCTATGAGGAAAGGATTAACAACACGATTGACGATTATATTGACCGTGTTCGCAGCTACATCGACAAGATC
>CAJOLE010000029.1 GCA_905235325.1 uncultured Prevotella sp. | reverse complement strand
AGGCACCTCTTGCCAAACTCTTTTTCATCAGCATTGCTCTGTGTCCTCAGTGTTCTCTGTGTTGAAAATATTACCAAGTTGTTTTTTATCGATTACTTAGTACGGTAACGCAGAAATAACCTGCACTTCCTGCACCTAATGCTTAACCGCCTGACTGCCAGTCGGTTGAAAACTTCATTTCCAATCAGAACCGACACCTAACCTACACCGGAACCTACACCTAAGCCGGAACAGCGCCTCAAGTCGCGCCGAAAGGCGGCGCTTTTTCAAGTATTCCACAGGCTGGAACAAATATTCCGCCCTGTGGAATAATTGGAAAGATGCTGCTTTCAGCCGTAAACCGCACTGCTTTCAGCCGTAAACCGCGCCCATCGTCAGGTGTCGGTTCGGCGCTGCTCAGGTGTCGGTTCAGGTGCTGGTCAGGTGCAGGTTCCTGGGCTCATAACCTGCTGATAATGAGGCTTGGTGTAGGAAGTGCCGGTACTTCCGGGCTTTCACTATACATATACCTCATCTCATGGTCATTTCGGCAGAAAGTCGGGGCCTTACAGCAACTGACGGGCACGGGCGAGGGCGATGTTGATGTGGCTGCAGATATTGTCGCTGCCCACCAGCTCGTCGAACTTCGACTTGTGGAGGACGGCCTGCACCCGCTCGTTGACACCCGACAGCACCACCTGGATGCCCTCGCGCTGCGACATCAGGCAGAGGTTCGTCAGGTTGTGGATGCCCGTGGAGTCGACGAACGGCACCTTTCGCATACGGATGATGCGCACCTTGGGACGGCCGCCGCGCCCCAAGGCTCCCATGACTTCCTCGAACTTGTTGCCGGCACCGAAGAAGTAGGGGCCGTTGATCTCGTAGACCTCGACGCCCTCGGGGATGGTCAGGTGCTCAAGATTGCCTAACTGGAAGTCGCTGTCCTCCTCGTCGGGGTTGATCTCGTCGCTGATGACCTTGACGTCGGTGGTCTCGGCCATGCGGCGCATGAAGAGCAGGCAGGCGCAGATGAGCCCCACCTCGATGGCCACCGTCAGGTCGAAGACGACGGTCAGCAGGAACGTCACCCAGAGCACGATGACGTCGCTCTTGGGGTTCTTCAGGATGCTGAGGAACGAGCGCCACCCGCTCATGCCGTAGCTCACGATGACGAGCACACCGGCCAGACAGGCCATCGGTATGTACTGCGCCAGAGGCATGAGGAAGAGGAAGATGAGCAGCAGCACCAGGGCGTGGACAATGCCGGCCACGGGCGTGCGGCCGCCGTTGTTGATGTTGGTCATGGTGCGGGCGATGGCTCCGGTGGCGGGTATGCCGCCGAAGAGCGGCGAGGCGAGGTTGGCCACGCCCTGGGCTATCAGCTCGGTGTTTGAGGAGTGGCGGTCGCCAATCACGCCATCGGCCACCGTGGCAGACAGCAACGACTCGATGGCACCGAGGATGGCGATGGTAATGGCAGGCGACACCAGCCCTTTGACGACATCCCACGACAGCTCGGGCACCTGCGCCTCGGGCAGCACGTTGGAGATGGAGAAGCGGTCGCCGATGGTCTCGATGGTTGCGATGCCGGCATACTGCTTCAGCAGCAGGGCGGCAACGGTCATCACGATGATGGCAATCAGCGAGCCGGGCAGCTTCCTGAGAAATGAGAGGCGGGAGGCGAAGAGCGACAGGCCGGTGAACTTCGGCCACAGGGCGATGAGCGCCACGGAGCCGAGGCCGACGGCGGCGCTCCACGGGTCGATGGTGCCGAAGGAGCGGACGTAGGCTATCCACGTCTCGATGAAGTCGCTGGGCACGCTGGCCATCTGGAGTCCCAGCAGGTCCTTGGTCTGCGTGGTGAAGATGGTCAGGGCGATACCGCTGGTGAAGCCCACGACGATGGGGTAAGGTATGTACTTGATGATGGTGCCCAGATGGAGCACGCCGAACATGATGAGAAACACGCCGGCCATGAGCGTGGCAATGGTCAGCCCCTCGAAGCCGTACTGCTGGATGATGCCGTAGATAATGATAATGAACGCGCCCGTAGGACCGCCGATCTGTACCTTCGAGCCTCCGAGGACGGAGACGAGCAGACCGGCCACGATGGCGGTGATGATGCCCTTCTCGGGCGTGACTCCCGAGGCTATGCCGAAGGCTATGGCCAGAGGGAGGGCGACGATGCCCACGATGATGCCGGCCATGAGGTCGGTCGAGAATTGTTTCTTGCTGTAGCTTTTAAGTGTCTGTAGCAGTTGTGGCTTGAATTCAAACGATGTCATCTTAACTCTAATCTAAAAAATCCTTGAAAACGAGCACAAAAGTAAGAAAAAAGTTAAAAAGCACAAAAGAAATAACTAACTTAACTGAAAAAACACTAAATTTGCCGACGTAAATCAAGAGAAAGCGAATTTTACTGTTAAACATTCTATCAATTTTTAAAAAGAGAAAGCTATTATGAAGAAAGTTATGTTCATGATGATGGCCGCGATGGCTATCAGCTTCACTTCGTGTGGAAACAAGGCTCAGCAGCCCGCTGCCGAGGTTGTAGAGGACTCCGTTCAGGCCGTTGACGTGGAGGCTGCCTTCACCGACGCTGCCGCACAGCTGACCGAGCAGATTGAGGCTCAGGATGCAGGCAAGCTCGAGCAGGTGTTAGAGACCGTCAAGACTAAGATCTCTGAGATTCTGAAGAACAACCCCGACGCTGCCCAGGAGTATGTGCAGAAGGTTCAGGACTTCCTGAAGGAGAACGCCGACAAGATCAAGGCTTTTGCCGGTGAGAACGCTGCCATCTCGGCTGCCGTGAGCGCCCTGACGGAGGCTCCCGCCGAGTCGATTGTCAGTGGTCTGAAGAGCACGCTCGACGCTGCCGGTGATGCCGTTGAGGATGCTGCCTCCGATGCCGTCGACGCTGCTGCCGATGCCGTTGACGCTGCCAAGGACGCTGCCACCGACGCTGTTGACGCTGCCAAGGATGCTGCCGCCAACGCCGCCGAGGCTGCCAAGGACGCTGCCAAGGAGAAGGCTAACGACGCCGTCGATGCTGCTGCCGACAAGACCAAGAAGGCCCTCGGACTGTAAAAAGCGAAAAGTGAACTACGAATTCTACGGATTACACGATTTGTGCCCGCACAGACCTTTCTTCTAATTCGTAGAATTCGTAGTTCACTTCTCACCCTTTACCTATCAGAACAAAATGAAAATAATGAAGAAGACGATGGCGGTCAGCATCTTATTCCTGACCGGCATGGGCACCCTGCAGGCCGCACCCGCCAGCAATACCGTTGAGATTGTCTTCAACGGAACGGAGGCCACAGTGAGCGTGGCGGCTAACATCAGCAACTACATCACTGACAACTCTGCCGGCACGTCGCACGTCAAGCTCGTGCAGAGCGCCAGCGTCAACGATGCCATCGGCGAAATAACGTATATTCTGAGCGGCACGTCGGCCGACGGAGAGTTCTACTTCGAAGGCTCGTACAAGGCCACCATCGAGCTGAACGGACTGACGCTGACCAATCCCGCCGGACCGGCCATCAACATTCAGAACGGCAAGCGCATCAAGGTCAAGGCGAACGACGGTACCGTCAACACCCTCAGCGACGGACAGAACGACAAATACAACGGCTGCCTACACTGTAAAGGCCATACGGAGTTCCGCGGCAAGGGCACACTCAACCTGACGGGCAACTCACGGCACGCCATCTACAGCAAGGAGTACGTCCAGCTGAAGAACACCACCATTAACATCAGCGGGGCCGTGAAGGACGGCATCCACTGTAAGGAATACTTCTACATGGAGAGCGGAACGGTCAACATTACCGGTGCCGTTGACGACGGCATTCAGGTGGAGGTGGACGATGACGCCGACATAACAGGAGCCACCACCGACCATGAGGACGAGAACAGCGGCAACTTCTATCAGGATGCCGGCAAGCTCAACTTCAGCGGCTACAGTGGCAAGGCTGTCAAGGCCGACGGCATCATCACCTTCAAAGGCGGCACCCGTAACTTCTCACTGGACGACACCGAGGACGCAACACCCGCCCGCGACATCGCTGCTGACAAAGCGCTATCCACGGAATTCTACGACCTGAACGGCCGAAAGGTGAAGTCGCCCGTGAAGGGCATTTACATCGTCAAGGAGGGCGACAAGCACCGTCAGCGCTATTATCGGTAGCCGACAGACAGGCGTCTTAACGCCACCACACTTCTCACACCATCACGGCCCGACGGACGCAAGAATCCGCCGGGCCGTCTTCTACGGTGCCTGTTTCTATCCAAACCACGATGCACGACGTACTTTCTGGAGGAGCTGCTCTCCGATATTCAGGAGAAACAGGATAGATTTTGTTAAAAACGCCACTCCCAAAGCGCATTGTCGTGATTTTATTTGGCTGTCTGAATAAAATTCTGTACCTTTGCAAATGATAAGATATTATTCTTATCACCCTAAGACATGGCAGAAACAAATAATATATTATCTATTCTTGAAGGCTACACGCTCAGTAATCCTGATGAAATAGCCAGAGAGATTGCCAACGACTTCCGCAAGCGGCGCATAGAGAAGAACTTGCCCCGTAAGCAGGTGGCAGAACAGGCAGGAGTGGCTGTGAGCAACATCGTGAGGTTTGAGCAAAAGGGACTTATCTCGCTGAAAAATCTCATTGGCATTGCTATGGCTTTGGGCTACACCTCTGAGCTGAAAGCCATATTCGCTCAGCCGAAATATTCCACGATGGAAGAGCTGACACAAATACGCAAGAACCAGAACAAGAAAAAGGCGCATAGAGTATGAAGACGGAAAGGCTACGGGTAGGCGAGCGAAGCTCGGGAATAAGGCTCAAAGTGAAATTCCACGACCGACTGGTGGGAACGCTATCGCTGACACCCGACAACAAGTTGTGTGCCTTCGAGTATGCACCATCTTGGCTGGTCGAGGGCTTTAGTATCTCGCCCCTTGAACTACCGTTACGCCAAGGCTTGTTTTTGGCAAAGCCCTCCCCTTTTTATGGCAACTTCGGCATCTTCGAGGACAGCCTGCCTGATGGCTATGGTCGCTATCTGCTCCACAAACTGTTGCAGAAGGAAGGCATTGACGACCTCAAACTCTCGGCGCTTGACCGTCTGAGCATTGTCGGCAGCGGAGGTATGGGAGCGTTGACTTTTGAACCCGAAACAACCATCAAGCAGACAACGGATTTGACTGATTTCGACACGCTGCAAGAGAAAGCATTGGAAGTGCTGAAGGAAAAACAAGATGACGATGCAGGACTGCTGCTTTACAACAGCGGCAACAGCGGTGGGGCGAGACCCAAGGCCGTTTTTCAGGATGAAGAAGGACATTGGCTGGTCAAGTTCCGACATACCTACGACCCGCTGGACATAGGACAGCAGGAGTATCACTACAATGAAGTGGCGAGACGCTGCGGCATCAACGTGCCTGACTTCAAGTTGTTCAATGGCCGATACTTTGCCTCTCGACGGTTTGACATTGACGCGGAGGGTAACAGAATCCACACGGCAACGGCTGGAGGCTTACTCTGCATATCGCTCTCTAATCCTGTGCTCGACTATAGCAACCTGCTTGCGCTGACAGGTTACTTGACCCAGAATCCCCGGGACGTTGAGGAAATGTACCGGCGCATGGTGTTCAACTACCTGACCGACAACAAGGATGACCACTGCAAGAATTTCAGCTTCATCGTTCTGAAAGACAGAAACGACTCATGGAAGTGGCAACTCGCCCCTGCCTACGACCTCACCCTTTGCACTGAGGGATATAACGGCGAACATGCTACATCCGTCAACGGTACTGGACATCCTACACAGAAAGACTTTATAGCCGTCGGCTCCAAGATTAAGATAAACGAGCAGCGATGCCATGAGATTATCGAAGAAGTAAGCGACAATAGTAAAGACCTCTTGCGTTACACCATAAAGAAATAGCCCCCTACCCCATAGACGGGCCTTGATTTCCGACTTTTCGGGGGCATTTGTTCACATTTATATCCCGCCAGACTTATAATCTCAGAAAAAATGTCTAATTTTGCACCCAGAACATCCAAACAAGAAAAGATATGAAGAAGATTTTACTGATCCTTGGGCTTATGGCCACCGCACTTGGAATACAGGCGGAAGACGGGAAACTGAGAGTGAAAATGAACTGTAAGCCGATAGGCGACAGCATCGTCGCCATCCTCTACGGCGCTGACGACAAGGAGTTGCGACTGCCCTTTACGGGCAAGCAGGGCGTCTTCGACTTTGAAGTTCCCGTGGCGCGTCCTTCCAAGATGTACATCGTGGAGCCTCAGGCCCTGCGCGGCAAGCCCGCCGGCATCTTCCTGATTCCAGCCATTCCCGGCGAGGAAGTACTGCTGACGGCCGAAGACTACACGCGCTATGACATCGACGGCTCAAAATTCTACAGCCAGTACCACGTGGCCGACATCCTGGTTGAGAACGCCCAGAAAGAGGGCAAGGACGAAACGCAGGTCATCTACGACTTCATCAAGAGCCATCCCGACCAAGAATGCTCGGCTTTCCTCATCACCCACATGGATGACTTAGAGAAGATGAAGGAGGCCGTCGGACTGCTCAAGCCTGAAGTCCGCAATGGTAGGATGAAGCCGTTGTATCAGGATATGATTGACCAGATGGAAGCCGAGATGAAGGCTAAGGAGGAGGCCGCCAAGAAGCAGGCCGCAGGCATCGAGGCTCCCGAAATAACGCTGAACGACATCAACGGCAAACCGCTGACACTCAGTTCGCTGCGCGGCAAGTATGTCATTCTGGACTTCTGGGGGGCATGGTGCGTGTGGTGCATCAGGGGCGTTCCAAAGATGAAGGAGTACTACTCGAAGTACAAGGGAAAGTTTGAAATCCTTGGCATCGACTGCAACGACACGGAGCAGAAGTGGAAAGAGGCTGTCGAGAAGCACGAACTGCCCTGGCTGCACGTCTACAATCCTAAGACGTCGAATGTGCTTGCCGACTACGGCATTCAGGGCTTCCCGACAAAGATTATCATTGACCCTGACGGCAAGATCGTGAGGACCATCGTCGGCGAGAATCCTGCGTTCTACACGCTGCTCGACGATCTGTTCAAATAAAAAATCCTCCACCGCCCCTGTTTAGCGAGTTTCGGTGAAAGGAGTTTTAGAGAAAGGTGAAAGGGAGGACAGTCTCTGCGCAGAAACTAACCTCCCTTTCACCTTTTCACTATTTCTTGTAGTACTTCATTGCCTCGGGCATCCAGCCTTGTATCTGCTTGATGCGGGTGGCGTCTGACGGGTGGTCGCTCAGGAACTCTGCCGTCTGACTTGACGACGAGGCGGCCATACGCTGCCAGAAGGTAGTGGCCACCTGGGGATTGTAGCCAGCCATGGCGGCAAAGATAAGCCCCATGTGGTCGGCCTCGCTCTCATGGTCGCGCGAGTAGCTGAGGTTCTTGAAGTTGAAGCCCTGCGAGACGACGGCTCCAAGGATGCTCTGCGTATTGGTGCCCATGCCCAGCATACCGGCAATGGCGGCGCCAATCTGCAAGCCCTGCTGCTGCTTCATCTGCGTCGAGAGCTGCTCGGCAGAGTGCTTGGCCACGGCGTGGGCTATCTCATGGCCGACGACGATGGCCAGCGAGGCTTCATCCTGCGTGATAGGCAGCAGCCCTTCGTAGACGACAATCTTTCCGCCGGGCATACACCAGGCGTTCACCTGCTTGTCCTGCACCAGATTGAACTCCCAGGCGAAGTTGTTCAGTTCGGCCGACATACCGTTGCTTCTCAGGTAGTTGCTGACGGCGTTGGCCAGGTTCTGCCCTACCCGCTTCACCATTGCCGTATTGTTGGCGTTGGTTGAGAGCTTGGCTGACTTCATGAACTCCTGATACTGCTGATTAGCCAGCGAGAGGACCTCGCCGTCGCTGACCATCAGGGTCTGCTGACGCCCGGTAATGGGCACTGTTGAGGTGGTGCCGCAGCTCACGACAAGCAGTGCCACCATCGCGGTGAGAATAAACCTTACCTTTTTCATTGCTTCTTATTAGTTTTAGTATATCATTTCTGGCTGCAAATTTAAAGTATTTTTCCGAAAACACAAAGAAAAAACCGCAGATTCTCAACGAACCTGCGGCATAATGACCAAATTTTCATAACTTTCTCTTACTCACTGACGTTCAAACCGCGGTTGTTGAGCGTCGTGTTGAGGAGCATCAGATAAGCATGGTACTGCTTCTCGTCAAGCACATAGCGCATCCACTTGACGTCGCGGTCAACTGCCTTCTTGACCAGTTCCTTGCGGTCGGCCTCGTCGGCGTGGGCTGCCAGCAGCATCTCTGCTACGAAGTAGTTGTGAACGTTCTCTACGGCCTCCATCTGGTCAGTGGTCAGTTCGAGGGCCACGCCGAGCCTGCGATAGTTGACGCTCATGTCGTAAGCCTCTACCTTGTTCACGTTCTTTGCTTCCTCATTCTCTGCAAATGTCATAGTCATGCTAAGCATTGCAACAATTACTAAAAACAATCTTTTCATTTTACTTTTCCTTTCTCTCTTTACTCGGGGCGTGTGTTATCCTGTTTTGCCCCTACCTATTAATGTTTTGTTATCCTTAGTCGCAACCTCTTGTTTGGTTTTGACAGTGCAAAGGTACGGCGTTTTTTCCTGCCCCGCAAAACTTTTCAGAAAATTGTGTGCGTAAACAAGCGTTTAGTTGACGTGGGTCAAAGAATTGGCATTTATTTGAATTTTTACCTTTTTTCGGTGAAAAATGACGCTTTTTCAATGCTTTTTTGTACCTTTGTAGCCCCAAACTAATATAATAAGGTATATAGAAGATATGGAACACAGATTTCTGGCCGTACACTACCAGCTTCACTCGGTAAAAGACGGCGAACAGACGCTCGAGGAGCAGACCATCCGCGAACAGCCCTTCCAGTTTATCAGTGGCTTCGGCATTGCCCTTGAGGCTCTTGAGCAGCACGTGCTGCCCTTGGAACGGGGGACGGAATTTGAGTTTACGCTGAAGCCCGCCGAAGCCTTCGGCGACTTCAACCCCGAGGGCATCCACAAGCTGGAGCGCGACTTCTTCAATGTCAACGGGAAGTTTGACGCCCAGTACATCTACCCCGGAGCCATCATCCAATTGACGGACTCCGAGGAGAACCGCTTCCCCGCCCGCGTGACGAAGGTGGAGCCCGACGGCGTGACGATTGACACCAACCACCCGATGGCCGGCAAGACGCTCTGCTTCACAGGCGAAGTGATTGAGAACCGCCCGGCTACCGACGACGAGGTGGATGCACTGATCAAGCGCATGACAAGCGGATGCGGCGGATGCGGCGAAAATGGCAACTGCGGAGACAAATGCGGTGAAGGCGGATGCGGTCACTGCGGTTGAGAGAAATCAGGAATGATGAATACGTTTGGAAAGAATTTCACGCTGACAACGTTCGGCGAAAGTCACGGCGCTGCCATCGGCGGCGTGGTTGACGGGATGCCTGCTGGCATCGACATCGACCTGGACTTCATTCAGAGCGAGCTTGACCGCCGCCGTCCGGGACAAAGTGCCATCACCACCTCGCGCCGGGAGGCTGACCGCGTAGAGCTGCTGAGCGGCGTCTTCGAGGGCAAGTCGACGGGCTGCCCCATCGGCTTCATCGTGCGCAACGAGAACCAGCACTCGCAGGACTACGAGAACCTGCGCACCGTGTTCCGACCGTCGCACGCTGACTTCACCTATTACTCCAAGTACGGCATACGCGACCATCGCGGAGGCGGCCGCTCGTCGGCTCGCATCACCATCAGCCGCGTGGTGGCCGGCGCTCTGGCCAAGCTGGCACTGCGCCAGATGGGTATCAGCGTGCAGGCATACACATCGCAGGTGGGCAACATCGCACTCTGCCGCGACTACCGACTGTACGACCTCTCGCTCACCGAAAGCAACGCCGTGCGCTGCCCCGACCCTGAGAAGGCTGCCGAAATGGAACGCCTCATTGCCAGCGTAAAAGCCGAGGGCGACACCATCGGCGGCATCATCACGTGCGTCGTCAAGGGATGTCCCGTGGGGTTGGGAGAACCTGAGTTCGGCAAGCTTCATGCGGAGCTTGGCGCGGCCATGCTCAGCATCAATGCCGTGAAGGGCTTTGAGTATGGCGACGGCTTTGAGAGTGCCACCCGCCGCGGCTCTGAAGTAAACGACCGCTTCGTTGCCGACGAGAATACCGTCACGACGCTGACCAACCACAGCGGTGGCATTCAAGGCGGCATCTCCAACGGCCAGGACATCTACTTCCGCGTGGCCTTCAAGCCTGTGGCCACCCTGCTGCGCGAACAGCAGACGGTGGATCTGGAGGGTAACGAGACGACTCTGAAGGCCCGCGGACGTCACGACCCGTGCGTGCTGCCACGTGCCGTTCCTATCGTTGAATCTATGACAGCAATCACGATATTTGATATGTATTTATCGGCAAAAAGGGCATTTTAAATTTATTTCACATTTAAATTCGCAAAAAAACAGCAAAATATTTTGGTATTAGCAAAAATAGCATTAACTTTGCAAACGCTATTCAGGGCTTGTGAAAGTCCGCTATAGCTTTAGTTAAGTCTAGTTTAGTTTTTGTGTTGGTTGAGGGCTGCCGATTGGCAGCCCTCATTTGTTGCGTCTGACATCCGCAGACAGCAGCGTGAACGTGCAAAAACAAAAGCGGTCTCACGCTCTGGCGAGACCGCTTTCGTCCTGCAGCTACCGGCTGACGACCCTTGACGTTACCCGGCCGTCGCCCGTCATCACGCGCTCAATGTATAAGCCTCTGCCCGGCGCGGCGACACGGACACCAGCCGTGGTGAAGTACTCAGTGGCTGCCTGGCCGCCTGAATCCACACGGTGCACAGAGGTCTCGCCTCCAAGGTCGAAGCCCTCACCCAGCCCCCTGCCATCGGCATCGGCCACGCGAAACTCACTGAGAATCACGCTGCCCGTCAGTTTGGAAGCCGAGAGCTTGACGAAGCGCGACTCACTGTTGAGGTGGAGCACGCCGTCGAAGGGGAAGTCATCGGCACGCAGCACGCGAATGGTCCGCCAGCCAGGCACTACGTCGGCATTGCGCGTCTCCTGAATCTTGAACTCCACGGCACCGCCTCCGCTATAGTCGGCCTTGACCCTGATGGCTGGCGACGCTGTGGCGAAGAAGGTCATCACCTTGTCAGTGGTAGCGGTGAACACGGCATTGTCTGCGGTGACGTCGCCGCTCACCTGTACCCAGTGGGGATGCTCGTTGGCGGCAGCCTGCACCGTGCCGTTCTCCCGCTTCAGGAGGGCTACGGTGTTGAATGGCTTGAAGTCGACGGGCAACTCTGTGGCAGCCCTGCCCTTGTGTGTCTCGCTGATATTGTCGAGCAATCCGAAGTCGCAGGTGGTGAACGTAAATTCGCCCGTAAAGCTCTTCTCGCCAGTGATGTCGGTAATGATTCCCTCTGGGAATTCCATGACATACTCGGTGTTCACGTCAAGGCCCTCGTAGCTGACGGTCAGGGTGTTTCCAGCCGCCGAGACATCGGTGATTCGCTCGAAGCCGTCGCCGTTGATCTTCACACCGCCCAGGCACTTGATGTCCTGGTTGAAGCGGAACGTCATCACGCCGTCCATATAGGAAATCCTGTCGGCTTCAGGATAGGTCTTGACCTCTATCGGCTCATTGACATCTATGGGCACGTACTTCTCGATGAGCACGTCGTGGATGCGGAACTTCTTGCCGTTGCCGTCAATCTTGAATATCACCTTGTCGCTGCCTGTGTAGGTATAGGTGTGCTTGAAGTTCTTCTTGGCCGAAGCCAGGGTGAACGATGCGGCGTTGGACTCTGCCCCACCCACAATCGTCTTCAGGTTGAAAGTCTTCGAACTGGTGTCTGAGTTACCTGTCCAGACGGTAATCGTGCAGGGGCCTTCCACCTCGGGCAGCTGCACATAGCCGCTGCCGCTGGTGAACTCTATGCAGCGGGCCGACGCGCCGGCATCGTCGGCCGAGTAGTCGCCGGTGAGGGCACTGTCGCTGAACGACACGATGCGCGCACTGCTGCTGCCGTTGGCGCCGAACGTCATGCCGCCGACGGTCGTCTGGGTGTTGCCGTTGATGATGTTCACGTTGCCTGTGCCTGGGAATTTATCGTGGAAGGCTTCGGGCTGGCTGTTGAAGTCGGTATAGAAGAGCGTGCCGCCCTGGACGGTCTTGAAAGACCATAGCGTGCCCTGGGTCTTGCCGACATCGTTTCTGGCGTCGACACGCCAGTAGTAGGTGGTGTTGGGCTCCAGTGCCCCTGTGTACTCATAGCTCTTGGCCGTCGTGGTGATCATCTGTTTCAGGTTGTCGGCATCAGTGCCGAACATGACGAAATAGATGACGCGGCCGTCGTACTCCTTAGTAGGGTTTTCCCACGTTAACGTGACGCCTCCCTGGGCCACGCCGACCTCGGCATCGACTGCCGGCGAGGGATTGACCGACAGCTTCGGGGCGGCAGGGTCGCCCAGCGTCTCGGTCGTGATGGCCGTGTAGGGCGACACGATGTCATCGGCACCGTATGCCTGGATGCGGAAGTAGTACACCGTCTCAGGGGTCAGTCCGTTGGCCACATACGATGTGACATCCGCGCCGACGCGCCCCAGCTCCAGGAACGTCTTGTTGTCGGTGGAATATTCAACGATGTAGCCCGCCTCGTTGTCGGCGTTGTCCGTCCAGTTCAGCGTGATTGATTCTTTCTTCTGGTCGGTTGCCCGTAGGTTTGAGGGGTTCTTGACGTAAGGATATGCCTTGTCAATCGAGAACACGTAATTCTCGATGTTGGCATAGCCGTTGGCGGCTATGGTCATCGCGTCGTCTTTCTGCGGGTTCAGGCCGTTGGCAGTCTCCCATTCGTCGGGCATTCCGTCGCCGTCGCTGTCCTTCGGCTTGGTGCCTGCATAGAGGATGCCCGTACCGCCGTGGGGCAGCGTCGTCTCGTCAGAGATGCCGTCGGTGGAGCCCAGCTTGCCGTAGGAGGTCAATTCGTCAATCAGGTATTGGTCTACTTCGTCGCGTACAGGCAGCGAGGGGCCTACGCTGTCGACCATCCACAGCAGGGCCTCCTCGGCTGTCATCTTCGGGGTAATCTCGGGGAAGTCCTTCGGCGCATTGGTTATCGCGCCCAGCGTAGCGCGGCGCAGCCCGCCCGAGGCGGTGTAGTCAGCGTCAGTGATAGGCGTGCCGTTCAGCAGGCCGTCCGTGTTGTTGTCATAATAGTTGCCCGCACCGTAGAACTGGAAGTTCTCGTTGCCCTCAGACAGCGGCCTTGTGCTGCTGTTCCACGGGCCTCTGATGAAGTAGTTGTCCTCGATGTCGGCCCACGAGTCGCCGGCACTCTCACGGCCCATCAGGTAGCAGCCGCCGTTGCCCCAGTTGTAGACCACGTTGTTGACAAACTGGTTCAGGCCCTTCACCTTCGGGTTGCGCGTCTTGTTCTCGATGTAGAGGTTGCGGTAGAGGGTCACGCCGCCCACGGTCTGGATAAGGCCGCCGCAGGAGTGGGTCTGCAGCCCCTGCCCGATGATGGAGTTCTGGATGGTGATGTCGGCCGGTTCGGTGCCCTTGTTGTCCCAACTGATGGAGAAGCACTCGTCGCGGCCCCACAGCACTGAGAGGTGGTCGAAGATCATGTTCCGCCCGTTGGCCACGCCGGCAGCATCCTTGCCGCTGGTGCCGCCCTTGCCCATGCGGAAGCGCATATGGCGCACTATCAGATTGTTGGCACCCGAGAACGACACGCGGTCGCCATAGACCTGGATGCCCTCGCCCGGAGCCGTCTGTCCGAGCACCGTCAGGTTGCTGGAGAAGACGAGCCCCGACTTCAGGTAGATGGTGCCGCAGACGTCGAACACCACGATACGGTTGGGCTGGCTCACGGCATCGCGTAGCGAGCCTGTGCCCGAGTCGTTCAGGTTGGTCACGTGGTACACCTTGCCGGCACGTCCGCCGGTGGCGAAGCGCCCCCAGCCCTGTGCGCCGGGGAATGCCACCAGTTCGGCGGCACTAAGCTCCATGCTGCACAGCGTCAGCACCAGGCTCACGATTAGTTTCTTAGTAGTTTTCATTTCGCGTAGTTTTTTTTGTTATTAGGGTGTTATTCGATTGTCCCTATGATATCCTGTACTGAGCGGCAACCGTGGTGGTCAAGCCACTCGCTGATGCCGTCGCGCACCTTGATGGTCACGGCCGGGTCAATGAAGTTGGCGGTGCCGATCTCGATAGCCGTTGCGCCGCACATCAGGAACTCGATGGCATCCTCGGCAGTCATGATGCCGCCAAGCCCGACGACGGGAATCTTCACGGCACGAGCCACCTGATAGACCATCCTCAGCGCCACGGGCTTCACAGCCGGCCCCGACAGGCCGCCGGTGCCGATTGACAGCACACGCTTGCGCCGCTCAATGTCTACGGCCATGCCCATCAGCGTGTTTATCAGCGACACCGAGTCGGCACCCTCGGCCTCTACCGCACGCGCTATCTCCGTGATATCCGTCACGTTCGGCGACAGTTTCACAATCAGCGTCTTACCATAGCGCTCGCGAACGGCACGCACCACCGAGGCGGCACCTTTCGTCGTCACGCCGAAGGCCATGCCACCGTCCTTCACGTTCGGGCACGAGATGTTCAGCTCGATGGCCGGAATATGCTCCAGCCCATCCACGCGGGCCGCACACTCGGCATAGTCCTCGGGCGACGAGCCGCTGACGTTCACGATATACGTGCCGCCGGTAGCTGTCAGCTGCGGATAGATGTGCTTGCAGAAGTAGTCGACACCCTTGTTCTGCAGACCCACGCAGTTGAGCATTCCCATCGGCGTCTCGGCCATGCGCGGGTAGTCGTTGCCTTCACGCGGGCGCAGGGTCGTTCCCTTCACGATGATTGCGCCAAGCCCGTCGAGCGGCACGAAGTCCTGAAACTCAAGCCCGTAGCCGAAGGTTCCGGACGCCGTCATCACTGGGTTCTTCAGCCGCAGGTTGCCTATTGTCACATTCAAATTTGCCATAGCAGTTGCTTTATGTTAAACACCGGGCCGTCCTTGCATACGCACAGATTGCCCTCAGTAGTCTTCTCTACACAGCAAAGGCAGGCGCCTAAGCCGCACGCCATCATGTTCTCAAGCGAAACCTCGCACTCGATGCCCTGCTGCCACGCAAACCGCGCCACAGCCTTCATCATCGGTGTCGGCCCGCACGTCTGGATCAGCCCGAACGTCCGCGTCTGCAGCACCGTATGCTGGGTCACGAACCCGCACTCACCAGCCGAGCCGTCCTCGGTAGTCACCAGCACCTCGCCGTATCTGCGGAACTCGTCGACCATCAGCAGGTCATGCGCCGTACGCGCCCCAAGCAGGAACACCGGCTCTGCGCCAGACTCCTTGAGCGTCGCACCAAGATACAGCAGCGGAGCCACGCCCACGCCGCCGCCGACAAGCAGCCGCACGCCCGTGGCCGACGCACCCGGGCCCGCCGCTTCTGCAGCTGAAAGCGAGAAACCACGCCCCAGCGGACCGACGACATTCACCGCACCGCCCGCCGGAAGCCCGGCCATCCAGCGCGTACCCTCGCCGACGGCGGCGACGAGCAGCCAGAGCTCGTTGCGCTCGCGGTCAACGTAGTTTATCGAGATCGGCCGCCGCAGAAAAACGTCGGGCACGCTGTCGACACGTACCTCGACAAACTGCCCCGGCAGCATCGCCGGCAGCGGCTCGTCGCACGTCAGCTTCAGCAGCACATACCGCTCATGAACCCTGACAGCCTCGGCCACACGCAGATCCATCACATATTTCTTCGTAATTTCCATACACCTTTAATATATAATCATCGTGCAAAATTACGAAAAAAGCATGAAAAGAAAGAGGTGAAAAGCGAAAACTTTCAACACCTTCTTTTTTTTTAACGCTTTACCTGCCGAACCATCCTCAGCAGCACTTTCTGCTACTTCTTGGCGGGCACGAAACTCTCCCAGGTCTGGTCGTCATAGAAGACGCGGATCTCGGTAACGCGGCGGGGCGATTTGTCAACTATTTTTATCTCCTCACGAGCCGTATTTTGGCGTGTCGCTTTTACACTATTGGAATTCTGGGCGGCCGGCTGCGATTGGTTGAAGGGCAAAGTAGGGGTGTCAGGAAAATCAAACAACGATTCCTGACTTGCAGGCGACGACTCGTCAGTGACTGTTTTCGGGTCGAGATACATCGAGCCTGAGCCGAACATCAGCCAGTCGGTACTAATGTCAGGAATTTTCTTCTTGATGGCCTCGACTATGTTGAGGGTAGGTTTGGTGCGACCATTGAAGATGCTGCTCAGCGACGCGGGCGACATTTCGATGAACTGTGCGAACACTTGTTGGGTCATGTGCTGCGACTCCATTATCTGGCGTATTCTGTCCTTCATACTGTTCCTGATAGGTGTTTAGGGGCTATTCAGCCCATTTTCGTTTCAGTTTACAAAGGTAAAACAAAAAAATGGAACTCACAACATTTGTAGCGGAAATTTTTAATTGTGAACTATAAATTTATAATTTAAAAGTTTAAATCAGTAAACCAAAGCGTCAACGATATTTGGATATTAAAATACAAAGATGAATTTACATCAATAAACCTTACAAAGGGAATTTTGAAAGATAAAGAGTAAATAACTGATTATAAATAGGGTATTTGCAGATAATAAGGCGTTTAAGGTGCCAATATACATATTTAGGAGGTTAAATCGTGCGGATTTTCATTCTTTTACTTTTGTATTCATTTACAAATAGCAGGGTTTCAGACAATTAAATCTACATATACAGTAGTGGATAAAAATGGATTCGAGAATGTAAATTCATAAATTCGCGTTTGTAATATACAACTTTAAACACGAAAAGAACGGTTTTTGTTTTGTAAACTTTACAATCAAAAACAAAATAAATACAGAAAACTGAAATAGTTTTGATTTTAAAATTCACAAACGGAAACGCTAAATAATGTGAACACAAAATCTGGGCAGACAGCAAAACGCCATTTTCAGCATTACGCGCAAATTCTGAACAAGCGGTCAGGAGGGCTGGAAATACGCGAGTTTTGAGCGGTCAGAAAACGGCTGAACCCCTCGCTGGCACAGGGAGTTAGGCATAAAAAAAGCGTCCGCCAGGGACGCGATTATGGGTTGCTCCAGAGTGCGAAATCAGTGGAAAATGTAAAAAATCAGTTCTTTCATCAGTTCGCCAGGCGGCGTATTTGGGTTGTCGATGCCCTTACTTTTGGCATCAATTTCTCTAATTTTCGAAATAATCTGCATCACTTTCATCGCGCTGTAGTTTCTCATTCCTGTCATATAATCCTTCGCTGCCCACGGCGATCGTAATTCCAGCCATTCTGCAACGGCCTCCTGGCTCTGTCTTTTTGGCGCGTAAAACGCAATCATCAGGTTCTGGAAATAATTGAAGAGCATCGGGAGAAATGAGTAGAGCGAACCGGCCTTCGGATTATTGTCAAAATATTTGATTATCTGATTTGCCTTGAAAATGTTGCGGTTGACGATGGCGTCGCGCAGCTCGAAAGCATTGAAATCCTTGCTCACGCCAATCTGGTCCTCCACCACCTGGGGGGTCACTCTCCTATCCTCCTGAGGCAGCGAGATGACGACCTTGTCGAGCTCGCTGGCCAGTCGGCTCAGGTCGGCTCCGATGCTGTCGGCAATGAGCTGTGTCGACTTTGGGTCGATGCCCACCCCGCGCTGTCTGAGGTAGCTCTCGATGAAGGGCGGCAGGTCGCGGTCGCGCAGCTTCTTGCTCTCGAAGAGTATGCCGGCCTCGCGGATGCTCTTCACATACTCGCGCTTGCGGCCGTCGATGGTGCCGTTCTTGTGGCACATCACGAGGACGGTCTGCGGCGAGGGCTTCTTGAAGTACTTCTCCAGCTGGTCGGTCTGCTTCAGGTTCTGCGCCTCCTTCACGATAACCACCTGGCGCTCGGCCATCATGGGGTATCGGCGCGCCGTGTCGGCCACCTGGGCGGCAGTGACGTCAGAGCCGAACATGATGGTCTGGTTGAAGTCGCGCTCCTCGGGCTGGAGGGCGTGCTCGGCAATGTAGTCGCTGATCTTGTCGATATAGTAGGCTTCGTCGCCCATCAGATAGTAGACGGGGGCATAATTCCCGGCCTTCAGGTCGGCCATGATTCCGTCGTAGGTGGCATTTTTTGCTTCTGCCATACGGTTATTTCGTTTTTATTTTGTAATTTTGCGGCAAAGTTAGTGCAAATCGCGTGAAAAACAAAATAAAACGCATGATATTTTTACTTCCGTGATGCTGCCTAAGTTATCTGACGTTACAAAAATGATTCGATTAAACCTACCCGAATACGACATAAATGTTACAGAAAGGGGCGGGAGACAGCAGATCTTCGACTTCCTGCGCCGCCGGTTCGTGGCGCTGACGCCCGAGGAGTGGGTGCGCCAGAACTTCACGCACTTCCTCGTCGAGCACAAGGGCTACCCGAAGGCTCTGCTGGCCAACGAGATGCAGCTCAGCATCGGCGACAAGCGGCTGCGCTGTGACACCTTATTATATAATAAGGAGATGCAGCCGCTGATGATCATCGAATATAAGGCCCCGCACATACAGATACAGCAGAAGACCTTCGACCAGATAGTGGCCTACAATCTTCTGCTGCACGCTGATTACCTCGTGGTCAGCAACGGTCTTCAGCACTACTGCTGCCTCATGGACTATGAGCAGCGCTCATACCGCTTCCTGACTGAAATTCCTGACTACGCCGCTATTACTCCATGTCGTTAGCATCGGCCGACTTCTTCGACGAGGCTGACGAGGTCTTGCGGATAGTGCGCTTCCGGGTCTTCTTCTCGACGACAACGGGCTTGTCGACCTTGACGCCGGCCAGCTCGGGGTCGATCATGATACGCCCGCAATACTCGCAGACGATGACCTTCTTGTGCATCTTGATGTCGAGCTGACGCTGGGGCGGAATCTTGTTGAAGCAGCCGCCGCAGGCGTCGCGCTGTACGTAGACGATGCCAAGGCCGTTGCGGGCGTTCTTGCGGATGCGCTTGAACGATGCCAGCAGGCGCGGCTCGATCTTCGTCTCATACTCCTTTACCTTCTCCTTCAGCCTCTCCTCTTCGGCGCGCGTCTCCTCCATAATCTCGTCGAGCTCGCTACGCTTCACCTCAAGGTCGCCCTGGCGCTCCTCTATCAGGGCGTTGTTGGCTGCCAGTTCGTCCTTCTTCTCGGCAATGCGTGCCTGAGCCTCGCGGATCTTCTTGTTGCAGAGCTCTATCTCCAGCGACTGGAACTCTATCTCCTTCGACAGCGTGTCATACTCGCGGTTGTTCTTCACCTCTTCGAGCTGAGCCTTGTAGCGCGCAACGCTCGACTCGGCATCGGCTATCTCGCCGCGCTTCTGCGTGACGGCACGATCAAAGTCGTCGATGTCAGTCTGAATGCGCTGCACGCGCGTGTTCAGACCCTCAATCTCGTCCTCCAGGTCGTTTACCTCCTGGGGCAGTTCGCCGCGCAGCGTGCGCTTCTCGTCAATGGCCGACAGGGCCGTCTGCAACAGGTAGAGCGTCTTCAGCTTCTCCTCTACCGATAAGTCTGTAGGATCTTTCTTTGCCATAATTCTTTCTTCGCTTTTTTTTGACGTTATTTTCGTTTTCTCGTTTTCTCGTTATTTCGTTTTCTCGTTATCTCGTTATTTCGAAATTTCGATATTTCGATATTTCGATATTTCGATATTTCGAAAATTCGAAATTCCGAAAATTCGAAACCTCGTTACAAATAATAAATCGGATTGGTGCAGGTCTCGGCAATCTCCGTGCGGACGCCGGGGCAGCGCGCGCTGATGATGTCGCGGAACACCTCGGTGGTGAACTGCTCGCTCTCGTAGTGGCCGATGACGCATATCTGCACGCGCTGCTCATAGCCGAAGTACTGGTGGTAGTGCATCTCGCCCGTGACGAAGGCGTCGGCACCCAGCCTGACGGCCTCGTCGAGCATGAAGTCGCCGGCCCCGCCGCAGATGGCCACACGTAAGACCGGCCTGTCGAGCAGCTCGTTGCACATGACACACGCTACGCCGAACTCACGCTTCACCTGCTGCAGGAAGACGTCGGCCGTCGTCGGATACTTCAGCGTGCCGATGACACCGCTGCCGCACTCGACGTCACCTACCCGCTTCGGACTCATGAACACCGTGCCCTGCAGACCCAGCTTCTCGGCCATCTTGAAGTTCACGCCGCCCTGGGCATTGTCCATGTTGGTGTGCATCGAGACGACGCACACGTCATGCTGGATGGCCTTACGCACCGTGCGCTGCACGTCGGTCAGGTCGCTCACCTGCTTCAGGCCGCGGAACAGCAGCGGATGGTGGCTCACCACGAGGTTGCAGCCCCGACGGACGGCCTCGTCGATGATCCGCTCCGTCACGTCTAAACACAATAATGCCCCTGAAACCTCCGCCTCTGTCAATCCAACCTGCAGGCCAGCATTGTCCCAGCTTTCCTGCAGTGGCAGGGGCGCGAACTGTTCAAGGGCGCTCATCACTTCCTTAACTTTCACGCTACTCTATGTTTGAGGTTGCAAAGTTACGTTTTTTTTCTGAAACCGCCAACTTTTCTGCCTGTTATTTAACTATTCTACAGACTTCGCCTCACTTTTCAGAAGCCGTTTGCCAAACGAAGCGTCCAGCGCCGCCTTCTGTTCACGGGTGCGGGTGATGTAGTAGTGGTAGCTTGTTTCGTGTTTAGGTTCCCCGAAGATTACGCCGCTTAGACATCGATGGCAAGCTTTTCGCAGATGAAGCCGACAATTTTGGGCGGCAGCACCTTCACGTTGGGCTGCAGTCCCAGCTCCTCCAGCTCCTGCCGGAAAGGCCGCAGCCAGTTCATCAGCGTCTGTACGCTGACGCCGGCCTTCATGGCCAGCTCTGATTTTGACATTGCTTTCATACTCTTTTCTATATTAAAAATTTGTTGAATCTGTGACTTCTGTGTGAGACGTTTGGAGCCGCCATTCGAGCCGTTTGGAGCCGCGCCGCCATTCGGGTCGTTTGGAGCCGCCATTCGGGCCGTTTGGAGCCGCCATTCCTTACTGACGGATGACGGATGACAGTAGAAATATTAAAAGTTATCGCGTACCGTATGCACGCGCAGTACGCGTAGCCTTTCCGGAATCCGTCCGTCACCCGTCACCCGTCACCCGCCACCCGCCATCGCACGCAGCCGCGACTTGATCTCCTCCGCCGTCCGCTGCACGACGATATAGCCGCGCGAGGTCTTCGTGCGCCTGAACTCGAAACCTAAGGTCGTAAAGGCACGGCCCAGGCGGACGGCATTGATCTGGTGAACCATATTCCCGCTGACAATCTGCATGGCACGGCTCACGGGCATGAACTCGCCGCCCTCCACACCGACGGGCGGACGGAAGTAGACGTCGACCAGCTCCTCCTCTAAGCGCGGCGTCTCGAACTGGCGGTTGTGCACCGCCAGCCTGAGAATCTCATCGCGCGAGAACCAGAAGCGGAAGCCCTCGCGGTAGAGCGCATACGCCTGGGCGTAGACGCCCCCGTAGTCGAAGGGCACCTCGCGCGGCGAGGTGATGGTCTCCACCTCGAACGGCAGCCAGCGGCGGTTGCCCGTCGGGTCGCTGAGAAACTGCACGTTGTTGCCCGTGCCGCAGAACGACGCGATGTGCTTCCGATGCTCGTGGAAGTGGGCATACGCCGCACGCTCGTCGATCGACGGCATCGTCACCGCCGCCTTCAGCTGGTTCAGCTCCGACGGCCGCATCGTGTCAAGCTCCTCGCAGCACACCAGCCCGTACTGCGCCAAGGTCAAGAGGTCGTCGCGAACCATGCGCTGCGCGTTCGTCTTCGTGTAGAAATAGTTCGACAGCTCCGGCGGCAGCAGGTAGTTGAACCACGTCGTCTTGTACGACCCCTGCTCGCCTATCAGCACCAGGATGACGTTGTTAACCACCTTGTCGTCCACCCAGCCCGCCACCATGCCCACCAGCCACTTCCTGAAGTAGTCGGCAAACAGCAGCTGCTCATCCACGCCGCCCTTCACGCTGACCGATACCGACATCGCCAGGATATGGTCCTCGCCGTTCCACGGAGGCAGGCGTTCTAAGTAGAAGCGGAACGGGTGGAACTCAGGCACGAAGTCCGACTCGATGACGCGGAACATATCCTGCACCCGCACCGCCTTCGTCGCCGACAGCTCCGCCCACAGCGAATTGACGATGCGGTCGCAGAGGGGTTGCCAGCCAGTGCCCTCATGCTCATGGCTTGACGGCAGCCGGTACTCCACCCTCCCCGTTATCACATTGTGACGCAGCAGCACGCGGTCCATCAGGAAGTTCTGGATGTCCTCCACCGTCGCCGTGTACTCACGCCACGGCTTCTTATGCTCCTTCTTCTCTTCAGATTTCTTTCGTTCTTTCATAGGCATAATCGTTTTGGCGCTGCAAAGATACGAAAAAGCAGAAGCATTTACCCCCTACGCAGGGGGTACGCGTAGGGGGGTACGGTTAAGGCTAATTCCTTGTTAATCAGCGAATGCCGTTTTCAATTTGTCACGAAACTCCAATGATTGACGTTGGTTGAGTGCATCATTATAATCACCTCGCATATTCCGCCTGTTCCACAGCCCCTCAAACACCTTCCACTTCTCCTTGATGCCCAGCCGCTCGGCCATCGCGTCGGCCAGCAGGGCCGCCTGCGTCCGCGAGACCGTCGGCTGGCAGTCCTCGTCAACGTAGCCCGCCGCCTGAACCTTACGCCAGAGCGCCATCGCCTTGTCAGTACGCAGCACCTCCGGCAGCTGCTCCACCCCTCTCCGGGCCCCGGTCCCTGCCTGTAGCTCCCCTCCCTTGGGGAGGGGCTGGGGGTGGGCCCCTATATACTGATTCTCCACATGGTCCACATGCTGACTACCCTGCTTGTAGATGTTGACCGCTATGCTGCCAAGTGCCCTATAGCCTGCCTGGTGCAGCCCTTCAAGCAGGCGGTTGATGAACTTGAGGGAATCATCGTCGTTATTGAAATCCATTTTCCCGTTTCCGTTAATTCCTTGTTGATAAACACATATAACATACGCCGCGAGGCGCAGAAGAGATAGAAACGGAGGACGTGGGTCGTACTTGGATTTCTCAACACATCTTCACAGGTTTCGGCAAATACCCATCGCAAGATGTTGATACGGCCAAAGCCCACGTCTCCGTAGGGGACGTGAGCAGGCAGCCGTTCTTCGATTTTATTAGAATTTGCCGTTCGTGAAGATATCGAGAAAGCTGGTTGCTCAACTGGGTGCAAAGATAGCGTAAATCTCTGAAACACCCAAATCTTTTACTGCTTATTTTACGGACTCATCGCTTTTCTTGTTTTCGTTGACGACGTTTACTTCACCACCACCTTCCGGCCATCCTGTATGTAGATGCCCCGCGTCGGCTGTTGCACCTGACGACCCTGAAGATCGTAAGATTCCACAAGTGTATTTGGTGTTTGACGGGTACTTCTGATGCCACTCGCCTCTTTGGTCTCATAAAAGTCAGGGAAGGCAAACAGAGTCGTATTGTCTCTCATGCATGATTGCAGAAGTCCTCCCTGTGGCGGAAGCGGCATCCAAGGGGAGAAAGGTCCCGCTCCAGAGCCGACGCCTTCTATCCACACGATGTTGCCAATGAGGGCACCATCCTCACTCCTAATGCATTCTCTGTAAGCATCAAGCATAGTCAATGTGAAACGCCGATGAAGCTGTCCACGCGCTTCAATGGTGTCAACATTCTCTACCCGCAAATAGGCCACAAACGGGAAGCCCTGCAAAGTATCCGGACGCTCATCCTTGTCAAGTAGACAGCCAAAGGTATTGCCTTCGACGCCGCATCTAACCATATCGCCCTTCTTCAGGCTAAAGTCGTAAAGCAGGCGCGGCTTTTTACTTCCCTTGGCAATAGCATATACTTTCTTATCAACGTCGCGTATAGATGCATAATAGGAATGATTGAAATTTGAGAAACCAATAGAATTATACACCTTCATCCAATTCTCATCGTTAATCAACGTATCGCCATATATTTGATTGCCATAGACATTCTCTTTGATGAGACCAACTTGAGCTTCCCACACTTTTCCTTCCTCTGCAAAAGGACAATACTCCAACTTTGCCGTCTGCGCCATAGGCGATATACACACGACGGTCATCAGCCATAATAACACTAATCTGTCTTTCATTGTTTTATTTATGAATTGGTTTCTTTTACATGCTAAAATATAATAATGAATTAATTGTACAACTTTAGCAATACTTCTAAATTATTTTGCCATACGCTATGTCTACGATTGCACCAACTTGCACCTCAAAAGGCTTATGCGTAACAATTGTTCCGTCATTAATTATCCGCAATGTTGCTCCGGGTCTTAATATAAGATCTGCATTAAGCCTTCCTCCGTCAATTATGAGATGTCCACCAGATTCTACAACTATGCGGAAGTCCTCATTTATTTCAACGTTGCTTTGAATTATAACCTGAACGTTATTAGGAATACATATGTTTTCTGACAACTGTTGATTTGTATTTATTGTCATGGATGAGTGTATAACGAATAAGCCATCCAAAGTTTGCCCCCATGCTCCATGTGGATCCAGCCAACAATCCAGTCGTCTCTGGATGCTGTCATTGCCATTTCCAGTCCACGACAAATCGAATTTACCAAACCAATCTGGCCAGAGTGGCCTATTACAACTAGAGTCACCTCCATGTAGCTGCCCAATCACCTTATGAGAGGCGTTTAAAAGTGGTGAACCAGAAGAACCTCCTTCTGTTGTTCCATGACCAGATGACGTT
>CAJOLE010000028.1 GCA_905235325.1 uncultured Prevotella sp. | reverse complement strand
TCGTCTATCTTGTCAAGTAACATATCAATAGGGTGATTTTTGTAATTTGGCTGTAAAGGTACGAAATAATTATTGATTTCTTACAAAGAATAAAGATTTATTTTGTAACTTTGCACGCTGAATTAGAAAGACGAGCAATGAAGAGGCTTTCTTTTATTGCAATAGCCCTGGCCTTGCTGACGCTTTCGTGCGGAGGCAGACAGGCGGCCGCACCGACGGACACGGCGTCGGCCGAGACGGTCGACACTGTTGCCACAGACTTGGTGGAGGAGGTCGACACGCTGGAGCTGTTGATTGCCGAGACACCGATGCCGAGGGCCGCCGACGAGCTGTTCGACGACTTTCTGTTCAACTTCGCCGCCAACCGTAACCTGCAGTCGGAGCGCGTGGTCTTCCCGCTGCCGACGACGAAGGGCGGCAAGACGACGTATGTGAGCAAGGGCGAGTGGAAGATGGAACGCTTCTTCATGCACCAGGACTATTACACGGTACTCTTCGACGACCAGCAGCAGATGGAGCTGGTGCGCGATACGTCGGTGAGCCTGGCTACGGTCGAGAAGATTTACTTTAACACGGGTGCCGTCATACAGTATCAGTTCCGCCGTGTCAAGGGCGCGTGGATGCTGTGTGAAGTCAGTACGGAGCCGATAGCCCAGAACCGTAACGCATCGTTCCTGGATTTCTACCACCGGTTTGTCACTGACTCCGTGTTCCAGGCTGAGAGCCTCGCCCAGACCGTCGTCTTCGTGGGTCCCGACCCCGACGATGACTTCGCCCAGATGGAGGGCATCCTGACACCCGACACCTGGCCCGCCTTTGCGCCGGATCTGCCCGACCGCATGATTTACAACATCGTCTACGGCAGGCAGGAGGAAGACTCCGACGAGCGGATTTTCATGATGCGCGGCATTGCCAACGGCATGGAGTTGGAGATGACTTTCCGCCGCAACGACGGGCAGTGGAAGCTTGTAAAGATGAGGGAGTGAGGCATGAGAGACCTGACGGACTATAGCCTGAAGAGCCACAACACGTTTGGCATTGACGCCCGCTGCCGCCGTTTCCTGGAATATGAGACGGCGGAGGAGGCCGCCTTGGTGGCTGAGTTGCTGAGGGGTGAGGACAGCCCGTATATCATTATAGGTGGCGGCAGCAACCTGCTGCTGACGCGCGACTTCGACGGCATCGTGGTCCATTCGGCCATCAAGGGCTACGCGACTGACGGCACGCTGATGACCTGCGGCAGCGGCATGACATGGGACGACGTCGTCAGGGTGAGCCTTGACAGCGGACTCTATGGGGCAGAGAACCTGTCGCTGATTCCCGGCGACGTGGGAGCCAGTGCCGTTCAGAACATCGGAGCCTACGGTGCCGAGGCGAAGGACCTCATTCGTGAGGTGGAGGCTGTGGAGACGGCGACAGGCCGTCGCTGCGTGCTGACAAATGCCGACTGCCGCTACGGCTACCGTCAGAGCCGCTTCAAGCAGGACTGGAAGAACCGCTATCTGATAACCCGCGTCACCTACGAGTTTTCGACCTCATTCAAGCCTCTCCTCGACTATGGGAATATCCGCTCGGAGCTGCAGCGGCGGGGAGTCGTCGAGCCGACACCCCAACAGCTGCGCCAGACCATCATCGACATCCGCCGCGAGAAACTGCCTGACCCGGAGGTGACGGGCAATGCCGGCAGCTTCTTTATGAACCCCGTCGTCGGCCGTGAGAAGTTTGAGCAGCTGCTGGCCCAGCATCCCGATATGCCTCACTACCACGTTGACGATGAGCACGAGAAAATTCCCGCCGGCTGGATGATTGACCGGTGCGGCTGGAAGGGGCGCTCGATGGGGCGCGCCGGTGTTCACCCGAAGCAGGCCCTGGTGCTGGTGAACCTCGGCGGAGCCACGGGGCAGGAGATTGTTGCTCTCAGCGATGCCATCAGGCACGACGTCGGCCAGCGGTTCGGTGTTGACATCCTCCCCGAGGTCAACATCGTATAAGCATTGTGTGTAACGTCATCTTGCTTCGGTGGGCTGCGACGGTGTCGCAGCATAGGGGGGACTGGCGTTTGTCAGCGCAGAAGTTTCATGTAGTCGGTATAGCTGATAAAGCGGCCTCCCATCGATTCGAGGTGAGGTGTACGAAACTGGCAGTCGATGACCGTCCCCCCTGTCTCCTGCATGGTATGGGCCAGGTGGATGAGGGCCAGTTTCGAGGCACTGGGCACGAGCGAGAACATACTCTCGCCGAAGAAGGCACGCCCGATGTTGACACCGTAGAGTCCGCCGACCAGCCGCTCGCCCTCCCACACCTCGACGCTGGCGGCAAAGCCCTCGCGGTGGAGTTCGGTGTAGGCGGCAATCATGTCGGGTCCGAGCCAGGCACCGTCCTCGTCGATGCGCAGGCGGCTGCAGTTGGCAATGACACCCGTGAAGTCTTCGTTCAGGCTCAGGCGGTACCGGCCCTTGTTCATCAGCGTGCGCATGGAGTGGCTGACGTGAATCTCGCTGGGGAAGATGACGAAGCGCTGCATGGGACAGTACCAGACGGGGTCGTCGCGGCGGAAGGCGTACCACGGGAAAATGCCGTTCTGATAGGCCAGCAGCAGGCGGTCGACGCTCAGGTCGCCGCCGACGGCTATGCAGCCGTCATCATCGCCGAAGCGCGGGTCGGGGAACCACAGGTTGTCATCCAATTCGTAAACCATCGTCCTCCTTCCTTATCGTGACGTCGCCGCCCTCCTTGAGCCGTCCGAATAGAATCTCGCGCATGAGCAGCGGCTTCAGCTGCTGGCCGATGACGCGGTCCATCTCGCGGGCACCGTACTCGCGGGTGAAGCCCTGGTTGAGCAGGTGGTCGAAGGCTTCGTCGGTCAGCGTCATCGTCACCCGTCGGGCCGTGAGTTTCTGCTGCAGCTCGCCGAGCTTCTTGCGCAGGATGAGCGTCGCCATCGTGCGGTCCATGTCGTGGAAGACGACGGTGCCGCTGAGGCGGTTGAGGAACTCGGGCTTGAACGTCTTCTTCACCTGACTGAGCATCGCCTCGCCGCGCGACGTCCGTCCGCTGAAGCCGATATTGGCCTGCGAGGCGTACTGTGCACCGGCATTCGACGTCATGATGAGGATGACGTTGCGGAAGTCGGCCTTGCGGCCCTTGTTGTCGGTCAGGCGGGCGTAGTCCATCACCTGCAGCAGGATGTTGTAGATGTCCTGGTGGGCCTTCTCAATCTCGTCGAGCAGCAGCACGCAGTTGGGTGTCTTGCGGATGGCGTCGGTCAGCAGGCCGCCGTCCTCGTAGCCCACGTAGCCTGCGGGCGAGCCGATGAGCTTGGCCACGGTGTGCTTCTCGGTGTATTCGCTCATGTCGAAGCGCAGCAGCTCGATGCCCAGTTCCTGAGCGAGCACGCGGGCCACCTCGGTCTTGCCGACGCCCGTGGGACCGACGAAGAGCAGCGAGGCCAGCGGCTTGCCCTCGTCGAGCAGTCCGGCCTTCGACATCTGCACGGCCTCCACCACCTGTCGGACGGCCTCGTCCTGTCCGTAGATGCGGGCCAGAATGCGCTCGCTGAGGGTTGCGAGGGCGTCGTTGTCGTCGTCCTTCATGGCCATGGCCTCCACCTTGCACGTCTTGGCCAGGATGTCGGCAATGAGCTGGCGGGTGACGACGGGGTAGGGGGTGTCCTGGGGGGAATGGGCTGGATGGGCAATCTGGGAAGAATGGGCGATTTCCAGGGCTGCGCCGGCCTCGTCGATGAGATCGATGGCCTTGTCGGGCAGGAATCGGTCGTTCACGTACTTGGCACTGGCCTCGACGGCGAAGTCGAGGGCGGCGTCCTCGTAGACCACGTTGTGAAACTCCTCGTACTTCGGGCGCAGCTGTCGCAGGATGTGCTTCGTCTCGTCGATGCCCGGCTCGGCGATGTCAATCTGCTGGAATCGGCGCACCAGTCCCTTCGAGCGCGAGAAGTGGCGGTTGTACTCTTCGTAGGTGGTCGAGCCGATGAAGCGCAGGCTGCCCGCCTCGAGATAGGGCTTCAGCATATTCGAGGCATCCATCGAGCTTTCGCCCGTGGCACCGGCTCCGACGAGCGTGTGAATCTCGTCGATGTAGACCACGTTGTTCCGGGCTTCGCCGCTGATGCCGTCCATGATCATCTTGATGCGGTTCTCGAAGTCGCCGCGATACTGCGTGCCGGCCAGCAGGGTGCCCATGTCGAGCAGATAGACGTGGCTGTCGTGCAGCCGTTGGGGCACGTTGCCGTCCTTGATACGGCGCACCAGCCCCCAGACGAGTGCCGTCTTGCCCACGCCCGGCTCGCCGACGTGCAGCGGGTTGTTCTTGTCGCGGCGGCAGAGCACCTGTATGGTGCGCTCCAGCTCCTGCTCGCGGCCTATCAGCGGGTTCTTCTCGTCGACGTGGTCGTTCATGCACGTCACCAGCTTCCGCCAGGCCGTCGGCTGCTTGTCGCCCTCCGTGCCGAACTCCTCCTCCAGATGGTCGTCGAAGTCGTAGAAGTTGATGAGGTGGCTCATGAAGTTGCCCTCCTTGCCGTAAAGGGCATCCTTCAGCAGATAGCAGGCCCACGACTCCTCCAGATGCAGGAGTCCCGTCACTAAGTGGGGCGTGTCGACGGCCTTTGCGCTGCTGTTCAGCACCTGCTGGCAGGCAATCTCCAGCAGTCTCGACATCTGCACCGACGTCTCGGGCACGTAGTCGCGATCGTCGGGCATCGTCTCAATGGTCTCCAGCTGCTTCTGCAGGCGTTCGGCCACGACATTGGGTTCATAGAAGATGTTGAGTGCTGCGTGGAAGTTGTCGTCGGCGAGCAAGGTCATCAGCAGGTGCTCGGGCATGAAGAATTCATGTCGCCAGTCTAAGCAGCATTGCAGCGACTTGTTCAGTATATTGCTTGCGCGTTCAGTTTGTCTTATCTCGGCCATTTCTCTTTTCTATTCCGGTTCGTATGTCAGCCGCAGGGGGAAGTTCTCTTCGCGGGCCATCAGCGTAGCCTTCTGTACTTTCGAGACGGCGATGTCGTAGGTGTAGATGCCCACGACGGCCTTGTCAGAGTGGTGTACCTGCAGCATCAGAGCCTCGGCCTCGGCCTCGCTCTTGAAAAACACCTCGACCAGCACCTTCACGACGAATTTCATCGTCGTGAAGTCGTCGTTGTAGATGGTCACCTTGTATCGGTGCGGTTCGTGCAGGTCGGTTCGCTGCCGTTCGCGCGTTGCTGACTGTTCCTTTGGCATAGTGATTTCTTTATCTATAACTAAAAGTTATTCCTCTGGTTCTAAGTAGGATGACACGTGACCTCCTACTTGGACGCTGCAAAAGTACACAAAAATAGCCACACCTGCAAGAGGTGCGGCTTATTTTAAGACGTTTTATACTTCCACCCCCTCCAACCTCCCCCGAGGGGGGAGGCTTTCACCGCGTTGGTAGCCTCCCCCCTCGGGGGAGGTTGGAGGGGGTTGGGTGTCACAGGGTGACACAGCGGCATAACGCACAGGCTGACAGGCGGTTGTGGCGCGTGTCACCCTCGCAAAAGGGTGTCACAGGGTGACACGAGGGTGACACGCGACTTGCAAATTCTCTCGAGAATCTATCCGTCAGGCGGTGGAATACCGTCGGTCAGAAGCAGGGTTTCAGCCAGATTCTCGAGAGAATTTAATTTGCAAGCCCTGTGTCACCCTCGTGTCACCCGTGTCACCCACTCAAACAGGGTGCACGCCCAGTGTACATCGGCATTGTGTCACCCTGACACCCTGTTCAACGAAAACGCAAACGAAAACGGGAACGTCTTGGTTCCCGTTTTCGTTTGCGTTGAACAACCTGTTTCGTTCGACAGCAAGGATTGCGTTGAGTTAAACAGGATGCCTATGAGGGGTGCTGAGTTGTAACAGTTAGAAGCTGTAGTACAGGCCGAATGTGATATCGGTAGCATCGAGGCTCAGTCCGAACTTGCTGATGTTGTTGTCGTCGCCGTCGGGGTTGAGCTGACTCCAGCCGATGAAGCCGATGTGAGAGACGAAGCTCAGGTTGTCGCTCAGGTTGACAGCCAAACCGGGAGCGAAGCCAACGGAAACCTCAGTCCAGTCAGCCTTCGATGCCGACTTGAAGCTGAAACCACCATCGACAAAGAAGTTCACCTTGCCCAGCTTCGAGAAAGTGTAGCGGGCGTATGGAGCAATCGTAAATGCGTTCTCGCTGAGACCTTCCACGCCGTTGAACTTGTCGCTCTCGTAACCGATGACGGTACCGACAGCCCACTCGTCGTTGATGTTGTAACCAATCTCAGGCAGAATTTTGAAAACGGTCTCGCTCTTGTCGCCGGCCAGCTTCTGGCTGCTCCAGGCCTCAAATGCCAAGCTACCACCAATGTACACCTGAGCATTCATGCCCACAGCTGCAAATGCAGCTACCAATGTCATTAAAATCTTCTTCATTTTTCTTTTTTTTAAAGGGTTATTAGCCTAAATGTTATAAATTGACGGTGCAAAGGTACGCATATTTTGGGGGGACGTTGGCCTTTTCTTTATGTTTTTGCGGATTGTGTACGCAAACATGACCTAAGTCAATTTCTGCTTCTCAAACGTGACATCCTGGTAGAGGCCGGACTTCCCCTTCTCGCTCTCAGACAGGAAGTGGAGGCTTATTTGCAATATTGTTGATTTGCTACCACCCGACGAGAAGGTGGACATTGATAACGACGATTCTTTACTGCACAAAGAATGTTACTATTATGCTTGTTCGTGAATCCAGTCTTCAACGTTAAGGTCTTCAATGTGTGCGAAATGCTTGACGTTGTGGGTAACCATCGTAAGACCTTTGGCCTTGGCTGCGCTACCAATCAAGAGATCAAAGTCTTCAATTTTGTTGCCATTTTTCCAAAGTTTGGCTCTTTCTTGGGCAAAGGTAAGTATTGTTTCGCTGAAAGGAATAACCTGTATCTCAGCGATGAACTCCTCCACCTGCCTAAGGTTCTCCTCTGTTCTGTCGCTATAGTAGGCTCCAAAAAACAATTCCGCCGCTACGACATCAGTAATGTAGCATTTGCCGGCGCCGATGTTATTGAGCCGCTTCTCAATGCTACGATTGCCTCTGAACAAGAAGACGCAGATGCTTGTGTCGAGCAAATATCCATTCATAGCTCCATGTCAAAAGTGTTGTTAGTTCTGGCAGAACGAATATCGTTCATGATTTCCTCGGCCGAGCGGCTGTCCTTCCATGTACCGGCAAATCGGCTCGCCCAGCCATCTTTTGACTTAGCGGTATTATGCTCCTTAGACAGCATGGAATTGCTCAGCAGCGATATGAGGCTTAATTTCTCCTCGCTGCTTATATTCTTTATCATATCCCAGTACCGAGACACGGAAGACGTGTTGTTGATATGTCCAACCATATTGGAAAGTGTTAAATATACAGAAAAGGCCCACCCTGATACGCTACATTCCTTGCGGACGAGAAGCGGCGGTGGAATTTATCGTTTGCAAAGTTACGAGTTTAAATCGAAACTTCCAAAGGATTTGGCAAAAAAGTGCGTAATACGATTTTTTCGTTGCTTTTCTTGGCTAATTGAAAATAAAGGCGTATCTTTGCGCATCAGTTGGAACCGATAAAGGAAAAGAATAAACAAACCAAGACTATGAAGAAATACTTAATGATTGCGGTGGCGGCCCTATGGGGGATGAGCTCCGCACAGGCTCAGACCAAGGACGGTGGCCTCTCTGCCGCCATGCTGAAGGACATTGTAAAGGAGCAGAAGCAGCTGCCCCTGAACAAGGCACTGGGCAACGCCGTGGCTGCCAATGCCATCGACGACCTGGCCAAGAACCACGCCAATGCCGGCGCGCTCGACACCTACTTCAGCATCGAGACCAAGCGCCAGTCGATTACCGACCAGAAGTCGAGCGGGCGCTGCTGGATGTTCAGCGGGCTCAACGTGCTGCGCTCCAACTATACGCAGGAGCGCGACTCCATACAGCTGGAATTCTCGCAGGCGTACCTCTTCTTCTACGACCAGCTTGAGAAGGCCAACCTCATGCTGCAGGGCATTGCCGACACGGGCAAGAAGCCCATCGACGACCAGCGCGTGCAGTTCTTCTTCCACTATCCGCTGAGCGACGGCGGCACGTTCTGCGGCGTGGCCGACCTCAGCGAGAAGTACGGGTTGGTGCCCAGTGAGGTGATGCCCGAGTCGTTCTCGAGCGACAACACGTCGAAGGCCCGCCAGCTGATAGCCGCGAAGCTGCGCGAGTATGGCCTGCAGCTGCGCGACATGGTGCAGAAGGACAGGAGCCAGGCAACCATCAACAAGGCCAAGGTGCGAATGCTTGCACAAATCTATCATATGCTTGAGATAACCATCGGCCAGCCGCCGCAGAAGTTCACCTACGCCTTCAAGACCAAGGACGGGCGCAGCGTGGGCCGGGCGAAGGAGTACACGCCGCTGTCGTTCTATCAGGAGGTGGTCGGCGGCCCGCTGAACGGCACGTTCATCATGGCCATGAACGACCCGCGCCGCCCCTACTACAAGACTTACGAGGTGGAGCTGGACCGTCATACCTACGACGGCCATAACTGGAAGTACGTGAACCTGCCGATGGACGACATCGAGAAGATGGCCATCGCCTCGCTGCGCGACGGCCGCAAGCTCTACTCGAGCTACGACGTGGGCAAGCAGCTCGACCGCAAGCGCGGCTATGCCGACCTTGAGAACTTCGACTACGGCTCGCTCTTCGACACCACCTTCGGCATGGACAAGGCCCAGCGCATATCGACCTTCGACAGCGGCTCGACCCACGCCATGACGCTCTGCGCCGTTGACCTTGATGAGAAGGGCAACGCCACGAAGTGGAAGGTAGAAAACTCTTGGGGCGCCGACTGGGGGCAGAAGGGCTGTCTGATTATGACTGACCGCTGGCTGCGCGAGTATATGTTCCGCCTGGTGGTCGACAAGAAGTACGTGCCCGAGAAGATACTTCAGGCTGCCGAGCAGGAGCCGGTGATGGTGATGCCTGAAGACCCGCTCTTCCTGCCGGATGAGTGAGGAGGGGCTGCAGTGCCGCCCACAGTGCCAGCAGTCCGGGAGCCTCCAGCTGTTCCATTAACTTCAGCGGCGCCTTGTGGCCGTTAGTCGTTGACGATGGTGATGCGGCCCTGAGGCTTGGCATAGGTGGTGCCGGTGGTGCCCTTCAGCACTTTCTCCAGGTAGTTGGCAACGACGTCGCGCGTGAGGTCGGTTCCCTCCTTGAGCACCTTGCAGCCCTTCAGCGCGTCGTAGAAGCCGCCGCCCTTGTAGTAGGCGGTGACGGCGACGGTGTAGCTGCGCGCAGGGTCGATGTCGGTGTACTGGCCCGTGGCGGCATCGAGCACCCGCACGTCGCTGACGGTGTGGCTGGCGGTGTGGATGGTGTAGCGAATGCCCGAGCACTGGGGGAAGTTTCCGTCGTAGTCGGGCGTGATGGCGGTACACTTCTTCAGCATGTCGAGGATGGTGGCACCGGTGACTTCGAGCTTTATCAGGTGCTGGTCGTAGGGCGAGAGGGCAGTGACGTCGCCGTAGGTGATGCTGCCAGCGCGGACGTCGTTGCGGATGCCGCCGCCGTTCTCGAAGGCAATGTCGGTGGCGAGGGCGTGCCGGTAGGCGTCGGCCACGAGGTCGCCGGCGTTGGTCTCAGCCCTGCGGACGAGCATCTGTCCGTTCTCGTCGGTGACCACGAGGTTGTAGTCGCTGTTGCAGACGACACGGTTGACAATCTGGTTCATAAGTGCCTTGATGCTGTCAGTGGCAGCCGTCACTCGCGCGTTTTCGTACGTCACCTCCTCGATGGGAATCAGCATGGTCTGCATACGGCCGTCGGGCGTGATGAGCAGCTTGCCGATGTTGGCAAACTGCGTGCCCGTCTGGGTGATGCCGATGGGCTTGCCAGCGAGGTTCTCCTCGGTGTCGCGGGGGATGGTGTTGTGGCTGTGGCCGTCGAGGACGACGTCGATGCCCTTCGTGGCGGCTATCAGGCGGTGGGAGTCGAAACCCATGGACTGTGTCTCCTCGCCGACGTGCGAGATGAGCACCACGTAGTCGGCACCCTCGCGGCGGGCATCGTCGACGGCCTGCTGGATGAGCTGGTAGAACACCTCGGGCTTCAGGTCGTAGATGACTTTACCGTCGTCATCATGGAAGGAGTAGCTCTCGAGCAGCATGGTCTCGGGTGTGACGGCTCCGACAAAGGCCACGCGCTTGTCGCCGATGCGGTAGATGACGTAGGCGGGATAGTAGGACTCCGACGCGCCTGCATCGGCGAAGTTGGCACAGACGACGGGAGCGTCGATCTGGCTGAGCAGCTCCTTCATGCGCGGCACGCCGTAGTCGAACTCGTGGTTGCCGAGCGTGACGGCGTTATAGCCCACGTGGCGCATGATGTCGATGATGTACTTTCCGCGCGAGATGGCACCTGCAGTGCCTCCCTGCAGGTAGTCGCCCACGCTGACGGCTACGGCGTAGGCGGTGTCGCTGCGGTTGATGGCGTCGCGCAGTCCGGCAATCTTCGTATAGCCGTCGATGTTGCAGTGGACGTCGTTCTCGTAGAGTACGACGATGCTCTTCGGGCGCGGCTGAATGGGCTGCTGCGGCTGCTGTTCAAGGGTTCTGCATGAGGTAAGCGTTATCAGGCTGGAGGCAATGGCGGCAGCCAGTGTCTTGGATGTAAAAGATGTAGTCATATTCTTCTGATTCTTCATAATGTAGTGCAAAGGTACAAATAAATTTCGGAAGAGCGGCAGGAAATCAAGAAAATTTTCGTAAATTTGCAGCCAGAACGTGAAAACAGGAGAATCTTATGCTTGAAATCATCATTGCAGCTATCATTGGCATCGGCATCGGCATGGTGGCAGCCTACCTCGTGTCCAACCGCCGCTACACAGCGCTGCGCATCATGTCGGAGGCCACGGCAACATCGCTCCACCATACCACCGTCGACCTGGAGGCCAAGAACGAGCAGGTGGCCAGCCTGCAGGCCGAGAACCGCCACCTGAACGCCCTCAGCATGTCGCAGGAGAACGAAATCAGCCTGCTGAAGGAGCAGAACGCCGCCGAGACTCGGCTGCGCCAACAGCAGTTCCAAGAGCAGCTGAACGTCGTGCGCGAGCAGTTCCACAACATGGCCGCCAACGTGCTTGCGAAGACCAGCGACCGGCTGAAGGACGAGAACCGCGAGGCGATGGAGCACATCACCAAGCCCATCGGCGACAGCTTTGCTGAGCTGCAGAAGGCCATCATGGAGAGCGACCGCGAGGCCGCCAAGACCGCCGCCTCGCTGACCGAAAGGCTGCGGCAGGTGGGCGAGCAGGCCGAGCGGATGGACCGCACGGCGACCCGCCTGACCAACGCCCTTCGCGGCGACTCGAAACAGGCGGGCGACTGGGGCGAGCTGGTGCTCCAGGAGTTGCTCGACTCGCAGGGCTTCAAGCGGGGCTTCGACTACGACGTTCAAGACACCATCACCGACCAGGACGGCTTCTTGGTGCGTAACGAGGACACGGGCCGCTCGATGCGCCCCGACGTGGTGCTCCACTATCCCGGCCATCAAGATGTGGTCATCGATGCCAAAGTCTCTGTCAAAGCCTATTACGACTACGTCAACGAACCCGTCGATGCCGTCCGCCAGCAGATGCTCGACCGCCACGTGCAGAGTCTGCGCTCGCACGTCAAGGAGCTGGCTCAGAAGGACTACAGCCGCTACATTCAGTCGCCCCGCACAGCCATCGACTTCGTCATCATGTACGTTCCCAACGAGGCCGCCCTCCAGGTGGCTCTTGCGCGCGACCCGAAGCTGTGGACCGAGGCTTTCGACAAGAAGGTGTTTATCAGCAGCACGCAGAACCTTTTTGCCATTCTGCGCATGATACAGATAGCATGGCGGCAGCACAACCAGACCGAGAATCAGAAGAAGATTGTCGGGCTGGCCGAGCAGCTCGTCTCGCGCATCGGGCTGTTTGCCGAGCGTACGGCCAAGATAGGCCGCGACATCGACACGCTGACCTCAGACTTCGCCGATATGCAGAAGTCGGTCGACGGCACGCGCGGCATCCTGCAGAAGGCCAACGAGATGAAGCAGCTCGGCATCAAGGAGGACGTGAAGCATCCTCTGCCGCTGCTGGATGATTAAATGCTATTTCCCTAAGAACTTGGAGTCGAGATAGGTCTGGAAGGCTTCTTTGTAGAGGTCGCCAATGGGCAGGCTGGTGTCGGCATCGAGGATGACGCGATTCTTGTTGACCTCCTGAATCTTCGTGAGATTAACGATGTAGGAGCGGTGAATGCGCATGAAGCAGTCGGGCAGCCGCTCCTCTATCTTTTTCATCGCGAGCAGGGTGATGATGGGTTTCGGCTCTGTGTCGAGCCACACCTTCAGGTATTCGCTCATGCCCTCGATGTAGCGGATGGCGCTGATGCTCACTTTGACGATGCGGTAGTCGGTCTTCAGGAAGAGCGTGTCGTCTGACGTGTCCTGTTGCTGTGGGGCCAGTCGGTCGCGCAGGCGGTTGGCAGCCCTCATGAAGTCTTGCAGTCCGAAGGGCTTCAGCAGGTAGTCGACGGCGTTGACGCGGAACCCCTCGACGGCATATTCGGAGTAGGCCGTTGTGAAGACGACGAGTGGTGGGGCGGTGAGCGACTTCACGAAGTCCATGCCGTTGAGGTCGGGCATGTTGATGTCGCAGAAGATGGCGTCGACGGTGTCGTGCTCTAAGAAGCGGCGGGCCTCTGTCGCGCTCTGGCACTGGGCGGCGAGCTCAAGGAACGGCACCTTACTGATATAGGCAACGAGCTGCTGCAGAGCCAGTGGCTCGTCGTCGATGGCGAGACAACGGATGTTCATTTACTTGTTCTTTATCGGTTCTAATGGAATGTCGAGTTCAACGCTGTAGACAACGGCATCGTCCTTGATGCGTAGCGCGTAGCCGTGACCGTAGAGCAGGTTCAGGCGCTTGCGCACGTTGGCGAGCCCCACGCCGCCCTTCTCCTGATTGGGGTGGTCGGCCTTCGAGTTGCGGCAGCTGAAGAGTAGTCGGTCGCCTCCTACGCTGGCCTTCACCTCGATGAACGAGTCGTGCTCGTAGCTGATACCGTGCTTGAAGGCATTCTCAACGAAGGCGATGAGCACCAGCGGGGCGATGGTCTTGTCGGGCACTTCGGCGGGCAGGCAGAGCGTAATCTTCACCTTGTCGGTATAGCGCAGTTGCATCAGGTTGATGTAGGTGCGGATGAAGTCCAGCTCGCGGGTGAGCGGCACGCCGTGCTTGTCGCCCTCGTAGAGCACGAAGCGCATCATCTTCGACAGCTCGACGATGGTCTCCTGCGCCTTGGCGGGGTCGATGTCAACCAGCGCGTGGATGTTGTTGAGCGTGTTCATGAAGAAGTGTGGGTTGATCTGGTAGCGCAGGTACTCCAGCTGCTGTTCCAGGTTCTGCTTCTCGAGGCTGGCCAGCCGCTTGCGGTCGTCGCTGCTGCGGAAGTAGAACTTCGTCCCGAGGTTGGCGCCGAACACCAGCAGAAGCACCACGGCGCTCAGGATGTCGCGCTCGCCGACGAAGGGTGGGGGAGTGTCGTGACGGAACCCGTCGGGTCGCGGCCCGTCAGGGCGACGGTCGTCGAAGTCCGGCTGTCGAGGCTCGAACATCTCCCCGTGAAGCGGCTGGCGGTGCTTGAGGGGCTCCCTGTCATGAGGGGCGTTCTGGCACTGCACGACGGCCGACGCTGCCAGCACGACGGCCACGGCGGCGCAGTAGGCCACATGTTTACGCTCGTACACCAGCAGCGGTGCCAGCAGGAAGTTATGGACGAGGAACAGCAGCAGGAAGGCGGCGAACATACGCCACACGGCGAACACGTCAGTCCAGTCGAACACCACACCGGCGTCATTTGCCGAGCGCACATAAAGGCTCAGCACCGGTGCCGCAAAGAGCAGGCCCCATGCCGCCAGATACATCAGGTTCTCCTGTCGCGACTGCTTCATCCAGCTCCTTCTGTTCATACTACGATCATGTCAGAAAGTGCGCCCGGTTATTGTATCATTGTGCAGTGAACGACGTGACGTTCGTGGTGCCCACGGCCGACGAGCCGAGGTAGAGTCCGTGCCAGGCCGTCGTGGCGTCGGTAGGAGCCGACGTGCTGTACTTCACGTTGTACGAAGAGCCTTTCACCATGCCAGTTGCGGTGAAGAGTGCCAGACTGCTGTTGCAGGCTGCCGCAAAGGAGTAGGTGACCAGATTCTTGCCCGATGCGTCGGCCAGCGTGTAGTAGCGGTTGGCTGCATAGCTGATGCTGCTGGTCAGGAGGGCATAGCCCTGCTTGGCGTTCGAGATGGTGCCGCTGCTGCTGCCGCCGCCTCCGCCGGGGCGACCGCCGCCACCGCCTCCGCCGCCTTGGCTGCCGCCGGCGCTGATGCCGATGCCCGTGCCGGTAATCTGTATGTACGAGTTGTTGTCGCAGTCGAAGCCCTCCTCGGGCGCACCCTTCGTCGTGTAGGCGAAGGCGACACCGTTGCCGATGGTGATGGCCCCCGTTGTGCCGGCGTTGGAGTCGACGGCGTCGTTGCCGTTGGAGTAGCACACGGTGATGCCCCCGTTGAAGTAGATTTTGCCTGCCGAGTTGATGCAGTCGTCGTAGCACTGGAAGTAGTGCTGGCCGCCCCTGATGTCGACACTCGTCTTCGACTCCAGTCCCTCGGCGCCGCTGTTCTTGGTGTAGACCTCGGTCTGGCCGCCGTAGAGGGTGACGGCACAGATGGCCTTGATGGCCTTGGCCGACGACGAGCTGTAGGTCGCCCCCGTCTGCGTCACGGTGAGCACGGGGCCCGTGCCGTCGCTGCGGCCTTGGGTGTAAGAGCCCTTGACGTCGGTCCACTTGGTGCTGCCGCCCATGCCGCCGCCCATGCCTCCCCAGCCGCCTCCGCCGCTCGTCGACTTTGTGCCGTCGCCGCTGCTGATGGCCTTGCTGGCATTGCCGCTCATCGTGATGGTGATGGTGCCGGCGTTGAGGGCAACGTTCAGGCCCTTCAGACCCTTGGCCGACTTCACGTCGCTCGAGATGGTGGTGGGTGCTGCGCTGTTGACGATGGTCAGCTCGCCGCCGTTGGTCTCAATGTTGTCGGCACTGACGGCGCGTCCGGCCGTTCCTTTGACGGTGATGGCAACCGTGCCGTTGTTCTGCACCACCTTGCTGCCCTTGATGGCTGCCACATACGACGGGTCGCTGCTGTCGCTGGTGTCGACGGCACCGCTTGCGTTGAATGTCAGGTTGCCGCCGTCGATGCGGACGGTGTAGTCGGTTTTCAGTCCTTTGCCGCCGTCGGCCGTCGTGCTGACGGTCAGCGTGCCGCCTTCGATGTAGATGTTGCCGCTGTCCTCGTCCTCGTGGTCGGTGGTCTCGCCGGTGCTGGCCGTACCGTCGAGGTCGCATTGTATGCCGTCGTCGCCCACGCCGCTGATGCTGACCGTGCCGCTCTTCATGAGGAAGTATTCATTGCAGGAGATGCCGTCGGCCGCAGCCGCTGTGACGTTCAGCGTCAGGTTCTTCACCTCAATGTAGTCGCCGCTCTTGATGGCGTGCTTCGTCTTTCCGCTGACGTTCAGCGTGCCGTTGCCCTGAAGTTGCAGCTGGCCCTTGCTGTAGATACACCCCTTCTGCGAGCCCGAGGCGCCGTCGGTCAGCGTGTTCACGGTGTTCTTCTTGGCGCTTATCTGTATGCGCTTGCCGTTGGTGATGTTGATGGCCGCACCGCTGGGGTTGGTCATCGTCAGCCCCGCTAATGCTACCGTACACTTGTATGAGCCCGAGAGCGCGAACTCGCCGTCGGCGGTCGTTCCGCTGAGGGTATAGGTAATCTCGTCGCCGCCGACGGCGCCGGTGTTGCTCTGCGCAATGCTGACGTGGGCGCCGCTGACGGTCGGCTCGACGTACTGCGCGACGTTGCCCGCCACGCTGACAGTGGCTGCCGTGCCGTCATAGCTGATGTCTACGCTGTTGTCTGTCACCGCCGTCTCGTCGACGGTCATGGCGTCGATGTCGCTGACGGTGAATGTCTTGCCCATGATGGTGAGCTTCGTGCCGTTCTCGCTGTAGGTCATGTCGCCCGCGGTCGCTGCGGGGAATCGGTAGCTGACGGAGCCCACCTTGACGTTCAGCGTCTGGCCCGTGGCAGCTGTCGTCAGTGCGAGGGCCGTGAGTAGTGCATATATCTTCTTCATCTTACCGTAATTTTATAGGTCCTGTCCTTGGTCTTCACGATGTAGACGCCCGACGGCAGTTTGCCGTCGGCCATCTTGCGCCCGTTGAGGTCGTATATCTCAGTGGCTTCGCCGGGTGCGGTGGTTGTCGTCGCGCTGATGCCGGTGGTCGTCTCGTCGGTGGTCGAGAAGTACATCTTGCTGAGGTTGGTGAGGGTGAACGTCTTTGAGCCGGCTGTCAGCGTGGTCCCGCTGATGGTCAGCTTCAGCTGCGAGGCCGGCACGGAGATTCTGGCTCCGTCGGTCGTCTCGAAAGTCAGATAGGTGTATTGGCTTTCGGCGTGTGCCGCCGCCATTCCCATCATGACCAGGAATAGTAAAACAATCTTTTTCATGCTTACGTTAAATAGTTTGTCAGTGCAAAGGTAGGCAAAAAGAACGAAACGGCCAAATAAAATCAGCGAACATCCCGTTTCGTTCAGCGAAGAGTTTTTTGAGGAGATGAGGAGTAAGGAGGTAAAGGGAGTAAAGTAATCTACTTTACCTCCTCAACTCCTTACTCCACAACTCCTTGAAAATCTATTTGTAGCACTCGAAGATGCTGTCCACCGTCTTCTGCGGCAGCTTCTTCGTGATCAGGCTGACAATCCACACAACGGGGAAGCCGCCGACCATGGCGATGGCACCGCAGTTGATGGGGTTGATGGGGTTGCCCAGCAGCATGTTGACAACCGTCAGTCCGACGCCCCAGATGAAGCAGGCCCAGACGGCGGCCCTCGTCACGCCGCGCCAGTAGAGGCCGAGCATGAACGGAGCCAGGAAGGCACCGGCCAGGGCGCCCCACGAGATGCCCATGAGCTGGGCGATGAACGTCGGGGGATTCAGCGCGATGAGCAGTGAGATGGCGATGAAGAACATAATCAGCACGCGCATCACCACCACCTTGCGGCGCTCAATCTTCTCGGCCACGATGTCGTCGATGGTACCGTCTTCAACCTCGCCGGGCTGCGACTTCTTGTCGCGGTAGATGAGGTCGAGGGTCATCGTCGAGCTCGAGGTGAGCACCAGCGAGGCCAGGGTCGACATCGATGCCGAGAGCACCAGCAGCACCACGAGGGCGATGAGCACGTCGGGCAGCGTGACGAGCATGGCGGGGACGATGGAGTCGAAGGCAATCTTGCCGTTGGCGCCGATGACGGGGTCGTACAGACGGCCGAAGCCGCCGAGGAAGTAGCAGCCGCCAGCCACGACGAAGGCGAAGATGGTCGAAATGACGGTGCCGCGGCGGATGGCTGCCTCGTCGGTGATGGAGTAGAACTTACCCACCATCTGGGGCAGTCCCATCGTGCCGAGCGAGGTCAGGACGATGACGCCGAGCAGTCCCCACGGGTCGGGGCCGAACCATGTGGCAAACATACCGCTGCCCGGCTCGGTGGAGCCGTCGGCGGGCAGTTGTGCCAGTTTGTCGATGGCTGCCGTCAGTCCGCCCTGTGCCGAGAGCACGGCGGCAATGATGGCCGTGATGCCGAAGAGCATGATGATGCCCTGAATGAAGTCGTTCATGGCCGTGGCCTTGTAGCCGCCGAGAATGACGTAGACGGCGGTCAGGATGGCCATGATGATGACGCAGTACTCGTAGGGAATGCCGAAGCCCATCTCGAAGAGCGTCGAGATGCCCTTGTAGACGCCTGCGGTATAGGGAATCAGGAACACGAAGGCGATGACCGAGGCGACGACGCGCAGACCCTGGTCGCTGAAGCGCGTACCGAAGAAGTCGGGCATCGTGCGGCTCTCGATGTGCTGCGTCATCAGCTTCGTGCGGCGGCCCAGCAGCAGCCAGGCTAAGAGCGAGCCGATGACGGCATTGCCCACGCCGATCCACGTTGCCGACATACCGTAACGCCATCCGAACTGTCCGGCGTAGCCCACGAAGACCACTGCCGAGAAATAAGAGGTGCCGAAGGCAAAAGCCGTCAGCCACGGGCCCACGGCGCGTCCGCCCAGCACGAATCCGTCAACACTGCTGGCCTGCTTGCGGGTATAGAGACCCACACCAATCATCACGGCCAGGAAGATGATGGTCAGAAGAACCTTGATAATCATAATAATAATAGGTGGGCTTTTAGAATGCTACTTGAACCTGTGCCTGGAGCCAGTTATAATCGTCGCCTATCATGTCGCCGCAGAGGCAGCGCGTGTACTGCAGCTGCAGGCGGCACTTCTTGTAGTACCAGTACTGCAGGCCGATGGTCAGGTTGGTCTGGTCCCAGCCGTCGACGTCGGTGTTGCGGTCGAAGGTCTCGCCGCTGGCCACGATGTCGAGGGCATCCACCACGGGCACGCACAGCGTGGCATAGCCGCCCTGGCTCTTCACGTCGCCGTCCTTGCCGCCGAGCCATTCGGCGCGGATGCTGGCCGGGCGTGCTTCCTTGTACTCAGCCTTGCTGTAGGGCAGCGTCTTGTACTCTGCACCCACCGAGTAGCGGTTGCGCTTGTAGTTGTCGCCCACTTGGATGTCGGGGTTCCAGGCGGCGGTGTTCACGGCGTTGCCCGTGCCCAGATAGCCCGAGCCCACGATGCGGAAGCCGTCGAAGGGGCGTATGTCGAGTTTGGCTATGAAGTCCTTCTGGTTGTTGCGGTCCTTGCGGTTGATGCCCTGTCCGCTCATCAGTGCCAGCTCATAGTGCAGCTTGTTGTTCAGCACGTCGCCGAAGACCATCAGGCCCTGGTCGCGGCCGTAGTTCACGCCGTTCAGCGGGTCGGGGCCTTCGCCGGCCAGGTAGAGCACGGCCTGTGAGTAGACGTCAATAAGTTCAAGCGCTGTGGGCGACAGCGGGTTCTCCATGGTGTAGGAGTGCTTGAACTGTCCTAAGCGGACTGTGAGAGACTTGTCGTTGCTGATGCGGTAGTCGGTGTAGAACTCTTGGACTACGCTTGAGAAATCGTGCATAAACAGAAATGACCATCTGTCGGTGATGCGGGCCTTGGCCCAGAGAAGCGTTCGCTTGAGATTGTAGGAGTTTTGCTTGTCGCCGTTGGGGTCTTGGTACGACCACCCTCCCTGTGCATAACCATTGAACGTGATTCGGCTGGTGAAGTCCTTCAACCAGTCAATCTCTGAGTCACTCTTCTGTTGCCCCATGGCAGCAGTGCTGCTGAACGCTGCCAGTGCTACGGCCAGCGTCAGGCTTTTCATCAGTTGTTTTTTCATTGTTTTTTGTCATTTAGTTTGGTTAAAACTGTTCATGCGCTGCAAAATTACATCTTTTTCGTGAAAAGCAAGCAAAAAAGACGAAAAAATAGCGAAAAACTTACACTTTGTATCCATTTCCCTCCTGCAGGAGGGGCGAGGGGAGGTCTGAACAAGTATTATTTCGGGATTTAGACTTTTTAACGCCGCCGGAGAACCATCATTCACGAATTTTCCGTATCTTTGCAGGCATATAGAAGAAGGTTAGGAACTAAACACTCAGAACGGATATGAAAACAAGACTATTCACTTTACTCATTGCGCTCCTCGCCATCGTGACGGGGGCGAAGGCACAAAAGATTGACCCATTTGCTTCGAACACGCTCGAGCTGGAGCTGTACTCAGGAGAGGTATTACCTGAAGCCGGATTGAAGGTATTGGCTTTCTATGCAAACAAAGCGAATCTCAAAGTCGTGTTGGACGGACAGCGTGGCAGCATTTTTTACAATGGTAAAACAGAGCTGTTCAGTATAAAAGTCAGAAATACGGAAGGGATAGTGACTGTACCGACGGGCGTGACCTGGAAGCACAATCCCGGTCCTGTTAGTGTTACCCAAGCCGAATTGCGGGAACTGGGTATCACGGGTTACGGCAAGATAAGCGTGGTATTCAGCGTGACAATCAATAACACAAACTTCACTGACGAAACCTTCCGCACGTACGTTGAGAAATTTGACACGAATCCCAATAATAAAGGCCGCCTCACGGAGGCGGAGGCTGAGGCTGTCACGGAGATTGCTGTAAGCATGAAGGGGATTACCAGCCTCAAGGGCATCGAGTACTTTACGGCGCTGACAGGGCTGTGGTGCTCCAACAACCAGCTGACTTCCCTTGACGTGTCGAAGAACACGAAGCTGACAGAGCTGTGGTGCACCAAAAACCAGCTGACTTCCCTTGACGTGTCGGGCTGCACGGCACTGACAAAGCTTCATTGCTCCGACAACCAGCTGACTTCCCTTGACGTGTCGGGCTGCACGGCGCTGACATCTCTGGATTGCTGGTCCAACCAGCTGACTTCCCTTGACGTGTCGAAGAATACGGCGCTGACAGAGCTGTATTGCCTCGAAAACCAGCTGACTTCCCTTGACGTGTCGAAGAATACGGCGCTGACAGAGCTTCATTGCTCCGACAACCAGCTGACTTCCCTTGACGTGTCGAATAACACGGCGCTGACAATGCTGTATTGCTACAAAAACCAGCTGACTTCCCTTGACGTGTCGAAGAACACGGCGCTGACAGAGCTTCATTGCTACGACAACCAGCTGACTTCCCTTGACGTGTCAGGTTGCACGGCGCTGAAATTTCTGAATTGCTCCAGCAACAACCTGACTTCCCTTGACGTGTCGAGCTGCACGGCGCTGGAAAATCTGTGGTGCTCCATCAACCAGCTGACTTCCCTTGACGTGTCGAAGAACACGGCACTGAGTATGCTGTTGTGCAACAACAACAGGATTCGAGGGGCAGCTATGACTGCACTGGTCGAAAGCCTGCCAGGCGATAGAACGGATGCTGTAATGCTTGTTTACGAAGAGTCAGATGGCAATCTGATGACTCCGAAGCAGGTGGCGGTAGCTACGGGCAAAGGCTGGGAAGTCAAAAAGAAAGTTGGCGATGTCATTTGGGACATGGTGGATTACGCCGGTGTCCGTGTTCCCGCCGACGCGAACGCTGATGGCGAGGTGACGGCAGCCGACGCAGAGGCCATCGTCGACTACATCCTCTGCCGCCAGGCTCCCGACTCGTGGTTCGACGAGGAGTCGGCCGACGTGGTCGACGACGGCGTGGTGGACATTCAGGACCTGACGCAGCTGATCAAGCTGCTGACGGAGGAATAGGATATTTTCCCCCTCCCACACGCACTAAACCGTTATCAAAGGCGATTGGTAACGACTAATATTTCATAGATTTATGTTATTGCCCCCCTGCCGGCTGCGAAGCCAGCAGGGTTTTTCGGTCAGGGGGAGAATCAATGAGGCGTT
>CAJOLE010000027.1 GCA_905235325.1 uncultured Prevotella sp. | reverse complement strand
GAGGAGTCATAAGCCCCTACGATATGACATAGAAAGCAGATGTAGTGAAGTAATTACGTACATACGGCAGTTTGGCTATAAATGGCCATAATTTCCGAGCTCGCAGATTGAACTTCTGCTTATAATGGGGATTTATAAACCACAGCAAACGGTCAGTGACGACGAAACCTGCTGACACCGACAGTTCTTCGAATCGCTCTATGGTCATTCGCGCCCGTTTGATATCCATCAGTTCTTCTATAAGTTGTGAAGAAGTGCCGCTTGATTTAAGCATCCACTGATAGATTGGATTGGGTAGCAGATGGATAAAAGGCAGCTTTGATGCAAGTCCTGCGCTTATCTGTTGATGGCCCCCAAACGGATTATGCCATGCAGGAAAGGCAAAGAAGACGACGCCCCCACTTCTGAGAAAGCCATGAATGTGCTGTAAGAAAGGAAGTTTGACTTGCGGTGCAATGTGCTCTATAACATCGTGAACTATTATGAGGTCGAAGCATTCTTCCTGTGAGTTTGGCAGGGGGCTGGTCAGAAAGTCCTGGCAGAGGAATCGTCCCGTTTGCCCTGACGATTGGAAGAACTGTACTGCCTGCTGTATCCGTCCGCTGACAATATCAATACCTGTCACTGAACAGCCCAGACTGGCGAAAGGCAGCAGGTTGCCGCCTTCGCCACATCCGATTTCCAGTACTTTGGTATCGGTTGTGATGCTGAGGAACCGGCTAACATAACTGAGATAGAAGTCTCTTGACGTATTGGATTGTTCCTGAAAATACTGCAGGCGGTTGTGATGACGTTGTTGCATTATTCCTAAATTCCGCAGCACTTTAGTTTGACTTTCTTTATCGTTTCCTGAGCTCCAAGATGTTCTTGTACGGACAAGTGGCAGGGCCGAGCGGCTCAGGATTTTGCCATGTCAGGTTTTTCATTTGCCTTAGTGCTGCGTTAATAGGCAAGCAAAATCATCAATGACATGGCAAAGGTAAGCATAAAATCAAAGGGAATCACTCCTTTTGGAGGAATATCGGCTTCTACCCTACCCTCGCCGACAAGGTCGAGAACCGGATAGAAGCCGATGCCGATCAGCAGGAGTGGTGAGCAAACTATTCACCCTTCACTTCTTCAATAATCCTTGCTCCCTCTTCCACGGCCTGCATGTTCAGCGGAATCAGTCCGTGATGGCGCTCGGGCAGCGTCTTGTAGAGAGCCTTCTCAACGCCGTGGTTGCTGACCACGGGGGCCACCTTCAGCAGTCCGCCGAGGACAATCATATTGAACACCTTGCCGTTCTTCATCTCGGCAGCCTTGTCCATGGCGTCGATGCGGTAGACGGTGATGTCCTTGCGCGTCGGGGGATTGATGATGCCGAAACCGTCGTAGATGAGCACGCCGCCGGGCTTGATCTTCGGCTCGAACTTCTCGAGCGAGGGCTGGTTGAGCACCACGGCAATGTCGTAGCGGCTGAGGATGGGCGACGAGATGCGCTCGTCGCTGACGATGACGGTCACGTTGGCCGTGCCGCCGCGCTGCTCAGGGCCGTAGGCAGGCATCCACGTCACTTCCTTATCCTCCATCAGTCCGCTGTAGGCCAGGATCTTGCCCATCGAGAGCACGCCCTGGCCGCCGAAACCTGATATGATAATTTCTTTCTTCATTTGTCCGTTGTATCTTTTAAGTCTCCTTTGGGATAGAAGGGGAACATATTCTCCTTCATCCATTCGTTAGCCTTGGCGGGAGTGAGCTTCCAGCCGCTGTTACAGGTAGAGACGAACTCCACGAGTGAGGATCCCTTGCCGTCCATCGAGGCCTGGAACGCCTTGCGCAGCGCCTTCTTGGCCTTGAGGATGCTGCCCACCGACTCCACCGACTGTCGCGTGACGTAGCACGTGCCTTCGAGCTGGGCGGCGATGTCGGCAATCTTCAGGGGATAGCCGTGCAGCTGCGGGTCGCGGCCGTAGGGGCAGGTAGAGGTTTTCTGTCCGATGAGCGTGGTGGGGGCCATCTGTCCGCCCGTCATGCCGTAGATGGCGTTGTTGACGAAGACGATGACGATGTTCTCGCCACGGTTCAGGGCGTGGATGGTCTCGCAGGTGCCGATGCAGGCGAGGTCGCCGTCGCCCTGATAGGTGAACACGAGGCGGTCGGGCCAGCAGCGCTTGATGCCCGTGGCCAGTGCGGGTGCCCGCCCGTGGGCAGCCTCCTGCCAGTCGATGTCAATATAGTTATACGCGAAGACGGCGCAGCCTACGGGCGATACGCCCACGGCCTTGTCTTCCATGCCCATTTCCTCGATGACTTCGGCAATGAGCTTATGCACCACGCCGTGCGAGCAGCCCGGGCAGTAGTGCATGTTGTTGTCGTTCATCAGCGTCGGCTTCTTGCAGACCACAGTCCATGCCTCACCCCCGTCCCCTCTCGCTGGGGAGAGGGGGGTAGTTACCTCTGCCGTTTCATTTTTACTCATAATTCTCTTCTATCTTTATTAGTTCTTCTTTTATCTTACTAATGACGTTCTTGACGTCTGTATCGACTTCCTCGTTAGTGAAGCGGATGACGGTGTAACCCTTCCGTTCCAGAAACTCCGTGCGCTGCCGGTCGTAGTCTTGCTGACTTGGCTCATTATGATAACCTCCGTCAACCTCAATCACCAGCTTGTGGGTCATGCACAGGAAGTCAGCAATATATTCGCCAATAGGGTGTTGCCTTCTGAACTTCACCCCTCGGAACTCCTTCCGCAGAGCGTACCAAAGCGCCACTTCGCTGGCGGTCATCTCTTGTCGGTTGTGCTTGGCATTCTCCCTCAGCACCCCATACAAAAGAGGTTCTGCCGTCTTAAAGTTCTGCGCCATATCGCCTACAGAGTATTCACTCCCCTCTCCTCAGCGAGAGGGGTTGGGGGTGAGGCACTTCAGCGCATTGACTATCTCTTCCGGTTCGGGAACAATGCCGCCGAGACGGCCGAACTGCTCGACGGGAACGGCACCGTTGACGGCCAGGCGCACATCCTGGACCATCTGGCCGGCATTGATCTCGACCACGAGGATGCCCTTCTTGGTCTTGGCCAGCCCGGCTATCTGCTTCGTGGGGAAGGGGAACAGCGTGATGGGGCGGAACAAGCCCACCTTCAGTCCCTGCTCGCGGGCAATCTCGATGGCCTTCTCCGACAGGCGGGCGGCAGAGCCGAAGGCGACGATGGCATAGTCGGCATCGTCCATCTGCTGCTGCTCGAAGCGCACCTCCTGCTCCTCAATCTTGCGATATTTCTCCTGCAGGGCCAGGTTGCGCTGCTCCATAATCTCAGGCTTGAGCTCCAGCGAGGTAATCACCACGCGCTCGCGGCCACCCTTGGGCTTACCGGTAGAAGCCCAGGGGCACTGGCGGATAACCTCCTCGTCGGTGCGGCGGGGCTTATAGGGCGGCAGCACCACCTTCTCCATCATCTGGCCGATGACACCGTCGCTGAGGATCATGGCCGGATTGCGGTACTTGAAGGCCAGCTCGAAGGCCAAGTCGACGAAGTCGGCCATCTCCTGAACGGAGTTGGGAGCCAGGACGATGACCTTGTAGTCGCCATTGCCGCCGCCACGTGTGGCCTGGAAGTAGTCGCCCTGCGAGGGCTGGATGGTTCCCAGTCCGGGGCCGCCGCGCTGCACGTTGACGAACACGCCCGGCACCTCGGCACCAGCCATATAGGTGATACCCTCCTGCATCAGTGCCACGCCGGGACTCGAACTGGAGGTCATGGCACGCTTGCCGGCTCCGGCAGCGCCATAGACCATATAAATCGACGCCAGCTCGCTCTCAGCCTGCACCACCTGCATACCCGTGGTTTCCCACGGCTTCAGCTCAGCCAGCGTCTCAATAACTTCACTCTGCGGAGTAATGGGATAGCCGAAATAGCCGTCGCATCCGCAACGAATGGCAGCGTGCGCAATGGCTTCGTTACCCTTCATCAATACAACTTCTCTCTTTTCATCAGCCATAGCTTAACCCTCCACTTTTTTACGATACACGGTGATACACCCGTCGGGGCAGACGATGCCGCACGAGGCGCAGCCCACGCAGGCTTCCTCATTGACAGCCTCCACGTAGGGATAACCGTGCAGATTCACTTTTCCGGCCAGGGCGATGACTTTCTGAGGGCAGGCGATGATGCAGAGACTGCATCCCTTGCACCGTTCAGTGTTCACCTCGATGGCGCCTTTCATTTTTGCCATAATTTATTTGTTTAGTACATTAAATTAGCTCCTTACCATATCTTCACGCGATTCTCCGGGGCGACATAAATCTTGCCACCCGTCACGTTGAACAGTCTGTACCAGTCGTCGAAGAGCGTCACAATACCATTCACACGATTGATATTGTTGGAATGCTCATCAGTTTCATACTGAATCTGCAAAGATTCAAGGTCATAGGCCGTCCGCCAATTCTTGGTATAGTCAAGGAAAAACTCCTGACAAGCACGATCGAAGGCCTTACCACTCAGCCCTTCCTGCTGCTTCTTCCGCTTGAAGAGCTCATAGCCCAGCGTCAAGCCGCCGTAGTCGGCCATGTTCTCATCCAAGGTAAACAGGCCATTGGCAGACTGACCAGGAAAGGCCTCCAGGCGATTGAAGAGGGCAACCATCTTGTCCTGCTTTTCTTTGAACTTTGCAGCATCCTCAGCCGTCCACCAGTTCTTCAGATAACCTTTCTCGTCATATTTCGCTCCTTTGGAATCAAAGCCGTGGGTAATCTCATGACCAAAGATCCAAGACACCATCAGACGGGTGTGCTCATCATTCTTGGGATACATATCTTCAGTGATATACATCGGCATGACCGTCAAGGCATTATCGAAACAGGAATAAGATGCATTAACATCACCATACCAAGCATAGTATGCAACTAAGTTCAAAGGCAAATCCTCTATCAGTTTGCCACACAGATACTTTTCCTTGATTTCCATGTCCTGCTGGATGATGGAGAGTGCATCCTGAACCAGCGAATTCTTGTCATCAAGTATAAACTCGCCTTCACTATAACGATCCGGCATACCAATATTGAACTTCATGGCTTCCAGTTTTCTGAGTGCAGCCTGACGCGTGGCATCGCTCAGCCAGTCAAGTTTCTCCAGACGCTCCCTGAACAACGCACGCAGTTCCTCCATGTAAGCTCTACAGTCGTCCACCTGGTTCTCACTCTTCTTCTTCAGAAAATCATAAGACAGTTTGTTCATCAGGAGAGGGAATTTTTCGGCAAGTAATTCATAGATACTCTGAGCCACCTGTTCTTTGTCAAAAAATTCGGGATAGTTCGACTTGATAAAGTTGTAGACACTCATGACGGCAAAGTATCGCAGGTAGTCGTAACCACAATCAAGGTTGCCAGAGGCTTTCAGAAGATTATCAATTGCAACCATATATTCCTTAAACACATCACTATTGTCGATAATAGAATTCTCTCCCAGATTGAAAGCGGCAGTGAGCGACTCGATGCTGATTTCATCCTTGACAGCGGCTCCACGGACACCTCTGGTACGCGCAATGTTCTTGGCTTCAATATATTCCGGCAGTTTCCTCAGCTCATACCCCTTATGAATGCCAGAAGCCGCAACTTGGGTATCGCCGGCAGCAGCCATAGTTGCTTTGAAAACGGTCAACTCCAGGTTATAAATGGCGTTAACACGTTCACGGAGTTTATCAGAATAGTCGGGAGCCTCCATGATTTCAGGTGCCGTTACCTTGTCAATAATTATCAACACACCCTGGATTCTACTACGCATAAACTCGTCTTGGCCAGCAGCCAATAACTCCCTGGTAAGTGACAACAATTCACCTCCGCTCACCATCTCCTTAACACTATGGGTTTCCTCGTGCCCATCCACCTCCTTGCTGAAGAGCGGGTTAAGGCCCTTGTCCTGTAGTTTGCCGATTTCCTGGAGCAGCATGCCAAGACTGGTAGGCTTCTGGATTTGCAGATAGTCGAGCACATCCTTCACGTCATCTTCAACTTTCGGATTCTCACGCAATATATTCCTGACAAGGTGCTGGGCCAGAGGATTGCTGGAGTTGACAAAGTCGTCGTACAGACTGGCATTGGCCTTCTCATGCTGATTTTGCAAGAAACCTAAATCATCCATGGCGTGATTCTTGTCCCAGCTTCCTAAGACATACATATAGAAATTATCACCAGGATTGACGCTGGTATCCATCCATGCGGCATCACTATAAGGCAACTCCGGCTGTTCAGGAGTCACGGGATTGTCGTTCTCATCTACACAAGACGTCAATGACATACTGCCTATAAGGATGGCAGCCATCATCCATTGAATTCTCTTCTTCATAATTTACAAAGATTTAATTATACTTGAAGATTTAATTATACTTAGTATCTCGCATTGCTCACTGGCTAAGGATTATACATATCCTTGCAGTAGAAGGCCATGATGTCGTCGAGCATACGCTTGGCCTCGACAGCGGGGCTGTCAGGGTCAAGCGCAATAGCCTGGATGTAGCAGTTGATGGCTTCGTGCCACTGCTGCTGCTTCCGGTATTCGTTACCTTTCTGGTAATACTCGTCAGCGGTCATTTATAGTATTCTTTCTTGCCGGCTGCCAGCGTATTCTTCATCAGCGAGCAGATGGTCATCGGCCCGACCCCGCCGGGCACGGGCGTGATGTAGGAGCACTTGGGAGCCACCTCGTCGAACTTCACGTCGCCGTTGAGGCGGAAGCCGCTCTTGCGGGTGGCATCGGGCACGCGGGTCGTACCTACGTCGACAATCACAGCCCCCTCCTTCACCATGTCGGCGGTCACGAAGTCGGGCTGCCCGATGGCGGCTATGATGATGTCGGCTGCACGACACTCCTCTTTCAACGTCTTCGAGCGAGAGTGGCAGACGGTGACCGTAGCATCGCCATACTGCTTCTGCATCATCAGCTGGGCCATGGGCTTGCCGACGATGTTGGAGCGACCGAGGATGACGCACTTCTTGCCCGAGGTCTCGATGCCATAGCGCTTCAGCAAGGTGATGATGCCGAGCGGGGTGGCCGAGATGAAGCAGGGCAGGCCGATGGCCATGCGTCCGACGTTGATGGGGTGGAATCCGTCGACATCCTTACGGTAGTCGATGGCCTCGATAATCTTCTGCTCGTCGATGTGCTTCGGCAGGGGCAGCTGGACGATGAAGCCGTCCACGTCGCCGTTCTTGTTCAGGCTGTCGACGCAGGTCAGCAGCTCCTCTTCGGTCACGTCGGCCTCATAGCGTATGAGCGTCGACTTGAAGCCGCAGGCCTCGCACGCGAGCACTTTGTTCTTAACGTATGTCTCCGAGCCGCCGTCGTGGCCCACGAGCACTGCGGCCAGGTGGGGCTGCTTGCCACCACGGGCCATAATCTCCTTTACCTCTTCGGCAATCTCCGCCTTGATGGCTGCTGCCGTTGCTTTTCCGTCTATCAGTTGCATAATTATTATTACATCTTAGGCATTCCGCCTTTCATATTTTTCATTGCACTTGCCATCTGCGCCATCTTCGACGAGCCCATGCCCGAGACCATCTTCATCATCTTGCGCGTCTGGTCGAACTGCTTCATCAGGCGGTTCACGTCCTCAATCTTCGTGCCTGAGCCACGGGCGATGCGCAGGCGGCGGCTCTGGTTGATAATGTCTGGATTCTGGCGCTCCTTCGGTGTCATCGAGTTGATGATGGCCTCAATGCCCTTGAAGGCATTGTCGTCGATGTCGAGATCCTTGATTTGCTTGCCTACGCCGGGAATCATCGAGGCCAGCTCCTTGATGTTGCCCATCTTCTTGATCTGCTGAATCTGGCCCATGAAGTCCTCGAAGTCGAACTTGTTCTTGCGTATCTTCTTCTCTAACTTCTTGGCTTCTTCTTCGTCGAACTGCATCTGCGCGCGCTCAACCAGCGAGACGACGTCGCCCATGCCGAGGATGCGGTCGGCCATGCGCTCGGGGTGGAACACGTCGATGGCCTCCATCTTCTCGCCCGTACCCACAAACTTGATGGGCTTGGTGACGACGGTGCGTATCGAGAGGGCTGCACCGCCACGGGTGTCGCCGTCGAGCTTCGTCAGCACCACGCCGTCGAAGTCGAGCCGGTCGTTGAACTCCTTGGCCGTGTTCACGGCATCCTGACCCGTCATCGCGTCGACCACGAACAGGGTCTCGTCGGGGTTGATGGCCTGCTTCACGCGGCTGATCTCGTCCATCATCTCCTCGTCGATGGCCAGTCGGCCGGCGGTGTCGACGATGACCACGTTATAGCTCTCCTGCTTGGCCTTGCGGATGGCGTTCTGGGCTATCTCGACGACGTTCTTGTTACCCTCCTCGGTGTAGACGTCGCAACCGACGGTCTGGCCGACCACCTTCAGCTGCTCGATGGCGGCAGGGCGGTAGACGTCGCAGGCCACCAGCAGCGGGTTCTTGTGCTGGCGCGTCTTCAGCATATTGGCCAGCTTGCCGCTGAACGTCGTCTTACCCGAGCCCTGCAGACCCGACATCAGGATGACGGCGGGGCGGTTCTGCAGGTCAAGCCCCACGGCCTTGCCGCCCATCAGCTCCGTCAGCTCGTCGTGGACAATCTTCACCATCAGCTGGCTGGGCTTCACGGCGGTGAGCACGTTCATGCCCAGTGCCTTCTGCTTCACGGTGTCGGTGAACGTCTTGGCCACCTTGTAGTTGACATCGGCGTCGAGCAGTGCCCGCCGCACGTCCTTCAGCGTTTCAGCCACGTTGATCTCGGTGATCTTTCCCTCACCCTTCAGTATCTTGAACGAGCGTTCAAGTCTCTCTGACAAATTCTCAAACATCTTTTGCTATTAACGATTTACTGATTTACTTTTTAAGGGTGCAAAGGTACGAATAAAAAACGAGACCCACAAATATTGGGTCTCGTTTTTATGTGTTTTTAGCGACTTCGTTACTTCACGGTCACTTTCTCGCCACCAATGATGTAGACACCGGCGGGCAGGGAAGCCTTGGCGTCGGCGGCATTTACCTGCCTGCGCACCAGCTGGCCCTTCAGGTCGTAGACATCGGTCAGCGCGCTGCCAGCGGCCACCGACTTCAGGCCCGTCACCTCAGAGAGGCTGCTTACGTGCTTGATTTCCAGTGCTGTTGCCGTTGCCGACTGCGACTCCCAGTCGAATCCGCAGCAGGTGGGGCGGAAGGCCTGGTCAGCCGTTGTACGTACCAGCACGCTCTCCAACACCTCGACGTTCTGCTTGGCGGGAATGCCGTAGAGCCCCTCCTGCCGGCGCATGTTCCAACTGCTGCCGAAGGTCACCTCATTGCCTTCGCCGTCGGCCATGCGGACCGTGTTGATGTCTGTGCTGCAGTTAGCGGCATCGGTGTTCTTCACCCGCAGATACTTTGACGCGGGGGTAAAGATGAGATAAGGCATACCGGCCTGAATGCCCTCGCCGGTACAGTCGGTGAAATAGAGGCAAAGGGTGGTTCCCTCCTGGCGGATGGCTGCCAGCCGCTCAATCTTGATGCCCGGAACAGCCTCGGCCATCTGGTCGCCGCTGAGCGACATCGGCAGGCACAGGCTGTTGTAGCCGGCGTAGAGATAGCGGCTGATCTGCACGGTACGGTCAGCATCAGCAACAAGAGAAGCGTTTATCGACGTCGTCTCTGCTGACAGGTTCACCACTTTCTTCTGGGCGAGTGCGCTCTGGCTGCCCATAACGGCCATTGCGGCCAAAATGAGTACGAAATGCTTCATAGTCTTATTGTTTTTATTGGTTTATATGCTATCTGGCCACAAAGATACGAAATATTTTTGAACTGCCGCAACTTTCGGCAATTATTTTGCAGAAAATTCACATCCGCAGTACTGTTGGTTGTAGAAGCCGTACTCCCTGAGCAGTTGGTTGCGCCGCTCCTGCAGGCCGTCCTTGCGCCAGTTCTGCGCCCAGAACGCGGTGCCGGGCACGGCGGCCGCGGCGGCCTGCCCCGCCCGCTCTATCTGGGCGAGACTCTTCCAGCGGCTGGAGGCCAGGGTCGTAGCGAAATAGTGCAGGCCCAACTCCTGAGCCTTGCGTGCCGCCACCGTCAGCCGCAGCCGGAAGCACTGCTCGCAGCGCAGCCCACGCTCTGGCTCCTCCTCGAGCCCGCAGACGGCTTCACGCCACTGCCCGTGGTCGTAGTCGCCGTCAATCCACCTGATGCCCAGCCCCTCGGCGTGCCTCTTGCTCTCGTTCTTCCGGATCTCGTACTCCTCGCGCGGCCAGATGTTGGGATTAAAATAGAATATGGTGGGGCGCACGTTGTTTGCCGTCAGCCACTCTACGATAGCCGACGAGCACGGGGCGCAGCAGGCGTGCAACAGCACTTCAGAACATCCCTCCGGGACTATTATTGCCGACTTCTTCATCTGCTGAGTGTTTTAACGGGAACAGGAACGGGAACGTCAACGGGAACAGGTGGCGGCCCGAAGGGACGCTCCAGGTCACAGCCCACGGGCTTTCCAGACGCGCTCCTTGGCAGCGTTGATTTCCTGGAACTTCTTCTCGGCGGCGCGGCGAACGTCCTCGCCAAGGGCGGCCACCTTGTCGGGATGGTGTTCGAGGGCAAGTTTGCGGTAAGCCTTTTTCACCTCAGCATCCGTTGCGTCAGGACTGACACCCAGCACCTTGTAGGCATCCTCCAACGTATCGCCCTCAAGGTGGAGCATGGAGTCGACCTCCGTCGGCGACATTCCGAGCCACTGGGCACACTCCTTCAGCGCGTAGATCTCGCTGTCGGGCAGCGAGCCGTCGGCCTGTGCCACCATCACGAGGAAGTTCAGCAGCTGCAGGCGCTGCGAGTAGTCCATGTTGCGGCTGATCTGCCCGCAGCAGTCGCGGACGGTCTTCTTGAAACCGTTCCAGCCCTGCCGCTTCTGCTCGTCGAAGAGCTTGGTGAGTATCTCGTTACCCTGACCGACGGCATCGGGGCCGAAGTTCTGGCGCAGCATCTGCCGCACCATCTCCATCTCTGAGTGCATGGCCTTGCCGTCGGCCTTGATGATGTAAGATGCCAGCACCAGCAGGGCGAACAGGAAGCTGTTGCGGTTGCCCTGTGCCTGCTGCTGCTGGTAGGCCTGCCGGTAGACCTCCTCGTAGGCCCGGAAGTTGCTGTCGCGGCCTGTGCCACCGCCATACTGCCTGGAGTTGCCGAGCGTGTCGGAAAAGCTGAAGGCTGAGTCGAAGAGCGAGCCCAGCAGATAACCGGCCAGCGCACCCAACGGGCCTCCGGCCATCCATCCGAGGAATCCTCCTATCCACTTACCTACTGCCATGACTGTGAGCGTGGGTTACCCGGAAGCCGGTCACTTCTTGATGAGCGAGGCCACCCAGAGAATGGCGACGGCACCGACAATAGCCGTGCCGAGCTGTCCCAGGATGCCGCCCCACGATATGCCCAGCTGCGAGAACAGCCAGCCGCCGAGCGCACCGCCAAACAGGCCAAGCACCAGATTCATAATCAGGCCGAAGCCCCCACCCTTCATCAGCTTACCGGCGCAGAAGCCTGCCAGGCATCCGATGATAATCGAACCAATAATTCCCATAGTTTTCTCTCTCTCCTTATGTGTTAGAATACTTTTTGCGGCCACAAAGGTAAGCAATAATCCTGAGAAAAGCAAGAAAAGCCGTGCAAAAAAGATTTTTCCCAAGGGGAAACGATAACGAAAACGAGAAACGGCAACTGACGTGCCGTGAAGCTCGGCAAATTACGTTCTTCGGTCGGCCATATACATACCCGCTAGTATGAGGACGGTGCCGATGAGGAAGTAAGCAGTGATCTGCTCGCGGAGGAGCCACCGGGCAAAGAGGATGGTGATAATGGGGTTGAAGTAGACCCAGTTGGTGGCGACGACGGCACCGAGCTTGCCGATGACCCAGTTCCAGAGTAGGAAGCAGAGCATGGAGGCGACAACGCCGAGGAATAGCAGGTTGAAGAGGACTGAAGACGTGAAAAGTGTTGAGTGTTGAGTGTCGAGTGTTGAGAGAGAGCATAAGGGTGCGACCTCTTCAGGGTTACATATATAATAAGGTATAACGGTGAGGAGGCCGTAGGCGAACACCTTGCGGGTGATGAAGGTGGTGGAATACTTTTCGGCAGCCGATTTCATCAGCAGCGAATAGACGGCCCAGCAGAGACAGGCTCCGAAGGCCAGCAAGTCGCCGAGGGGCGAGAGGTGGAGCACGAAATGGCCGTTGAGCACGACGACGGCCATGCCAAAACAGGCTATCAGTGAGCCAAGAGCCTGCATACGACTGACGGGCTCGCTATGGCGATAGCACAAGGCAATGAGGAACATCGCGAAGAGCGGACAGGAGCAGACGATGAGCGACGTGTTGGTGGCCGTCGTGTAGAGCATGGCGGCATTCTCAGCCAGGAAATAGAGCGAGCCGCCAGTCAGGCCGAGCCCCACCATCAGCAGTTCGTCGCGCCAGGAGGAAGTGAAGAGTGAAAAGCGATGCGTGCAGAGTTCGTAGGCCAGCAGCAGGACATAGGCGATGATGAAGCGCAGGGTGAAGATCTGCGCCGGCGAAAGTCCGCTCTGGAGCAGCATCTTCGTGAAGACGAAGGTGCTGCCCCAGATGGCCACCACGACAAAGGCCACAAGATGGCAGAACCACTTCTTACTTTTCACTCTTCACTCTTCACTTCTCAATCTCGATGTCGCGCCTGACGTTGTTGCGAATCTTCGTGAGGTAACCCTTCATGCCGTCGGCATCCTTGTTGTCGATAATCTCCAGGAGCTCCTTCAGCTCGGTACGTATCTGGGCCACCTGGTCGTGGGTGAAGGGGTTGAACAGGATTTCCTGCAGCAGGTAGTCGTCCTCGTTGAGCACGCCCTTGGCAATGCGCATATGGCGCTTGAAGGTGGTGCCCGGTGCGTCCTGATGCTTCATGACGGCGGCAAAGACGAAGGTCGAGACGAAGGGGATGGAGAGCGAGTAGGCCACCGTGCGGTCGTGCTCCTCGAAGGTGTACTCGTAGATGTTCAGCCCCAGCCGCTGGTAGAGGTCCTTGAAGAAGATGCGCCCCATGTAGTCGCCCTCGCTGATAATGATGGCGTTCTCCTCGCTGAGCTGCTGGAGGTTGGCGAAGGTGGGGCCGAACATCGGGTGGGTAGAGACGTAGCGCATACCCGTCTGCTCGTAGAACTCCTTCAGGTCGGTCTTTACTGAGGCGATGTCGCTGATGATGCACTCCTTGGGCAGGTGGGGAATCACCTCACGGAACACGGGGATGGTGTACTTCAGCGTGACGGCGTTGATGAGCAGTTCGGGGCCGAAGGCCTCAATCTCCTCGTAGGTGGTGAATCGCTGGCAGTTGTAGGTGAACCGCATACGTATCGGGTCGCGCTCGAAGACGGCGACCTCGTGACTGAAACTCAGCAGGTCGATGAAGAAGCTTCCCATCTTGCCTGCGCCCATGACTAATATTTTCATAAAAACCCACCCCCAGCCCCTCCCCAAGGGAGGGGAGTTTGGTTACTACGGGGGTCTCCTATTTAATTAAAATAATACCTTTACAATGATTCCACCTCCAGTCTATTCAGACGCCCCTCCCTTGGGGAGGGGTTGGGGGTGGGTCTATTTATTGATAATCTCAATCTGCTGCCTGACGCTCTCCTCGTGGATGCTCTCGAAGACCTTGGCGATGAATTCGGGCCCCATGCCGCAGAGCGAGCCCTGGACGCCGCGCTTCGACAGGATCTCGTTGTAGCGCGATGCCTGCAGGACGGTCATGTTGTGCTCCTTCTTGTAGTGGCCTATCTCACGGCAGACCCTCATGCGCTTGGCCAGGATGTCCATGATCTGGTTGTCGAGTTCGTCAATCTGCTTGCGCAGGCTGGCCAGTCCCTCGGTAGTGGTATGCTCGTCGCGGACGATGAGCAGCGAGAGGATGTAGTCGAGTACCTCGGGCGTCACCTGCTGCTTGGCGTCGCTCCACGCCTTGTCGGGGTCGCAGTGGCTCTCGACGATGAGTCCGTCGAAGCCCAGGTCCATGGCCTGCTGGCAGAGCGGTGCTATCAGCTCGCGTCGTCCGCCGATGTGCGAGGGGTCGCAGATGATGGGCAACGTTGGGATGCGGCGGTGCAGCTCGATGGGAATCTGCCACATCGGTGCATTGCGGTAGATCTTCTGCTCGTAGCTTGAGAAGCCGCGGTGTATGGCTCCCATGCGCTTGATGCCGGCCTGGTTGATGCGCTCCAGGGCACCTATCCACAGCTCGATGTCGGGGTTGACGGGGTTCTTCACGAAGACGGGCACGTCGACACCCTTCAGCGAATCGGCCAGTGCCTGCATGGCAAAGGGGTTGGCCGACGTGCGTGCTCCCACCCAGAGGATGTCGATGTCGTACTTCAGTGCCAGCTCCACATGCTCGGGCGTGGCCACCTCGGTAGAGACGAGCATCTTCGTCTCGTCCTTGACCTGCTTCAGCCACACCAGTGCTGGCTCGCCGTGGCCCTCGAAGCCTCCGGGCTTGGTGCGTGGTTTCCACACGCCGGCACGGAAGTTGTGGCAGCCTTTCATGGCCAGTTCACGTGCGGTTTCCATCACTTGCTCCTCGGTCTCAGCGCTGCATGGACCGGCAATCACGAAGGGACGTTCGTTGTCACTCGGTAAATTCAGGGGTTGTAAGTCTAATTCCATTTCATTCTTTATTTATTGATTATTTCTTTTATTCTTTCCAGTGCCTGCCGTATCTTCTCCTCCTTGGCACACAGTGAGATGCGGACGTAGCGCTCGCCATTACTACCGAAGATGAAGCCGGGGGTGATGAAGACGCGGGCCTCGTGGAGCACGCGCTCCGTCAGGTCCTCGACGTTCTGGATGCTGTCGGGGATGCGGCCCCAGAGGAACATTCCCACCTGCTGCGGGTCGTAGGTGCAGCCCAGGGCGTCCATAATCTGCTCGGCATAGCGGCGGCGGCGGGCGTAGGTCTCGATGTTGAACTCGCGGTGCCAGGCCTCGTCGTTCTTGTAAGCCTCGGCAGCAGCCAGCTGTATGCCTCGGAAGGTGCCGCTCTCAATGTTCGACTGCACCTTCAGGATCCACTGTATGAACTGCGGGTTCGAGGCACAGAGGCCGACGCGCCAGCCGGGCATGTTGTGGCTCTTCGACATGGAGTTGAACTCTATGCAGCAGTCCTTGGCCCCGGGCACCTGCAGGATGCTCAGGCGCTCCTCGCTGAGGATGAACGAGTAGGGATTGTCGTTGACGACGACGATGCCGTTGCGGCGCGCAAAGCTCACCAGCCGCTCGTAGGTCTCGCGCCGGGCGCGGCCGCCGGTCGGCATGTTGGGATAGTTGGTCCACATCAGCTTCACGCGGCTCAGGTCCATCTTCTCCAGCTCGTCGAAGTCGGGCTGCCAGCCGTCGGCCTCGCGCAGGTCGTAGTTCACGATCTTCGCTCCGAGAATCTTCGAGAGCGACGTGTAGGTGGGATAGCCGGGGTTGGGCACCAGCACCTCGTCGCCGGGGTTGACGAAGGCCAGCGTGACGTGCAGGATGCCCTCCTTCGAGCCGATGAGCGGCAGGATCTCCGTCTTCGGGTCGAGGTCGACGCCGTACCAGCGCTTGTAGAATCCGGCCATTGCCCCGCGCAGCTCGGGCGTACCCATGGTGGGCTGGTAGCCGTGGGCGTCAGGGTCGCGGGCCACCTCACACAGTTTCTCTACCGTCTGCGGCGAGGGCGGCATGTCAGGACTGCCAATGGCCAGGCTGATAATGTCCTTGCCCTCGGCGTTGAGCTGTGCCACCTCCTTCAGCTTGCGGCTGAAGTAGTATTCGCTGACGAGCGACAACCGCTCGGCCGGTTCAATTGGTCTGTTTGCCATCTCTGTATTCTCCTAATATCTTTAAGTCCTTGGTCAATGGGATGATAGCGTCTATCGACTGGCGGTAGCGCGTCAGGTCGTCGTACATCACGTCGACGTAGAAGAGGTACTCCCACTCGCGGCCGATGATGGGCAGCGACTGAATCTTCGTCAGGTTGATGTGGTAGAACGAGAGGATGGCCAGCACGTGAGCCAGCGACCCCTGCTCGTGGGGCAGCGAGAAGACGATGCTCGACTTGTTGGTCTCGGTCAGCGGGCGCAGCAGGTCGGCCTTGTTGGGGTTCGACACCACGAGGAATCGGGTGAAGTTGTGCTTGTTGTCCTCAATGTGGTCCTCGAGCACCTTCAGCCCGTAGAGCCGTGCGGCCTCGGCATGACAGATGGCGGCACAGCCCCTGAGCCCGCCCTCAGCTATCATCTTTGCCGAGCCTGCCGTGTCTTCGGCCTCGACGTTCTTCAGCTGCTGGTGCTGCGCCAGAAACTGTCGGCACTGCATCAGGGCGACGGGGTGAGAGTGTACCTCGCGGATGGTGGCCCAGTCGTCGTCGGGCAGACAGCAGATGCAGTGGGTGATGTGGAGCTTGTGCTCGCCGACGATGGTCGTTCCCGAGTCGCGCAGCAGCTCGTAGTTGTGGAGCAGGCTTCCGGCAATGGTGTTCTCAATGGCCAGCATACCGATGACCGTCGGGTCCTGCCTGATGGCAGCAAACACCTGCTCGAACGTTGAGCAGCAGATGAGCTGCACCTGCTCGCCCTCGAAGTAGAGGTGCGAGGCAATGTCGTGGAACGACCCCGTCAGTCCCTGTATGGCTATTCTTTTCATTCTTTATTTATGTTTTGTTGTTAAGACAAGCCCCGCTATCACTGGTATGTGAAGCGGGGCTCTGTATTTTTTCCTTTTCGCTGAAACCTATACGCGACTTACCGCTTCACAAGCACTTGCAAAGTAAAAGTAATAGCCGTAAAAGTATGCGTCGTAGTTCAACATTTGTCTTCTCTTTTTATTTCGGCTGCAAAAGTACTACTTTTCCCTGAATCACGCAAATTTTTTCAGATTTTTTTTCTGCTCTTCGCGTACCTATTTATAAATCGCGCGCGAGGGCACGCGGGGGAAATGTTAAAAATGGGCAGGCCGAAGAAAAAAGTTGCCGATTCTTATTTACGGAACCGAATAATTTGCGTACCTTTGCATCACTAATGTAAGATCCTGTCAACTCTCAGAATTATTCAGTAAACGTACAAACGTAAACCGCACACGACTACGTCGGGTGTTATTTGACTCTTGCGCCCCGCCCTGCGGGAACTTCTCCAACACTATTGTTAGTTCAATCAATCAAAAACACATTACCCACAATGACCAGCGATTTCAAGAAATCAGACGACTTTGACGACAACAACGACACCTACCAGCACGACGACGACGAGGAGGGCTTGACAGACGAAGAATTAGACAGTCTCTTCGCCGACATAGAATTCGACGACGAAGAGGATGAAGAAGAAGATAGCCTGGCACCAGCTGCTCACTACGACCTGCAAAAGCTCGACGACGCCAACCACCGGCAGAACTACGGCAGAAGCATCGTCAGCGCGGCGATGAGCCTGATCCAGCACCGCTCCGCACAGGGATTTGCACTGAGCCCCATGAAGGTCAGACTGGCCATGCGCAAAGGCAGGTTCACAAGCAGCAAGGAACTGGAGTTGTGCATCTACACCGACGACTACTTTCCGATGTGCGACTCCACCGGCAAGGACACCCTCTGGCAGATTGCGCCCGGCACGTGTGCCGTGACGATTCCCTGCCGCCGCGTGTGGATGCCGGGCCGCTACTTCATGATGATCTACGACTCTCAGGATGCCATGACGCGCTACGACTTCACCATCAGCGAGCGGATGAAAGTCTCAGCACCGAAGCGCCGCGACTGCCTCTGCTTCGGACCGGAAGACGTGATGAGAAACTGCCTCGAGCAGAACATCGACAGCTGGCAACGGCTGACGACCCAGCCCGGAGCGGCACAGCTGCGACACTATACACTGAAGGCCGTACAGCTCGACCTCTACAACCGCTACTGCAAGCACATGGAGTACGGCACGCTGAAAAGCAGCAACGACCTCGTCATCACCACCCACAACGGCGACATCAACGGCAGAATACTGGCCTGCCTGGCCGAGATTACGCTGCCCTACAGGAAGTTTACCGTCGTCGACTGCGCCACGCTCTACGATATTACCAACATGAATCCTTACGACAACGTAAGCGAAACGTTCTGCGCCCCCTCACACAACATATTCTGCCTGACGAACATCGGCTCACTGCTCTCCGGGGCGGGCGGCAAGACCATCGTCAGGAAGCTGCTCGAACTGAAGAACAACCACGGCGACGACACCACGTTCTGGATCTGCGCCTCGCGACAGGAGGTGGGCGCGCTGTTCGATATGTTCCCCTCGCTCGCCCGGCTGTTTCTCGAGACCAACAGGCTGAGCCAGCAGCCATACACCACCACCGAGCAGGTGCAGAACTTCGTCAGCATCATCAGCCAGGAGGGCATGGAGGCCGACGTACAGGTGACAGCCGAACTGGTGAAGGCGGTCGTCGAGGGCTGCCGCAAGGGGCTGCTCCGCTCATGGTCGCTTGACGACATACGGCGATTCGTGGCCGAAAAGGTCAGGCCCGGCTACCAGGAGCGCGTCATGGCCGAGGTGTTCACCGACAAGGCTCCCGCCCTGACCAAGGACGACCTCCACCTCGAACTGCTCAGCAGCGGGCGCAGCGCCTACGAGGAGAGCATCGCCGCACTCCGCCAGATGGTGGGGCTCGACAACATCAAGCAGAGCATCGTCAGGATGGCCGACAACACGCGCTTCACCATAGAGCGGCAGCGGCGCGGACTGCCCACCACCACCAGGGCCACCTACCACGCCATCTTCACCGGCAATCCCGGCACGGGCAAGACCACCGTTGCACGCCAGCTGGGGCGCATCTACCACGCACTGGGGCTGCTCTCGAAGGGCAACGTCGTCAGCGTTGACCGCACACGCCTCGTCGGCCGCTTCATCGGCGAGACCGAGGACAACATGAAGACCGTGCTCGAGGAGGCCCGCGGCAACGTGCTCTTCATCGACGAAGCCTACACCCTGCACGACGGCGCCACCGACCGCAAGGACTACGGTGCCCGCGTCATCGACAGTCTGCTGACCGTGCTCAGCCAGCCCGACCCCGATATGCTCGTCGTCTTCGCCGGCTACGCCAAGGAGATGGAGGCCATGCTTGCCACCAACCCCGGACTGGCAGGCCGATTCCCCTATATGTTCGAATTTAAGGACTACACGGCCGAGCAGCTCACGGAGATAGCCCTCCGACTGCTGAAGCGCGACGACTATATCCTGACGGACGACGCCCTGGCCACGCTCAAGGAATGCGTCGCCCGCACCGTGGCCCGCCGCAACGACAGGTTTGGCAACGCCCGCTGGGTGGAGCAGTTCGTCTGCAACGGCATCATCCCAGCCATGGCAGCCCGTGTCATGGCCACCCCCGCAGGCGACTTCCGCCGCGTCGAGGCCGCCGACGTCAGCCGAGCATACGACGACTACAACGCCCGCAACACCGGGCTGAAGACCCGCCGACAGGTGGGCTTCAGCCGGTAAGCGGCGAAGCGCACCCGGGAAGCCACTTGACGAAGCGGCCAACGCCCCGGAATGCCCGACGTCTCTCGTGTACGCGCGCAATGATTGTAATAGTCCAGTATGTTGCGATGCCATCGCAACCCGACGTTTCGCGTGTACGCGCGCGCGTAATGATTGTCATTCACAGGAAACAACCGACACTTCCTACACCTAATGCTTAACAACCTGACCGACAGATAGTTAAAGAGCCCGCTTTCCGTCCCGAACCGACACCTAACCGACACCGGAACCGACACCTAACCGACACCGACTTTGGAATCAGGTCGTTCACTTTGACGTACCGGTTTATCAGTTACTGCCCCCACCCCAACCTGTATATAATCGGACGTTCTACTTCAGATGAGCGTCTTGAGCCCCGGCCTTTGGCGGCCCCAAAGGAATTATTCCACAGGCTGGAACAAATATTCCAGCCTGTGGAATAACTGAAAACCGCCACTTTTTGACCGAAAACCGCCGCCTTTTGACCGAAAACCGCCGCTCTTCATTCAGGAGCAGGCGAAGCGCCGGTCAGGTGTCGGTTCGGGTGTCGCGTTCGGGAGTCAGTTCGGATGTCGCGTTCAGGTGTCGGTTCCGGTGTCGGTTCCGGTGTCGGTTCTTGGGCAGTCATCGCCAAGATGTATGCTGAGACACAGGCAGTTAGGTCGGGAGTGTAGGAAGTGTAGGTTGTTTCTGTGTTACGCTTCACATATATCACTTCGCCTGCCTCATCTTGTCGCGGTACTCGCGGGGCGGGCATCCGAGATGCCGCTTGACGAAGCGGCCGAAGAAGGACTCATTGGGAAATTCCAGTTCGGTGCAGATTTCCTTGATGGTGAGGTTGGTGGTGCGCAGGTGCTGGGCAATCATGTTGGCCGTGTATCGGTGAATCATCTCTAACGGGGTGTTTCCACTCGACTCGCGAACGACTGTGGAAAGATATTTGGGGGTGATACACAGCTGCCGGGCGAAGTAGTCAACCTTTCGGTTCCTGCCCCCGCTGGCCCACAGCAGCGAGACGAACTGCTTGAAGAGGCGCTCTTTCTGCGTCATGCCCTCGTTCCCGCCGCTGACGGCTGCACCCCGCCCCACCACGTCGGCAATCATGTAAATGAATGCCTGCACGAGAGCGCGCATCATGGGGCGATAGTAGCGGCAGTCGGCCATCTGCTCTGCCTGACGGGCTATCTGGTAGAGATGCTCCGCCACCTGCATCTGCCCCTCGCCGAGAGCCACCACGGGATGGTTCACCAGCGTGAGTGCCTCCTGCCAGGTGGTACGATAGTTATGGAACACGTTCTCCATCGCCGTAACCGAGAACCCGAAGCCGCGGAAATGCACGTCGGGCGTCACCAGCAACTGCTGGATGACAACCATCGGCAGCAGGGCAAGTCCCTGACCGACATCCACTTCATAGTCCACGTCGCTTATCGTGGCTTTCATCGTACCTCGCTGGCACACCAGCAGGATTACGGCATTCTGGTCGGTAAGGTTCGGCTTGACCTTCCACTGCCCATCGACTTCCGATGACTGGAAGATGTCGCCGAAGTTGTCGAAGATCATCACGTCGCCATTGTTGTAGTTTAGTTCGTTCTGTTGTTTCATGATTCCGATTACATTTAGAACATATTACCGTTTTTGGCGGCAAAGTTACGCATTTTTCCGTAAACTCTTCATCCTTTATTTCTGCATCTTTTGCCTAAAGGTTAACAACGGCTGGTTTTTGCAGAAATTCCATCACGATAATGCGGACGAATGAATAACTTTGCAGCAGCAAAGAAGCCGAGACCCCCTTCGGAGGGGGCTCAAAATGTGAAAAGAGAAAGACTGAAGAAATGAGAAAGACGAAAAGGACATTGCTATTGCTCGTCGTGTGCGCATGGCTGACAGTGACGGTGACCTCAGCGCAGACAAAGACGCTGGGCGAATGTATCAGCCTGGGCATTGAGCGCAACCTGCAACTGCGCAACAGCCGAACCGACATCCTGAAAGGCGAGACACAGATCAGCCAGAGCCGCGCCATGCTGCTGCCACGGGTGGACGGCTCGCTACAGGTGATTGACTACCTGAAAGACCCCGTGCAGGTGAGCAACTCTACGCTCATCGCCATGGACTTCCCCGACGACCCGCAGTGGGCCAGGGTGCGCACCATGCAGTACACGTCGCAGGCCATGCTGAAGGCGCAGATGCCGCTCTACAACCAGAGCATACTCGCCGCCATCGATGCCGCCAAAGTGGTGAAGGAGCTGCACACGCTGGCCTACGACAAGGCCGTGGAGACGCTCACCGTGCAGATAGCCAAGACATACTACGCCACACAGTCGTGCAAGGAGCAGCGACAGCTGTTAGACGAGGACGTGAAGCGCATGACCGAGCTGGCCGCCATCGCCAAGGCCATGCTCAAGCAGGGCGTCATACTCGAGACTGACTACACCCGCATCTCCATCAACATCACGAACCTGGAAACCCAGCGCGCACAGTACCAGATGGTGTACGACCAGCAGCTGAACACACTGCGCTTCCTCTTAGACCTGGAGGCCGCAGAGCCCATCGACGTGGTGCCCATGGAGCCGGAACTGCGCCAGATACCCCGTCAGGGCATGAGCAGCCTGCTGCCCGACCAGCAACTGCTCGACGCACAGCACCTGCTCACCGAGAAGCAGATCAAGCTGACCCGCGCAGGATACCTGCCCAGCATCGGACTTTTCGGACAAACGGGCTATATGGGCTATCAGGAGAAGTTCGGCGACTTCTTCAAGAAGTTCGACAACCGCCAGTTCGGCATGGCCGCCGTGGGCTTGCAGGTCAACATTCCCATCTTCGATGCCAGCGACCGTCGGCTGAAGATACGCCAGTACCGCTACGACGCCGAGAAGATCAGGACCAACCGCCAGTTGCTCGACGCTTCATTGCAGAAAGACTATACCAACGCCACGCTGCAACTCTCGCAGAACGAGCAGATATTCACCACCCAGAGTCAGAACCGAGAGCAGGCCAAGAGCGTCTATGACCTCACCGCCCGCCGCTACAAGGAGGGTGTCGCCTCGATGACCGAACTCCTGCAGGACGACATGCGGCTCATCAGCAGCGAGCAGAACGTGGTGAACGCCCATCTGCAGTACAACCTCGCACTGATTGACTTCCTGCGCCTTGAGAACAACCTCGGGGCGTTGAAGTGATTGAAAATAAATATGTTGTTGTTACAGTTTAATTGTTATATTGTTCATACCAAATATGGTATGATAGTCAATTTCCTCAGCATTGCCGAATGCCAGCCTTATGCCAATCCTCGAAACAACATCATTCTCGTCTAAAAGATCCAGACTCTGTCTCCTATCCATGTTAAATGGCTTGCCGTCATTTCTCATGCGTATCACCACCTTACCTTTCTGGCCTATGAAGACGCGGATGGTCTGTCCTTTGCCTAACTCGTCAAGGCTGTATATCTGGCAGATTCTTGCGAGTTCCTCTATGCATAATGCAGCAATGAAAGCATGATAACTATCAATATTTTTGCGGAGGCAGAAGTTCTGTACATTTTTGCAGAATTCGCTGATTTCCTCAGGGGTTTTGACGTAGCCGTAAACACAATGATCTTCTGGCACTCCGTAGTCATCTGGAAGGGCTATCAACTCCTCAATGTTCGTGATGAAGGTCTTTTCCTTTACACACATGATGATGTAAAGCGTCAGAGAGAGTGCCATCTCACTTACAGCGTAAGCCATGAAGACACCTTTGGCACCAAGGAGATATCCCAATAAGTAAACAAACACAACGATGTAAATAAGATTGTCTGCCACAATAACGTAGTTGGATATCTTCAGGCGTTTAGTTGCTTGAAGATATGACGCGACACATTGGTTAAAAGCCATAAAGGGTATTCCGACGGCATAGCATCTGATGGCAAAAGTGGCTTGATCTATCACCTCATGCCCATCCTGGATAAAACACATAGCCAAGTATTTTGCAAAGACGATGAATACGGCTGAGAAGCCGATACTCCACAGCAAGGACTGTTTGAAAAGTTCTCTCATTCCCGACGTCATCTGATGTTTGTCCTGTTCCCCAAAAAAGGAACTGGATAACAGAAGAACGGTAGAGGATAGTGCCAGGACAAAATGCTGCAGAAACTTGCCCGATGATGTCATGACTGAAAGCGACGCCACTGCTCCTATAGAAGCAACATATAGCATGAAGCGGTTGGTCAGTATTGGAGTTATGACGTTGCAGATGCGTTTTACGGCAGTAGGCATTCCTGCCTTGAAGATGTTGAAACTCTCCTTCCAACTGAATTTGAACTTCAAGTTGGGAGTGAATCCCCTGTTCTTGCGGAAGAAATAGAATAGCGGCAGACATCCGCAGACGTAAGATAGCGCACTGGCAGCACCAAGGCCAAATGTACCTCCGTCAAACCAAGCCGAGAAGACATAGTCAAACGCTGCGTCTGAAAACAGGATAAGGAAAGAAGAAATATGTATCAACTTATTCCCTCCTTCGACATTTACTACAGGGATAAGGAGTTGCCTGAATATAATAAACGGAGCACCAAGTGAGAAGCCGATAATATAATTTCTCACATCATGGAGAATGGCTTCAGTGCTCGTTCCACAGAATAATTGTGCGATGATTTCTGAACCGCCTATAGCAAGCAAGGTGAATAGGATAGAGAAAATCAGCGCCCACAGTGTGGAGAGGGAGAATGTTTTTTCGGCATTTTCTTTTGATGACAGTCCCAGCGTACGAAAACAAAGTACGGAATTCCCCGTACCTATCAGACCTGCCAGAATAGTGAAGACGGAGAGTATAGGTACTCCCAAGCCTACAGCGGCAAGACCTTGAGTACCATAGAAATTTCCTACGACAATACCGTCCACAATACTAGTTCCAGACGAACTGAGTTCAGCCGTAAAATTGGGAATCATTGTCTTATTCACAATTCTATTTATCTGCTGGTCTGCTAACTTTTTCGACATTACTTGTTCTTTATGGTTATTTTCCGATACAAAGATACACATATTTCCCATAATCCTCCAAGGCTTTGAAGGTTAAAATTTTATAAATGTCACTTTTAAGGTCTTCCGAGGGATGCCGTTCCGTCACAAACGTTCACATCTTTGTACGATTTGCGAAGTGAAAGCGTTTTTTATGGGCAGAAAGGGCTGAAACGGTGGATGAATGTGTAATTTTGCCTCCAAAATTATACATTTAGGACAAAATTATACATTTAGAATATGAAGAAACTCGCAGTAAGGATTCTGGCCCTGTGCCTTGTAGCGGTAGGGCTGTTTGTGATTGTAGGCCTGTTCATCGACGGCGACACGGAGTGGACCAACGATGCGCAGGTGGAGCAGTACATCTCGCCCATCAACGCCAAGGTGCCGGGCTATATCAAGGAGATACGCTTCAAGGAGCACCAGTTCGTACACCAGGGCGACACGCTGATACTCATCGACGACCGTGAGTATCTGGTGAACCTGAAGCAGGCGGAGGCTCAGCTGGCCGATGCCCAAAGCGGGCGCGTGATTGTCGACAAGACGGAGAACACCGCTTCCACCGCCGCTTCGGTATATGACGCTGGTATTGAGGAAGCGAAGATCAGAATAGCCAAACTGGAAAAAGACTATAAGCGCTTCAGCGAACTGCTGAAGGAGAACGCCGCCACGCCCATGCAGGTGGAGCAGTACGAGACGGAGCTGGAGGCTGCCCGTCAGAAGCTGACACAGCTGGAGCGGCAGAAAGCTGCCTCGCGGTCGCAGGTGACGGAGGTGACTCAGCGCAAGACCAATGCCGAGGCCACCATCCTCCGGGCCGAAGCAGGCGTCGACATGGCCCGCCTGAACCTGAGTTACACCGTGGTGACGGCTCCTAACGACGGATGGCTCGGCCGACGCACCATCCAGGAAGGACAGCTCGTCAGCCCGGGCGTGACGCTGACCACCATCATCCCGAATACGAACAAGTGGATCGTGGCCAACTTCAAGGAGACGCAGATGGCACGCATCCGCAAGGGTCAGGAGGTGTCCGTCACCGTCGATGCCATTCCCGGCAAGAAGTTCACGGGCAAGGTGTCTGACATCTCGCAGGCCACCGGCTCGAAGTATGCCATCATTCCGACCGACAACTCGTCGGGCAACTTCGTGAAGATTCAGCAGCGCGTGCCCGTGCGCATCGACATCGACGACCTCACGCCTGAGGACAACGAGCGTATGTCGGCTGGCATGATGTGCGAGGTGAAGGTGAAAGTGGGAAGCGAGGAGTGAGAAGTGAGAAGTCATAAGTGAGGAATGAGGAATGAAGAATGAAGAATTTGATGCCGCCACTACGGCTGAAGCCCAAACGACAAGTCCCCCAAACGACCAAACGAAGAATCTTCCCTTCTATCCGTGGATGCCAAAGCCGTTGGGCATTCTGGTATTCCTGATACTCTATATGTCGCCGGTATTCTCGGGCGGCATGAACCTCAGCCTCGCACCCGACATCGTGGGCGACCTGGGGTGGATTACGGAGGATGTGCAGATGGCCTTCTTCTCGACGGCCATCGGTATCTGCGTGTTCCCGCCCCTCATGCTGAAATACCTCACCACCCACCGCCTGAAGCAGACGCTGATAGCGGGACTGCTGCTGATGATCGTGGGCAACGTGTGCGTGATCTTCACTCACTGGGCACCGGCCACCTGCGCCGTCTGCTTCATGATGGGCTGCCTGCGCGTGATGATGCTCGTCAGCCTGACCTTCGCCGTGGGGCCTTATCTGATGAACGTCAGCGTCATCGATATGTTCTCAAAGGAGCCGCCACCCATGACGTCCGACGAGATGAAGGAGGCTTCGCACGGCAAGGCCGTGCTGATGCTGCTGCTATACCTTATTATATTAGTGTATGCCTACCTCAGCAACTGGCTCTATGCGTGGGTGGCCATCGAGTACAGCTGGCGTATGTCGTTCGCCATGGTCATCGGCATCCTGCTGGTAGGCCTGCTGCTGGTGCTCACCACGATGAAGACCGAGGAGGTGAAGCCCGACATGGAGATGGACTGGGGCATGATCTTAGACACCGTGCTGATGATGGGCATCTTGATTCCCCTGACTTTCGTGCTGCTCTTCGGCAAGACGCTCGACTGGTTCTGGTCGCCGCGCATCGTGTTCTGCACAGGACTGTCGATAGTATCCGCCGGACTGTTCCTCAGCCGCACGCTGCGCAGCAACTACCTGAACCTCGACATCTTCAACTACCGCAACCCCCTCATCGCCACATTCCTCTTCATGATGGCGATGGTGTGCAACACGCCCGCCAGCATCGTCCAGAGCTTCGCACAGCTCACCACCAATATCAATCAGGAGCAGTGGGCCGCCCTCTACCTCTGGGCCGTACTGGGCATCCTCGCGGGCTTCGCCATCGGTATGATCTTAGGGCTGAAGCGCACCAACTACCGCTACGTCTTCGCCCTGGGCTTTGTTGTGCGCCTGCCACGTGTATATGTACTTCCAGTACCAGACGGAGGGACTCTATGAAAATATGCGGCTGCCGATGGTGCTCACCTACGCCGGACTGATGCTGCTCTATCCGCTCATCGCCTCCTACGGCATGAACCGCCTGCCCGTGCGCCACTTCGTCGGCTTCGTGTTCATCATGATCCTCATGCGCAACACCTTCGCCCCCGTGCTCGGCGTGAGCCTGCTGACCAACAAGATGCAGGAACGCCAGCAGTACTACAACACGCGGCTGGTGGAGAACGTCGATGCCCAGAACCCCAACGTGCAGGCCATCGGCGGCGCCAACGCCACCACCGTCCCCCTGCTCTACATGAGCAAGGCCCGCCAGAGCGGCATCATGGCCATGCGCGACATCAGCGGCATCACCATCTGGGTCACCGCCGGCATGGCCGTCATCTGCCTGCTCCTGCCGTTCAGGAAAGAAGACAGGTCGTGAGGAACAAGCCTCAGCAGGCGAAAATGAAAGCAAGCGCACCATCTTCGCCGTCCATTTTGCACTTTTACTGGAGAAAATGAACTTATGTCGAGGAAATTGATTATCTTTGCACCCGATTAAAACAAATGACTATCATTATGGCATATCAATCTATAGACGAACTGCAGACGCTGTTGAGCCAAGAGGTTTTTGGCGACAGACAGGACAGCAAGAAAGCTGCTGGCAGAGCCTTGGGTACGTTCATCGAGACGATTATGTTTTACCTGTTGAGGCAATGGGGTGAAAATGATTCTATCGCTATCGAAAGGCCATTGGCTGAGTATGGGCGCGAGGAAATTACGCATAACGTAGAGTTCACCTTGCATCCTGTACTTTCCGTTCATTCTTCTTTTGAGATTCCTAAATCAACACCAACCACAGCTCGGAAAATAGCCGACAAGATTCAACTCCCCAGCACGTTTGACCTTACGAGCAATAAGGTCATCAACAAGGGCATCATACAAAATGCGTGCGTCATTGGCTCTGACGAGCAATCGATTGTCATTGCTGCTCCCGACCAGATAACTTCCAGTGGCACAACCATGCACACTTACATCCTCGATAAGCATGCATACGCCATGATAGAGTGCAAACGTGTCGGGAAGGAAGGTGATGCCAAAGGACCTCAGACCATTGAGAAGGCCAAACAGGGAGCGTATGTGGCCAAGACGACGTCTTCTTTGCAAAAAGTACGTAATGACCAAGGCGGGCTTGATGGAATATACTATGTAAATGGCGAAGCTTTTGTAGGCCCATACGACCAACTGCTTAATGAAATCATCTTCAATGGCGAACCGCAGCAGCTGCGCAATTTCACGCTGTCAATAGGTGTGGTGAGCAATCATGGCAACTGGTTCACCTCTGGTAATCAGAACAAGGAAATGAAAGTGCTTGCTCAGAGTTACGACTGGCTGCTTTTCCTGACAGATGATGGCTTGGCAGAATTCATCATCGAATTGTTACGCTCTCCACAACCCGAATACAGCGTTATCCACGACGCTTTTATCGCCAGTTATCCGCCATCAGATGGCCGGAAAGCCAATAACTCTTTCACCAAGAAGAAAATGGAGCAAGCAGCCCATTTCGCTTTGGATTCTTACTTCGCAGCAAACCTCGACCGGATAGAGAACTGGTTTAATGTGATTTCTCCAGACGGAGGAACACTGCAGGACTTAAAGCGCATACTTGTGACACTTAAAAACAAAGACTGGAGGGCGATACTATGACAGCAGGAAGACATGTTAATCCCCTTAGCCAGAGCTGGTGTACTCCTCACAAGTATGTCAATGCCATCAAACGCTTTTGGAATGGTCGCATTGACCTTGACCCATGCTCAAACGAATATTCTGTGGTAGGAGCGGAGGTGGAATACCGCCTTCCCAAACACGATGGATTGAAGGAAAGCTGGAACTATCCCACCATCTATGTCAATCCGCCATACGGTTCTGACCGAGAGCGCGGGACGACCATTAAAGACTGGTTGGCCAAGTGTGCCAACACACATCGTGAATATGGTTCCGAGGTTATCGCCCTCGTTCCGGTAGCCACCAACACTTCCCATTGGAAAAAATGCGTCTTTGGTGTCGCAGATGCCATCTGCTTCCTTTATGACACGCGCCTTCGCTTCCTTGAAAATGGGTACGACACCGGGAAAGGTGCTCCTATGGCCTGCTGCATGATTTACTGGGGTAACAACATTGAAGGATTCCAAGAAATCTTTCTTCAATATGGAGCGGTTATCGACATCAGAGGCTTGAAAGAAGTTCCTATCGGTGAAGAAATATATGCTCAATCTTTAGAGTTTGCATAGCGCACCAACTACCGCTACGTCTTCGCCCTGGGCTTCGTGCTTGTGCGCCTGCCACGTGTATATGTACTTCCAGTACCAGACGGAGGGACTCTATGAAAATATGCGGCTGCCGATGGTGCTCACCTACGCCGGACTGATGCCTGCGAGCAGAAAGAGAGATTCACGAGTATCAGGAGAACTGCAAGCAGTATATGGAGCTGAAAATCGGCTACCAGATATGACGTTACAGGGTCTGCACCTTCACGCCGATGGACAATCCGATGATGTCTTTCAGCGGAATGCTGTGCTCAAGGAACTTTGCTCGGATATAGAGGTCGCAGGAGCTGAACTCATAGAAGAAGCTGATGCTCTTGGCGTGCTTGCGGCGGCCCAGAGGTATCTGCCAAGTGATTTCCTGCCCAAAGGCGATGTTCAGGCGGAACTTGGTCGACAGCATATCGTAGTATTTATCGGGATAGCGGCCAGGCTGGCTCTGCCAGAACTCGCTGCCGCCGACGGTGTTGACGTAGATGCTGGCCGTCAGCGGCTCTACGCTCCAGTTGGTTCCCAGCCCGATGCTCCAGGGGATGTAGTTCTCCTTCAGCGTCATCGTCAGCTTCCCCCGCGAGCTCGTGTGCTTGGGAATATAGCCAAACAGCAGGTTCGTCTCCCATTGCTTGCGCTTGCCGTAGTTCCAGCCAATGCCTGCGGAGAGCAGGCCCATGTTGCCAGCGTTCTGGACGACGAACTGCGTGGGGATGAGTGCTGCCCAGTGCTTGCGGTAGCGCAGCACGCGCTTGTCGTATTTGCTCTCCGACGGCTGCGCGACGTAGATGCTGTCGGCCACGGCCCGGGCTGCGACAGGCAGCAGGAGGAGCAGGCTAATAACGTATTTTTTCCATCTCATAGCCTTCGGGGGTTATCGTCATGATGCGGTAGTTACGGTGCTTGGCACAGTCGACGGCGTAGAACGTGAGTCCGTCGCCGTAGATGTTGCCCTCTGTGTCGCTGTGGTCGTGCCCGTAGACGCAGCACATCAGGCCGGGGAAGTAGTCGAGGTATCGGCGGAAAGCCTTGCAGACGTTGTTGTTGAACTGGTCGCTGTAAGGCACCGCATGCATGAGGACGACAGTGCGGTCGAAACGTGCAGAGTCCTTGACGAACTGCTCCTCCATGAAGTCGAAGTTGGGCACGGCGGCCATGTAGTCGTACTCCGTGGCATTGGTGTTGAGGCAGACGAACTTCACCCGTGCGGCAATGAGGGCGAAGTCCACCGCTCCGAACATGGACGAATAGGTCTGGTTGCCGGTGCCGAGGAAGTCGTGGTTGCCGATGAGGGCGACATAGGGCACTTGCAGCCGGTTGAGAATGTCGCGCGACCACTCAAACTCCCTGGTGGTCCCAGTGTCGGTCAGGTCGCCCAGGTGTATCACGAAGTCGATGTTCCCGCGACGGTTGATGTCGTCCACCTCGTCCCTTGCATCGGAATGCCAGAGGTGGGTGTCGCTGATGAGGGCCACGCGCAGTGTGTCACGGTCGGCGCAGCGCCGTTCTATCTCGCTGATCTGCCGCTCGTTGATGTGCCTATCGCCGTCGAAGTCTACGTCGTAGGGGTGGGTGTCGAAGCATCCGCACATCGCCAGAGCCGCAGCGACGGTGAGCACCCGCCCCAGCAGCTTTTTGCTCCGCCGTAGTCCTGCCAAGACTTTTGTCTGAATCTTCTGCATACGAATACCGACATTGTTAATTGTTTGCAAATTTAAACATTTCCGTTGGTTTTCCTGTGTTGCATTTGTCACTATTTCTGTCCTGTTTAGTCCCAGCCTTTATTTTCTGCGCCGACGAGCACCTTGACATAGCGCATGAAATTAGTTGCCTTCAGCAACTTTTACCGTGAAAAAGTTTGGCGGTTTGGGAGGATGTTAGTAATTTTGCCGCCGTTTTCAGAATCGGACTATGAATAAGAGGGAATACTACCTGTGCAGAACCGTCGGGAAGCTACGCGGACAGCTGTTCCGCCTGCAACGCCATCGCT
>CAJOLE010000026.1 GCA_905235325.1 uncultured Prevotella sp. | reverse complement strand
GCTCGAGGGCACGGTGGGGTAGGGGCTGTACCTGTACTGATTACGAATAGCAGGAAACATCCTACACTTCCTACACTTCCTACACCTGCCCGAAAAAAAATAGGTGTAGGAAGTGTAGGAAGTGTAGGATAAAAAGTACAAATAACAATTATATATATAGTGACAGGACGTAAGGATGGAGCCGCAAAGGGGGCTTCCGGGCTGGCTGCGGGGGTGGAACCTACACCTGAACCTACACCTTGCGGGCAGGCCGGAAGGAATTATGCCGCAGCATGGAATTGCCGAAAAAGCGCCGGGTTTTGCTGAAAAGGCGGCGGGTTTTGCGCAAAAGGCGGCGGGTTTTGCTCAGGCTGCTCCGCCCCGCCAAACTTTGTTAATTCTTAATAAATTATAATCAAGGTTATCCGAACTCAGGTCAGAAATTCGTAACTTTGCAGAAATTGTAACATTTGCAGACAGAAGAAAGAGTGTTATCACCATGTTAGAGGTACGCAACTTACACGCCCGCATAGGCGAGAAAGAAATACTGAAAGGCATCAACCTGACCGTCAACGACGGCGAGACACACGCCATCATGGGGCCGAACGGCTCGGGCAAGTCGACGCTGTCGGCCGTACTCGTGGGCAACCCGCTCTACGAGGTGACCGAGGGCGAGGCCTGGTTCAACGGTAAAAACCTGCTTCAGATGAAGCCCGAGGAGCGCGCCCACGAGGGGCTCTTCCTCTCGTTCCAATACCCGGTGGAGATTCCCGGCGTGTCGATGACCAACTTCATGAAGGCGGCCATCAACGAGCGGCGCAAGGCGCAGGGCCTGGAGCCGATGAATGCGGCTGAGTTTCTGAAACTGATGCGCGAGAAGCGGAAGATCGTGGAGCTTGACTCGAAGCTGGCCAACCGCTCGGTGAACGAGGGCTTCAGCGGCGGCGAGAAGAAGCGCAACGAGATTTTCCAGATGGCCATGCTCGAGCCGAAGCTCAGCATCCTCGACGAGACCGACTCCGGCCTCGACGTCGACGCCATGCGCATCGTGGCCGAGGGCGTGAACAAGCTGCAGCGCCCTGACACCAGCTGCATCGTCATCACCCACTACGACCGCCTGCTTGAGATGATACGGCCGCAGTTCGTCCACGTGCTCTACAAGGGGCGCATCGTGAAGACGGGCGGCCCGGAACTGGCCAACGAGATTCAGGAGCACGGCTATGACTGGATAAAGGAGGAAATCGGAGAAGAATGAACAGCGAACAGCAATACATCGACCTCTACAGCCAGTGCCGGCAGATGATCTGCAGCCACAGCAGCGACGTGATGAACGCCGTGCGCGACGAGGCCTTCGCACGCTTCCAGGCCGGCGGATTTCCGACGAAGAAGGTGGAGCGCTACAAGTACACCGACATGGAGAAGCTCTTCGAGCCTGACTACGGGCTGAACCTGAACCGCCTGCAGATTCCCGTCGACCCCTACAGGACGTTCAGATGCGACGTGCCAAACCTCTCGACATCGCTCTACTTCGTGGTCAACGACCAGTTCTACGCACAGGCCGCACCCGGCGCCCACCTGCCCGAGGGCGTCGTCGTCGGTTCGCTCCGCGAATTTGCCACCGCCGCCCACTACAACCGGCTGGCGGGGAAGGACGGCGACGCCGTCACCGACCTGAACACGATGCTGGCCCAGGACGGACTCTACGTCTACGTGCCCCGAGGCGTGAAGGTCGACCGTGCCGTGCAGGTAATCAATATCCTGCGTGCCGACGTCGACCTGATGGTCAACCGCCGCGTGCTCATCGTACTGGAGGAGGGGGCGGAGATTAAACTGCTGTTCTGCGACCACGCCGCCGACGACCGCCGCTTCCTGGCCACGCAGGTCATCGAAGCCTACGTGGGCGGGAATGCACGGCTCGACCTCTACTGTCTCGAGGAGACCCACGCCAAGAACGTCCGCGTGAGCAATGTCTACATCGACCAGCAGCGCGGCAGCAGCGTCACCCATAACGTCATCACCCTGCACAACGGCGTGACGCGCAACAAGCTCGACCTCGTGCTCTCGGGCGAGGGCGCAGAGTGCCAGTGCTGCGGCTGCGTCATCGCCGACAAGCAGCAGCACGTCGACAACAACACGCTGATAACCCACCGCGCCACCCACTGCACGTCGAACGAGCTGTACAAGTACGTGCTCGACGACAAGGCAACGGGGGCCTTCGCCGGACGGGTGCTCGTGGAGCACGGAGCGCAGAAGACGACGTCGCAGATGACCAACCAGAACCTGACGGCCACGAAGGAGGCCCGGATGTACACGCAGCCGATGCTCGAAATCTATGCCGACGATGTGAAGTGCGCCCACGGCTCGACGGTGGGCCAGCTCAACGCGGCAGCACTGTTCTATATGCGCCAGCGCGGCATCTCGCTCGACGAGGCGAAGATGCTGCTGCAGAACGCCTTCATCAACGAGGTCGTCGACAAGATGCAGCTCGAGCCCCTGCGCGACCGCCTGCACTATCTCGTCGAGAAGCGCTTCCGCGGCGAGCTGAACAAGTGTGAGGGATGTAAACTGTGTAAGTGAGGAGTTGAGGAGATGAGGAGTAAGGAGATGAGTATATGTATGATATAAATAAGGTACGTGAGGACTTCCCGATATTGGGAAGGGAGGTATATGGCCGGCCGCTGGTCTACCTCGACAATGCGGCGACGACGCAGAAGCCGCTGTGCGTGCTCGACGCCATGCGCCAGGAGTATCTCAACGTGAACGCCAACGTTCACCGAGGCGTACACTATCTGTCGCAGCAGGCCACCGACCTGCACGAGGCCGCCCGCGAGACGGTGCGCCGCTTCATCAATGCCCGCAAGACGGAGGAAATTGTCTTCACGCGGGGTACGACGGAGGCCATCAACCTGGTGGCAGCCACGTTCTGCCTCTCGCAGATGAAGGCCGGCGACGAGGTGCTCGTCACCGACATGGAGCACCACTCCAACATCGTGCCCTGGCAGCTGCAGGCCATGCAGCGCGGCATCGTGGTGCGCCACCTGGCGATTACCGACGACGGCAGGCTGTGCTGCGATGATATCGCAGCCTACATAACAGAGCGGACACGGCTGCTGAGCCTGGCCCACGTGAGCAACGTGCTGGGAACGGTGAACCCTGTCAGCCGCATCATAGAAGCGGCACACGAGAAAGGGGTGCCCGTGCTGGTGGACGCTGCACAGAGTGCGCCGCACTTTAAGATCGACGTGCAGCAGCTGGACTGCGACTTCCTCTGCTTCAGCGGACATAAGATGTACGGGCCTACGGGCATCGGCGTGCTCTACGGCAAGGAAGTGTGGCTCGACCGTCTGCCGCCCTATCAGGGAGGCGGCGAGATGATCGACCGCGTGACGTGGGACCGCACCACCTTCGAGCGACTCCCGTTTAAGTTTGAGGCGGGCACGCCCGACTTTGTGGCCACCCACGGGCTGGCCACGGCCATCGACTACCTGAACGCCATCGGTCTCGACCAAGTTGAGGCGCACGAGAAGGAGCTGACGCGGTACACGATGGAGCAACTGCGGACGATTGACGGACTGACGATATACGGGCCGGAGGAGCCGCACGACGCCGTGGTGTCGTTCAACGTCGGCGACATCCACCATCTCGACATCGGCACGCTCCTCGACCGACTCGGCATCGCCGTGCGCACGGGGCACCACTGCGCCCAGCCGCTGATGGACCGCCTCGGTATCAGCGGGACGGTGCGCGCCTCGTTTGCCATGTATAACACGAAGGCGGAGATCGACGCGCTCGTGGCCGGACTGCGCCGCGTCGTACAAATGTTCTGACTATGCTTGCACCCCATTACTACGAGGGAAAGATCGAGGCCGGTTGCGACGAGGCCGGGCGGGGCTGCCTGGCAGGCAGCGTCTATGCCGCGGCGGTCATACTGCCCGACGACTATGAGAATCCGCTGCTGAACGACTCGAAGCAGCTGACGGAGAAGCGGCGCTACGAACTGCGCGAGCAGATAGAGCGCGACGCCGTGGCCTGGGCGGTGGGCATCGTCACGTCCGAGGAGATTGACAAGATAAACATCCTCAACGCCTCAATCCTGGCCATGCACCGAGCCCTCGACCAGCTCAAGGTGCGCCCCGAGGCCATCATCGTCGACGGCAACCGCTTCAAGCCATACAGAAGCCCCCTACAGTCGGGGGAGGACGGAGGCGGCTTCCTGCCCCACACCACCATCGTCAAGGGCGACGGCAAGTATATGGCCATTGCGGCGGCATCGATTCTGGCCAAGACCTACCGCGACGACTATATGAACCAGCTGGCCAAGGAGTATCCGCAGTACGGATGGCAGCAGAACAAAGGCTATCCGACGAAAGCCCACCGCGAGGCCATACGCCTGTATGGCACGACACCCTACCACCGCCTGAGCTACAACCTGTTCGGCGACGGGCAGCTGACGCTCGAGTTTAAGGACTAAACCAATAAAATAACTTAAAGATGAAAAAAGTAAAAGCAATCGTATTGGCAGCTCTCACGCTGATGGTGACGGGCTGCGGAATGCAGGGCACGGGCGCCAACGGCAGCATACTCGGCGGCATCCTGCAAGGCGGAACTCTCGGCAACGTCATTATCAGCGTCATCGGAGCACAGAAGGTGACGGCTCAAGACCTGATAGGCTCATGGACCTACTCAGGACCGGGCTGCGCATTCACCAGCGAGAAGCTGCTGGCTCAGGCCGGCGGCGAGGTGGCCGCGGCGCAGATTAAAGAGAAAGTGCTGCCCTACTACCAGCAGATTGGCATCACGAGCCAGAACACCAACATTACCTTCAAGCAGGACGGCACCTTTGCGGCCACCTTCCGCGGCAAAGCGATGAACGGCACCTGGACCTACGACGAAGCATCGAGCAAGGTGTCGCTGAAGAGTCTGCTGCTGAACATCAACTGCTACGCCAAGCGCAACTACACCGGCATCGGACTGCTCTTTGAAAGCTCGAAGCTGCTGAACATCCTCCAGACGATGGCGGCCCTGAGCGGCAACCAGAGCATTCAGTCTGTCGGCGAAATCAGCAAGACCTACGACGGCTTGCGCGTAGGCTTCGATTTCAGCAGGTAATACCAAGGGTAATAAAAACGACGATGACAAATGTTGCATCCATCACGTTAAACATTCGTTAGCCGGCTGAGATCCAGCTTCTTGCACAGACGGCTCTTCGTAGAGCGCAGTGCCTGCTCCGTACAGCAGAAGCACTGCGCTTTCTGCTGCTCGGTCTTGCCGTAGCTGTGCATGATGCAGTAGAAGGTCTCCTTGGGAGTAAGCTCGACTGAGCTGAGGATGTCGGCCAGGGCCGGGTCAACGATGTGGAGCGTCTCGCTGACGGCCATCTGCTCGCGCTTGCCCATCTGCGAAATGTTCTCGTCGTGAAGGATGGCATAGAGCACGTCGACGCCTTGCTTCGTGCTGACGATGTCGGCCCGCACGGCGGCAGGCAGTTCCGGCTTGTCGTCAGCGGCGGCCATGCTTTGCATCAGCTCGTCGACCTTTCGCTCGAAGACCGCTTTGCGCCGTCGGCTCCACCACAGTCCGCCGCCGATGACAGCCACCAGAAGTGCGATGAAACCGCCGAAAATCGTGCGGTCGTGGCTGCGCCCCTGCTCGTTGGCCGACTGCTGCAGGCGCACGAACTCTGCGGTCTGCCCCTCGGGCAGAACCGCCATCACCATCTCGGCCTGCGCCTGCTTGTCTTCGAGGATGAAGACGAGCGAGAGCATCGTCAGGGCGTCGGCCATCTCGGCTGAGTCGGCCGACAGGATGGCAGCGCTGTAGGCCCGCTGCTCGGCCGTCCGCAGGTCGTGGTTTCCCACGGCCTCCAAAGCCTCGTTTATCAGCTGTTCGGTGTCCGATGTCCGGGGTGTGTTTCCCGCGCAGGCTGCCAACAGCAGGGCTGCGCATAAAAAGGTTGTGTCAATGAACTGTCGGAGTGATTCCATAACTTACTGGTTTTCAATATGTCCGTATTCGCAAAGCGTGTCAGTCGGCCAAGCCCTGTTGCAGAATTCGCCGGAAAGCACTATCTTTGCACCGACATACTTACCAATGTCAACAGCAAACCAACGTCAGCGCGGCGGCCAGGGATCACAGACTGGCCGCCGCTCGTCGTTTTGATATTAAACCCTTGTGTCATATTGTCATGATCCATGAGGCGGACAGCGGAAAAAAACTGTGTTATGGGCGGAAGTTCATCGGTTTGTGACAACCTTCCTCACCTTGCCGTCATGGTAGCGCACTAAGTTGAGCCCTTTATGCGTGCTGCCCAGCAACGTACCGCCAACGGAATAGATGGCCTGGGGCTGATTGTCGGGAGACACGTCTTCTGCCGCTATGTGGTAGATGCCGGCGGGCGTTTCGACGATGCGCGCGAGAGCCATGACGGAGGCGTATGCGTTGCTGGTGGAGGTAAAGGTCACAGCCTCCAGCATACGTTCCTTGTCCACGGGAACGGAGAAATCAAACAGGCAGTAGTGGTTGTCGCTGCTATAGCTGTCGTTGTCGCGGCTGATATTTCCCAGTCCCTTCACGGCCTCGTCGCCTTGCAGCTGTTCGGTGCGTACAGACCAGTCACGTATCTGGAAGGTTCCGGCACTGGTCTCGGTGCCGTCGGCATAGTGGAGCTTGACGGTCAGTGAAGAAGCACCGTTGCCACTGGTGCCAAGGACGAAGAGTTCGCTTGTTTCTATGGGAGTGGCCAGTGTGAGCGTTCCGCTTGTTCCGGCCGTATGCAGTGCCAGGGCGTTGTTGGCGTTATAGGGTTGTAGTGCGTATTTCACGTCTTCATTGGCCGAGACGACGATGCGGTCTTTCGGCAGCCCGCCGGCCACCCGCAGTGCGCTGGAATAGAAGGCGCGGTTGCCGGCATCTATGCCTTGCGTGGAGCCTGTATTGGCCGGCCGCTTCTCGACGACGATGTCGGCGTTCCAACCATCAACGACGTCGACGGCCTCCGTCTCAATGACGCGCGGGGGCAGCAGATGCTTGTCCATGAAGTAGAGCCGCTGCTGAATCCAGTCCTTCAGATGGTCGACGGCGTCGTCATAGTTCTTGGCATAATAGGGCAGGGGCCAGATGTTGTTGCGCGAGAAGATGCCCCAAGCCTGATTGTTGCGCAGGGCAGCCCCCTCAGCTTGCAGCAATGTGCTCAGGGAATCGACCGTGGCCATGATGTTCGGCGTGGAGTGGTTGTTTTCGCGGTATTCCTGCCACCGGTTCTTCAAGGCGTCGACATACTCGTCGTCCTGAAGCAGACGATACCAATAAAAGGGAATGAGCGAGCCGTCGTACGGATAGTTGATGTTCATCATGTACTGCCACTGGTTGGTGCGGTCGCCGTTGTAGTAGTTGGCGTTGCCCCAGGCAATGTTAAAGTCCCACAACGTGAGTTTCCAGCGCGGGTCGATGCCTTCGGTCAGTTGGCGCTGCTTGCTGTGCTTGTATAGATGGGTGCTCAGCCGGTAGCCGTCGATGTTCATCGACAGCTCGGTGGCCAGCATGTAGTCGATAAACGTCTGCACGTCAATAGTGCTGTGATAGCCGCTGGCTTCGTCCAGCCAGTTATCGCCCACGAAGGAGTTCTCCATCTTGTCTATCTCATTCTGGAGTGCCCGGCGCGCGCCGCTTGGCAAGTCGGCAAATTCATCGTCGTCGGGATCCTTGTATTCATATCTGATAACTTTATCATTGGCCACTCGGTTGCCGTCAAGCGACAGCCACGGATGGTGCTTGGAAGCGTAGTTGGGATTGTAGCCGTGGTCTACGGCCACATGATAGTCGCCGGTAAGGTCGCCGTCGTCCTCGCCGGGGTCGTTCAGGTTAAGGCGGTTCTTGCCGCCCGACACACGTTCGCACAGCACATATACACCATAGTAAGTCCCGTCGAGCATTACTTCGCACAGGCGGGTGTCAGGCACCCACTCAAACCAGGGCTTGCCCAGCTGGAACGACAGAATGTCGCGGAACATCGTCTCGTCGCACCATGGCGCTATAAAGCCCCATTTGTTGTCCTTGCTCATGCCCAGGATCTTCACTTTCTCCTTCTTTCCGCCGTTGTCGGGCAGTACGTTGGAGGCCAATGTGCGGAAGGCCAGCGGCTTCTTGTCCGACGACGAGAACGACGTGTTGCCGCGGTATTTCAGGGCAATGTCGCCCTCGTAGTCAATGTGCTGGCCGGGGGTGCTGACGGTGTCCGAATAGTTCAGCTTACCGTCGCCGTTGTGTATGATTTTCATCTTGGCCAGGATGTAGTTGTCCGTCTTAATCATCTGATTGCCGGTATTGATGAAGACGATGGGCAGGTTGGTTTGTCCGATCTTGACGTTCTTGTCGCGCAGCAAGCTGCGATAGTTGTCCCTCGTTTGCGACATGGCAGACAGCGCCACGAAACAGCAAAAAGTGACGGCGAGGATAGTTTTGATACTTGAGTTCATTTGTTGGTAAACTGTTATTTGTTGTCTTGCAGATGAAGGTTGGCCTTGCAACAGAACAGGCGTATCTCACGTCACACATTCTCGACCTTCTGCTCCGACGCTGCAAATTTACATAAAAGCTATGAATTACAGGTCAGTGGCAGAAAGAATTTAAGTTTTCTTTAGAGAAGTGTTGCCGCTCGTTTTCAGCTTACAGTTTGGATAATTCGGGCACTCCGGGGGAGGTTTGACCGCTGCACGAACCAGATTCTGCCACGTTTTTCGTCCAAAAAGTATTTATTTGTGATGTTACCTGCGTAAATCATCTTAAAATGCTTTGTCGGGTCAGCATTATTTCGTAACTTTGTCGCGGATTTTCAGGGCTGGCCCGAAACTTGGCGCACAAGAACCACTACACCAAGGCCGGCCACACAGAAGCATAAAATCGTATTCACATGGCTGAGGGCGTTAGTGCCGTCGGCCATAAGTAGTAGGTAGAAAGAGTAGCAAACCTATATAAAAACAAAGTAAAAAATGGCAAAGAAAGCACTTTTAATGATTCTCGACGGATGGGGAATCGGTAAGCACGGCAAGGGCGACGTCATCTATAACACGCCGACGCCCTACCTCGATTTGTTAACAGCCACCAGCGCACACTCGCAGCTGGCAGCCTCGGGCGAGGACGTCGGTCTGCCCGACGGACAGATGGGCAACTCCGAGGTGGGCCACCTCAACATCGGCGCAGGCCGCATCGTCTATCAGGACCTGGTGAAGATTAACCGCGCCTGCAAGGACGGCTCCATCATGGAGAACCCGCAGGTGAAGGCCGCCTACACCTACGCCAAGGAGCAGGGCAAGAAGCTCCACCTCATGGGCCTCTGCAGCGACGGCGGCGTTCACTCCAGCCTCGACCACCTCTTCAAGCTCATCGAGATTGGCAAGGCATACGGCCTGAAGAACCAGGTCTTCGTACACTGCTACATGGACGGCCGCGACACCGACCCCCGCTCGGGCAAGGGCTTCATCCAGCAGGTCAGCGACGTCTGCGCCGCCAACGATGCCGCCATCGCCAGCATCGTGGGCCGCTTCTACGCCATGGACCGCGACAAGCGCTGGGAGCGCGTCAAGGAGGGCTACGACCTCATCACGGGCGGCGTCGGCAAGCAGGCCACGGACATGGTCGGGGCCATGCAGGAGTCGTATGACGAAGGCGTGACCGACGAGTTCATCAAGCCCATCCACAACGCCACGGTCAACGGCATCATCGAGGAGGGCGACGTCGTCATCTTCATCAACTTCCGCAACGACCGCGCCAAGGAGATGACCATCGCCCTGACGCAGGAGGACATGCCTGAGCAGGGCATGAAGACCATCCCCGGCCTGCAGTACTACTGCATGACGCCCTACGACGCCAACTTCAAGGGCGTCAACATCCTCTTCCCGAAGGAGAACGTCGAGGACACGCTCGGCGAATACCTCTCGAAGCAGGGCAAGAAGCAGCTGCACACCGCCGAGACCGAGAAGTACGCCCACGTGACCTTCTTCTTCAACGGCGGACGCGAGGCCCCCTACGAGGGCGAGGACCGCATCCTCGTGCCCTCACCGAAGGTGGCCACCTACGACCTGAAGCCCGAAATGAGCGCCTTCGAGGTGAAGGACAAGCTCGTGGCCGCCATCAACGAGGCCAAGTACGACTTCATCGTCGTCAACTTCGCCAACGGCGACATGGTGGGCCACACGGGCGTCTACAACGCCATCGCCAAGGCCGTCTGGGCCGTCGACAACTGCGTCCGCGAGGTCATCGAGGCCGCCAAGGCCAACGACTACGAGGCCATCATCATTGCCGACCACGGCAATGCCGACAACGCCATCAACGCCGACGGCACGCCCAACACCGCCCACTCGCTGAACCCCGTGCCCTTCATCTACGTGACCGACAACAACTCAGCCACCGTGAAGGACGGCCGACTGGCCGACGTCGCTCCCAGCATCCTGCATATCATGGGACTGGAGCAGCCCGCCGACATGACCGGCGAGTGCCTCATCCAGGACAACAAGTGACCAGCCTCACGCGTGCGCGGTGAAAGGCGAATAAAACAAATTATCCTACACTTCCTACACTTCCTACACCTGACGGGTGCAGGGCGGCCGTCCAGGCAGGTGTAGCATCAGGTGTCGGTTCTTCGGAAAAAGACGCCGGGTTTTCAGCAAAACCCGGCGCTTTTTGTTTATTCCACGCCGTGGAATAAACCCCGAGGCGCATTCAGGTGTAGGAAGTGTAGGAAGTGTGGGTTCAAAAGCGCGATTGCCAATTACAGTGTGCCGAGGCGGAGTCGTACACGCTCACGCAGAGTCCATAATCCCCGTGTCCGGCGTTTGGGCGGGCATGACCAGTCGGGGCTTGTTGTAAGAGTGTGTCAAAACCGCCTGTGAGCATTCGCTTATCTCTTTGTGTTTCAGTTAGATGGTCTCTTCAGCACGTGTCAAGGCCAGTCAGGGTATTGCGCCATGCGTTGTTTTTACGTAAATTTGCAGGCAGAAACCTATAAAAGCAATCAAGACTATGGTAAAAGGAAAATCAACTTGCAAGACGCTGAAGGCCATCCGACGGCAAATAGCCGAGGCCAACGACATTAAGTATGAACCGCGCGAGTGCCACTACGACGGGCCGTGCCTCGGCACCTGTCCCGCCTGCGAGGCCGAGGTGCGCTATCTGGAACAGCAGCTCGGACTGCGGCGGCAGTTAGGCCGGGCGGTGTCGCTGATTGGCGTGTCGGCCGGACTGCTCTCGGCCTGTACCTCCACGGGCACAAAAGCCGTCACAGCGAAGCCGGAGACGACAGAAGGTGACGTGGAGTATCGCGAGCCTGCAGCCAAGTGCGACACGATGGTGGTTGGCAAGGTGGCCGTGCCCGAAGAGCCCGACACGGCCAGCTTCGTCAGGGAGCAACGGTCGAGGAAAGCCGCCACCGCCCCGAAAGCCCCGCTCGCGGCGCAGGAGGAAGAGGAAATGGTGTTAGGCGGTATTGACATGACTAAGGTGATGATGACTCCTCCCGACACCACAGAGGTGTTTGGCGACATAGCCGAGCAGATGCCGAGTTTCCCGGGTGGCGACAGGATGCTGATGGAATATCTGAAGAGCAACATTCAGTACCCGCCCGAGTGCGAAGCGAGCTGCATTCAGGGCCGCGTCATCGTGACCTTCGTGGTAGAGCGCGACGGCAGCATCAGTCAGGCGAAAGTTGCCAAGGGTATCGACCCGCTGCTCGATGCCGAGGCGCTGCGCGTGGTCAGGGCTATGCCCAAATGGGTGCCCGGCCGACAGAACGGCGTGACAGTGGCCGTGAAATATACCATACCCGTAACGTTCCGCCTGAAATGAAGAAGGTACCGCTCATAGGCATCTGCCGCCACCGCCTGACCACCGACGGCACGGGCGTCACCACGCTGGTGGCCTTCCACGGCTGTCCGCTCAGCTGCCGCTACTGTCTGAACAGCCAGTGCCTGCGCCCCGACGGCGTGTGGCAGCGGCTCTCGGTGGAGGAAATCGTGCAGCTGACGGTCATCGACGACCTCTATTTTCAGGCCACGGGTGGCGGCGTCTGCTTCGGCGGCGGCGAGCCGTTGCTGCGCAGCGACGTCATAGCCGACTTCTGCCGACAATGCCCGCCGGAGTGGAACATCTGCATGGAGACGTCGCTCAACGTGCCGCTCGCCCGGCTGCAGCAGGTGGTGCCATACGTTGACCACTACTACGTGGACGTGAAGGACCTCTCGCCCGACATCTACCGCAGCTACTGCCAGGCCGACAATGCCCAGGTCGTGGCCAACCTCGGCTTTTTGGCCGAACAGGGCCTGCAGCCGAAGGTCACCATTCGCCTGCCACTGATTCCCGGATATAACAGCGACGGCGACCGCCTGCGCAGTCGCCGCCAACTCGAACAGATGGGTTATTCCGACTTCGACGAGTTTACTTACCAGCTACCAGATGTCGGCCATGAAGATGTACTGGCCGTCGACGGGCAGGATGAAGGTGCTCTGACCGCCAAAGGTCTTCTCGGCCAGCGGTGTCGCTGAAGTAGGTGAAGAGAAAGGCACCCACGTCCTTTTCGGTGAGTGCGCAATCTCGTTGGTTTTTGTCTCAAAGGTACGAATAATCGGCTAATGGTAGCCCCGCTTTTTGAATAAAAAATGTTAAACCTTCGAGTGTGTACCGACTTATGGCACACCTTTGTTGTATCTTTGCACCCGTATGCTGACGGAGAAGACGATGGAGAAGCTGCGCGTACTCGCAGAGTCGGCGAAGTACGACGTGTCGTGCTCGTCGAGCGGCACCGTGCGCAGCGGCAAGAAGGGCCTGGTGGGCTCGACGGTGGGCGGCGTGGGCATCTGCCACTCGTTTGCCGACGACGGGCGGTGCATCTCGCTGCTGAAGGTGATGCTGACCAACTACTGCATGTACGACTGCGCCTACTGCATCAACCGCCGCTCGAACGACATCAAGCGGGCCACGCTCTCGGTCTCGGAGCTGGAGGAGATTACGATGGAGTTCTACCGCCGCAACTACATCGAGGGGCTGTTCCTCTCGAGTGGCGTGGTGCGCAATCCCGACTACACGATGGAGCGGCTCGCCGCCATCGCCCGCGACCTGCGGACCGTCCACCGCTTCAACGGCTACATCCACCTGAAGAGCATTCCCGGCTGTTCGCAGGAACTGCTCAACGAGGCAGGCCGCTATGCCGACCGCATGAGCGTGAACATCGAGATTCCCCGCGAGGAATCGCTGAAGCTGCTCGCGCCGGAGAAGGACCACCAGAGCGTGTTCCAGCCGATGCGCCTCATCCAGCAGGGCGTACTTGAGAACAAGGAAGACCGACGGCGATACCGCCACGCGCCCCGCTTCGTGCCCGCCGGACAGTCGACGCAAATGATTGTGGGCGCCACGAAGGAGAGCGACCGCGACATCCTGCAGATGTCGTCGATGCTCTACGGCCAGCCCACAATGCGCCGCGTCTATTACTCCGGCTACGTCAGCGTGAACACCTACGACCCGCGCCTGCCGGTACTGAAGCAGCCGCCGCTGGTGCGCGAGAACCGCCTCTACCAGGCCGATTGGCTGCTGCGGTTCTACCATTTCAAGGTGGAGGAAATCGTCGACGACCAGCACGCCAACCTCGACCTCGAGGTTGACCCGAAGTTGGCCTGGGCCCTGCGACATCCCGAGGCCTTCCCTGTCGACGTCAACACCGCCGACTACGAACAGCTGCTGCGCGTGCCGGGCCTCGGCACGAAGTCGGCGTGGCTCATCGTCAACTCGCGCCGCTTCAGCCGCCTCACGTCCTTCGACCTGAAGAAGATGGGCGTGGTGATGAAGAAGGCCAAGTACTTCATTACCTGCAACGAACTGACATCGCAGTTCTCACAGCCCGTCGTCGGCATCAACGAGCTGCACCCCGAGCGGCTGCGCCCCCTGCTCATATCGAAAGCGCAGCAGAAACGGGCCGCCGAGGAGCAGCAGCTGGCGCTCGACTTCAAGGATTAACCGGCAGTCAGCCAGTCCGTAAACGTTTTCAGGCAAAAATAGCAGAAAACGCTTGCGTTGTCCAATTTTTGTTACTACCTTTGCCCGCAATCTGTGAACAGGAAACGTAATAATTACTAATTTAAACTAATAAACAAATGAAAAAACTATTTACTTTATTGACGCTTGCGCTCTGTGCCATAGGGTCGGCGTGGGCACAAACAACCATTTTCTCTTGGGAAGGTGGCGAAGAAGAAGCCACAGTTAGTGGCGGTGAAGTCGTCTCTAATGGTGCAAATTCGGCAATTACTTCAAAAGTAATTGCTGTCAGTGCAAAAAAAGCAAACATCGCAACAGACAATGTAACAATTACATTGACAAAAGCCTTGATGAAGGATGATGTTATTTACATTACAGGCTACCGTAATAAGGATACTGATGCGAATGGTACTCTTTACATCGAATTTGAGAAGGGCACAGCTATCGATGAAGGCGACAAGGTTACTTGGAATAACATCTATAAAGGTGATGAGCCTAATACTAACCAATATACGATAACAGACCAGACGGGTAGTAAGACCATTAAGTTGGCTCGTTCAAAGTCGGGTACCAATGTCTTTATCACAAAGATAGAGATTGTACATTACGACTCTGAGATTGTTTATCCCTTAAGTTCGTTTGATTTGGATGATGATTTGATAGTTCTTCCTGGCTCAGAGGTTCAAGTTCCTGCACTGGCCATAAAGGATGCTAATGACAATGACATCAGCGATAAATATGACGTGGTATACAGCTCAAATAATACAAAAGTAGCAACAGTTGATCCTACTACTGGTGCTGTGACTATTGACAATAAAAACGAAGGTATTGCTACCATAACTGCAACTTTGACTCATAATATCGAAGGCTATAAAGATGGAACCGCTTCATATACAATCAAAGTTCTCTCAGAGTTGTCATATCCCTATACTTGGGACTTTACGACCTTTAGTACTTCTGGAACATGGGAAATTCTAAAAGAAGATACCAAAAACTGGGAAGCCAATGGTAAGTCTACCTATCAGAATCTTGTTGAAATGAAAGGAACGATTGCTGCTGGCGGTGTTACAATCCCAGAAACGAAATTCATACAATTTGGAACTTTTGCAAAGAACAAAATTTATCTTAACAGTGGTTCACTCCAGTTGAACGGTAAAGCTCTTACCATTACGATTCCAAATCTTACAGCGGGCTATTATGTGTCTATCGATTTTGAGAACCCAAACGGTAGTGAGTCACGTGGTTTCAAATTAACCAATGTTAAGGAGAAGAGTTCCAGTGAAGAAATTAAGTTGGCAGCTTCTACAAGAGAGACTCGCACTTTCACTGTAAAGGAAGACGGAGGCGTTGCGCTGACGAGTACAAGTGGTATCCGTATTTATGGTATCAGCGTTACGACTGAGGCACCTACTGTGACTGTAAATACAACCAATGGCTATGCTACATTCAGCAGTTCCGCCGCAGTTGACTTCTCTGAGAGTGGCGCTGAAGTGTACATCGCTTCTGTGGATGGCAGTAATGCCGTTCTTACGAAAGTTGAAGGCGGTAAAGTGCCTGCCAATACAGGTGTCATCATTAAGTCTGAAAGTGAAACAGTTGTAGGAAAGTGCATTTATAATGCTTCCGCATTGACAGGTAATGAACTCGTTGCAGCTACCAAAGATGTAAGTACGAAAGGCATTTATATTCTTGTACCTGATGGTGAGAGCGTGAAGTTCACCACGATGACCAGCGGAACCCTTAAGGCAGGCAAGGCATATCTGCCTGCTACTACCTCTGAGGCTCGCGAACTTAATTTGGTTGTTGGTAATGCAACAGGTATTAGCGAAGTGAATGTCGTTAGTGAGTCGGCAGAAGTTTACAACCTTAATGGCGTTCGTGTTGCTCAGCCTGCTAAGGGCCTGTACATCCAGAACGGCAAGAAAATTATTGTGAAGTAGAATTGTTGAATTAAGTAATTATAACCATAATCATGGAAAAGAAATATATTAAACCTGCAGTTGAGGTTATGGATATTGAGTTGGAGCAGTTAATGGTTGTCTCCGGCGACACTATCAGTATGGATGAAAATGGCGAAGATGGAGCTAATGCCATTTCAAGAGAACTCATTCTGTTCGATGTAATCGACGAATAATCCCAATGGGAATATAGCAAGCAAGAGGGGGGATGCACCGCAGCGTGGTGCATCCCCCTTCTTGTTTGTGCGTTTCTTATAGCAGCTCGGGCAGCTGGTAGAGGCGGGTGCTGTTCGAGCCCTTGATGAGGATGTGGTAGCCCTGGGGCTGGTTGGCCAGGATGGCGGCCTTCACCTCCTCGACGTCGGCGAACTTGCGGTAGGGGCAGTCGATGGCCTGAAATTCCGCGCCGACGAGCCATACCTCGTCGAGGCCGATTTCGCCGATGAAATCGACGATTTTCTGGTGCTCCTTGCGGCTCGACTTGCCCAGCTCGCCCATCATGCCGAGGATGGCCATCTTGGGACTGCCGTCCATCAGCCGGAAGTTCTCCAGTGCGGCACGCATGCTGGTAGGGTTGGCGTTGTAGGCATCGACGACGAGGCGGTTCCGCTCGGTGACGGTCAGCTGCGAACGGTTGTTCGAGGGCTTGTAGGCGGCCAGTGCGCGGTTGATGTCGGCCGGGGCGACTCCGAAGTTCAGGCCCACGGCGATGGCGGCCAGCATGTTGTCTATGTTGTAGGAACCGATGAGCTGCGTCTGCACCTCGTACCACTGCGGCTCCTCGCCACGGTCCTCGAGGTTCGAGTCGCTCTCGCGCCAGCGGAAGCGCAGGAAGGGGTCGCAGGCGATGACCTCGCCCGTGGTGCAGTCGCCGGCGTTCTCGGGATTGGTGCTGTAGGGAGCCACCCATACCGTGTCGGGCAGGATGTCCGTCAGTCGCTCGTTGTCGGCATTGATGAAGACAAGGCTCTCGCCGCGGCGGCCGAGGAAGTCGTAGAGCTCGCCCTTGGTCTTCACGACGTTGCGGAACGAGCCGAAGCCCTCGAGGTGGGCACGGCCCACGTTGGTAATCAGTCCGCAGGTAGGCTCGGCGGTCTCGGCCAGCGTGCGGATGTCGCCGGGATGGCTGGCTCCCATCTCGATGACGGCGATGTCGTGATCCTTTGTCAGTCGCAGCAGCGTCTTGGGCACGCCGACGTCGTTGTTGAAGTTGCCCTGGGTGTAGAGCACGTTGTACTTCTGGCTGAGCACGGTGGCGACGAGCTCCTTCGTTGTCGTCTTGCCGTTGGTGCCGGTGATGCCGATGACGGGAATCTGGAACTGGCGGCGGTGCTCGCAGGCCAGGTCCTTGAAGGTCTGGAGGCTGTCGTCGACGAGGATGAGGCGCTCCTGCAGCGGCGGTGCGGCTGCACAGCTGACAGCTGGGTCGTCGACGATGGCGTAGGCACAGCCCTGCCCGAGGGCTTTGAGGGCGAACTGGTTGCCGTCGAAGCGGTCGCCACGTAGGGCGAGGAAGATGCTGCCCTCGGGGCAGTCGCGGCTGTCGGTGGTGATACACGGGTGCTCCTGGTAGAGCTTGTATAGTTCCTTGATAGTCATGATAGATATGAATTTTGCTGCAAAGTTACAAAAAAAAGAGAAATGAGAAGTGAGAAAAGAGTTTTTTTTGTATCTTTGCACCGCAATGGAATATACAATCAATGTCAAGGGTCGGCTGCTGGACCTCTCGGAGCCGCAGGTAATGGGTATCCTGAACGTCACGCCCGACTCGTTCTATGCCGACAGCCGCGCCGCCACGAAGCAGGCCGTGGTTGAGCGGGCACACCAGATAATTGCCGAGGGTGGCACCATCATCGATGTGGGAGCGTGCTCTACACGACCGGGCAGCACGCCTGTGTCGCAGGAAGAAGAGGCGGTCCGTTTGCGTATGGCCCTTCGTCTTGTGCGGCAGGAGATGCCTGATGCCGTGGTCTCGGTCGACACGTTCCGTCCAGAGGTGGCAGGCATGACTGTCGAGGAGTTCGGTGTCGACATTATCAACGATATCAGCGGCGGTTCGCCGGCGATGTTCCGTATGGTCAGCCGTCTGCGCGTACCGTATATTTTAACCTCGCAGCAGCCGACAGCACGCGACATCCTGCTCGACTTTGCCGACAAGGTGCAGCAGTTGCGCGACCTCGGCCAGCAGGACATCATCCTCGACCCTGGCTTCGGCTTTGGCAAGACCGTTGAACAGAATTATGAGGTGCTGAGCCAGCTGGAGCAGCTGCAGGTCATGTCGCTGCCAGTACTGGTTGGCATCTCGCGTAAGTCGATGATTTTCAAAGTGCTGGGCGTAACGCCGAACGAGGCCCTCAATGGAACGACAGTGCTCAACACCATATCGCTGGCGAAGGGTGCCTCCGTGCTGCGTGTCCACGACGTTCGCGAGGCCGTTGAGTGCGTCCAACTGTTTTCCCGTCTCCCCGTTTCCCCGTCTCCCCGTTAAACCGTCAAAATATGCTCTTCGACATAGGTCTGAAAGATATCATCGACATCCTGTTGGTAGCGCTGATGCTCTACTACATCTATCGGCTGATGCGCGACTCACGTTCGCTGAACGTGTTTATCGGAATCTTGGTGTTTGTCGTGATATGGGTTTTCGTCTCTCAGGTGCTTGAGATGCGCCTTTTGGGATCCATTCTCGACAAGCTGGTTTCGGTGGGAGTCATCGCCCTAATCGTGCTGTTTCAGGAGGACATCCGCAAGGTGCTCTACAACCTTGGTGCCCATCAGCGTATGCGCCGCCTGGCCGAGTTCTTCACCTCGAAGAAGACCCGCGAGAAGAAGAATGTCAACGTCAAGCAGGACATCATGCCCGTGGTCATGGCCTGTATGAACATGAGTCGTGCCAAGGTGGGTGCCCTCATCGTCATCGAGCGCACCATGCCCTTGGACGACATCGTCTCGACGGGCGACCGCATCGACGCCAACATCAATCAGCGGCTCATCGAGAACATCTTCTTCAAGAACTCACCGCTCCACGACGGTGCCATGATTATCTCTGAGCACCGCGTCAAGGCCGCCGGCTGCATCCTGCCAGTGAGCCACGACCAGCATATCCCCAAGGAGTTAGGGCTTCGTCACCGTTCGGCCATGGGCATCTCGCAGGAGAGCGATGCGCTGGCCATTGTCGTCAGCGAGGAGACGGGCGGCATTTCCGTAGCCATTCATGGCGAGTTCCATCTTCGCCTGTCGGCCGAGGAGCTTGAGAGTATTTTGACAAAGTCGATAGGCTAAAAAATCCTTTTTTGAACATTTTTAGCATCTGAAAGTGCTGTGAAGTCGCTTTTTTTTTGTACCTTTGCATCCAAATTGTAAAACAAGAGAAATGACTGACGAATTACAGCAAGAACAAGAGAATTATTCCGCGAGTAACATACAGGTGCTCGAGGGGTTGGAGGCCGTGCGCAAGCGTCCGGCCATGTATATCGGCGACATCAGCGAGAAGGGCCTGCACCACCTGGTGAACGAGACCGTCGACAACTCCATCGACGAGGCGATGGCCGGCTATTGTACGCACATCGAAGTAACAATCAACGAAGATAACAGCATCACCGTCCTTGACAACGGCCGAGGCATCCCCGTCGACGAGCACGAGAAGATGCACAAGTCGGCTCTGGAGGTCGTCATGACCGTGCTCCATGCCGGCGGTAAGTTTGATAAAGGCTCTTACAAGGTTTCCGGCGGTCTGCACGGCGTCGGCGTGTCGTGCGTCAACGCCCTGTCGACCCACATGATGTCGCAGGTGTTCCGTAACGGCCACATCTACCAGCAGGAGTACGAGAAGGGCAAGCCCCTCTACGACGTGAAGATTGTGGGCGACACCGACCTGACGGGTACGCGCCAGCAGTTCTGGCCCGACGGCAGCATCTTCACTACGACGGAATACAAGTACGACATCATCGCCCGCCGTATGCGCGAGCTGGCCTACCTGAATGCCGGTATCACCATCACGCTCAGCGACCTGCGCCCCGACGAAGAAGGCAAGGTGCGCGAGCCCGAGGTGTTCCACGCCAAGGACGGTCTGAAGGAGTTCGTGCGCTACGTCGACCGTCACCGCACGCACCTTGTCGACGACGTCATCTACCTGAAGACCGAGAAGCAGGGCATACCCATCGAGGTGGCCGTGATGTACAACACCGACTACTCGGAAAACATCCACTCCTACGTCAACAACATCAACACGATAGAGGGAGGTACCCACCTCGCCGGTTTCCGCGCCGCCCTCACCCGTACCCTGAAGAAGTACGCCGACCAGGACCCGCAAATATCGAAGCAGATTGAGAAGGCCAAGATCGAGATTGCCCCCGAGGACTTCCGCGAGGGACTGACCGCCGTCATCAGCATCAAGGTGGCCGAGCCGCAGTTCGAGGGCCAGACCAAGACCAAGCTCGGCAACTCGGAGGTTGCCGGTGCCGTGCAGCAGGCCGTCGGCGAGGCCCTGGCCAACTACCTTGAGGAGCATCCGAAGGAGGCCAAGATGATTTGCGACAAGGTCGTCCTGGCCGCCACCGCCCGCATTGCCGCTCGCAAGGCCCGCGAGAGCGTGCAGCGGAAGAACCCCATGACCGGCGGCGGACTGCCCGGCAAGCTTGCCGACTGCTCGAACAAGGACCCGAAGGACTGCGAGATTTTCCTCGTCGAGGGTGACTCCGCCGGCGGCTCGGCCAAGCAGGGCCGCGACCGCCACTTCCAGGCCATCCTTCCGCTTCGCGGTAAGATTCTGAACGTCGAGAAGGTGCAGTGGCACCGCGTCTTCGAGGCCGAGTCGGTGATGAACATCATCCAGTCGATCGGCGTCCGCTTCGGCGTCGACGGCGAGGGCGACCGCGAGGCCAACATCGACAAGCTGCGCTACGACAAGATTATCATCATGACCGACGCCGACGTCGATGGCTCCCACATCGACACGCTCATCATGACCCTCTTCTACCGCTTCATGCCGAAGGTCATCCAGGAGGGGCACCTCTACATCGCCACGCCACCTCTTTATAAATGTACGTACAAGAAGAACTCCGAGTACTGCTACACCGAGCAGCAGCGCCAGGCCTTCATCGACAAGTATGTGGCCGGCGACAGCGACGACAAGGGCCTCCACACCCAGCGCTACAAAGGTCTGGGCGAGATGAACCCCGAGCAGCTTTGGGAGACGACGATGAACCCCGAGAACCGCCTGCTGAAGCAGGTGACCATCGAGAACGCCGCCGAGGCCGACGAGATTTTCTCGATGCTCATGGGCGACGACGTCGAGCCGCGCCGGCAGTTCATCGAGAAGAACGCTACTTACGCCAACATCGACGCTTGAGCGTAAGCGGCTCCTGAAGCCGCTGACACATAGACTCTTACGTATTTGGGATTCCGCCGCCCACAGGGTTTTCCTTGTGGGCGGCGATATTTTGCCGTACCTTTGCACTCGCAAACAAGACAACAGCGCTGACGTCAACACTTGCAGAGAGAGTAAACAACAAGTCAAACCATTAAAACAGTAAAGAACTATGGCAATCCAGATTGAAGAGTACAAGAACATGAACACCGCGTCGAAGACCTATGGCCAGTACTACGGCCGCGCCGTTGACAACACCCCCCTCAGCCTCGACGAGCTGGTCGAGCACATGGCCAACCACAACACCCCCTATTCGCCCGGCTGCATCAAGGGCGTCCTCACCGACATGGTGAAGTGCATCCGCCACCTCCTGCTCGACGGCAGCAACGTCAAGATCGACAACCTCGCCATCTTCAAGGCCCACATCGAGTCGTCCGGCGCACCCACCCTGCTCGACTACGACCTCGGCACCAACGTGAAGAGCATCAAGCTTCTGGCCCAGGCCACCGGCTCGTTCACCCGCGCCGAGCTGACCAAGGCCAAGGGTAAGCTCACCTACGGCACCAAGACCCGCGCCGACCGCGAAGCCGCCCGCCAGGATCAGGTGGAGCCTTAATGGTGGTTAGTTATGAGTTATGAGTTATGAGTTATAAGTTAATAAGTTAATAAGTTAATAAGTTAATAAGTTATAAGTTAATAAGTTATAAGTTAAGAGTTAAGAGTAAAGAGCGATGAACTGGAAGATGATTTTTAAGATTATCGCTGCCGTGGCTACTGCCATCGCGTCGGTACTGGGAGCTGGAGCAGTGGCAAGCTGCCTCTGAGCCTGAAAAAAACATAAAAAAAGTTCCTGAATCGTTTGGCGGTTCAGGAACTTTTCCGTATATTTGCAGGCGATAACCAACGAACAGCAGTATGGGGGTATGCCATGCACTGGCCGCCGCCAGCCAGATCGGGGGCAGAATCTACCCTGGCGTAGATAGACTGAACTATCCAATAATAATAATTAATAAGGTAACAGACATGAAAATCGAAAAATTACATTACCCCATTTCTAAGGGGTACAAGCGAGCACTGACACTCCTGTTGATGTTGCTGGCCATGACGTCGGCGGTGGC